>CAYRKX010000001.1:0-92032 GCA_964425185.1 uncultured Eubacteriales bacterium
GGCTTTTTTTCATACGCTATTAACTATCTAATAGAATCAATTATACCTCTTGAATGGAAAACGATTTCCGGATGAGCTTCCGGGCCTCGTCCACATCGGCACATTCGCCGCTGTACACAAGCTGTGCCACGAGATTACCGGTGGCTGTTGCCTCAACCGGCCCTGCCGTGACCGGTTTCCCGGTATAGTTTGCCGTCAGAGCATTCAGATACTTGTCCTGACAGCCGCCGCCGACAATGTGCACCGCTGCGGCCTGTTTACCCGTTATGGATTCAATCTCTTCCACGGCTTCACGGTACGATGCGGCAAGAGAGTGGTAGGTACTATTCAGTAAATCGCCCAGAGGAAGAGATTCTCCGAGCACCTGCTGAATGGCGTCGATCATATTGTCCGGTGCCACCAGCCGTGGGTCGTTGACATTGAAAGTCTTTTCGTATTTGCTGTCTTCCGCCATGAACATCATGTCGTCATAGCTGTATGTCTTGCTTAAGTTACGGCGGATGTTCTGGAAGAGCCACATGCCCATATAGTTTTTCAGGAAACGGTACCGATATTCCATGCCGCCCTCATTCGTGAAGTTGGCCTGGCGGGCCCGCTCCGAGGTAATGGCCTCATGGTTTTCCATACCCAGCAGGCTCCATGTGCCCGAGGAGAGATACAGTCCATTCTCTTCCAGTGGAGATGCCACAACCGCGCTTGCCGTATCATGGCTCGGAGCGAACACAACCTGGGCGTTGAATCCGGCATAGTCCTGCATTTCCTGACTGAAACTGCCCAGCAGAGTACCGGGCTGGTTCAGCTTACCGAAGAGGATCTTCGGATATCCGAGTCGGGAAATAATGCTGTCATCCCAGCTGCGCGTTGCTGCATTGACCATTCCGGTTGTGGAGGCGTTGGTATACTCGTTTGCGGCCACACCGGTCAGTTTGTAGGACAGGTATTCTGGTATCATGAGAAATGTCCTGGCCCGGTTCAGCTTGCCGCTCTGTTTGTCGCACCACAGCTGATAGATCGTATTAAAATTCTGTTTCTGAATTCCTGTCAGCCGATAGAGCTCATCCTGTGGGATAACTGCTTCTACGTCCGGTACGGCACTCTCCGTTCGACTGTCACGGTAGTTATAGACCGGCAGAAGCTCCTTACCGTCCCCGTCCAGAAGAACATAGTCTACAGCCCAGGTGTCAATAGCAACAGTGTCCGGAATTTTTCCGATCTCTGCGCACCGTTTAATGCCAGCCTTCACCTGACTGACCAGGTTTTCAGTATTCCAGATCTTATGTCCATCTACAGTCTTCAGATTATTTTCAAAGCGGTAAACTTCCTGCAGCTGCAGTTTTCCATCCCGGACCTCTCCGAGAATGTGTCGTCCGCTCGAGGCGCCAATGTCAATGGCAAGATGAATCATTTCGCATTCCCCTCTTCAAGTTTCTGTTTTCATCTTACCCGTATTTTCCCGGCGATTGAATGTTTGTAAATGACCAAAAACCTATCCTGAATTGCACAGCATCAGGGCCCTGTTCCTCCCGGAACAGGGCCCTGCTAACGTTTCTGTTTACTTTCGGTGTTCTTGACGATATTTTTTCGGGGAAACACCGTAGGTTTTGCGGAACAGGCGGTAAAAGTAGCTCAGATTTTCATAGCCGATCTGATACGCAATGTCATCAATATTAATATCGGTATTTTCCAGGAAGAACACGGCCTGTGCAAGCCGTTTCTGCTGGATAAGCTCTACAAACTTTTTCCCGGTACGCTTCTTAATTTCCCGGGACATCCAGCTCGGGTCATAGTGCAGTTCCCGGGAAAGCTCCGTGAGACTTCCGTCTGCATAATGATTTTCAATGTAGCGAAGCGTTTTCATAATAACCGCTTCGTCTTCGTTCTGGTACTCCAGGTGATCCGTATAGTTGAACAGATTCAGGAACAGCAGCGCCATCGTGGTCTGATTGATACTGCGGTGGTTCGGAAAATTGTCAAACTGAGACAGGATCAGATTCTCTACCAGATTCTGAACCGACTCCACATTGGAGACATGGAAATAGAGATAGGATGTTGGATTATCCTGGCTCTTCAGACAGTCGACAATAAAACGGCGCATAGGCGTATCTTCCGGCCCTATGAGTTCAAGTGTCGTGTCAAAGAAACTTGGAAGGATGATAAAGTTGATGGCAATATCATCCATACCAGCCGGGAGGATTTCCTGAACCGAGCCCTGTCCCATAAACAGAAGATCACCCTGCTGCAGCACAACTTTGTCCCCGTTGACAAAATGGGTTGTCGTGCCGTGGCACATATAGACGACTTCAACATAGTCGTGGGTATGTTTGGGGAAATGGACAAATCGCGTGTGCTTGCGGATGGTAATCTGCCGGCCGGTCGCCAGAAGCTTGCTGCTATTAATCTGGTTTCCGTTCCCCTCCATATAGAGGTTGCGGTCAATGTTCTTGCTTCCATCGAGGAATTTCTGTTCCTCATCGGTCACGGGGTAGAGTCTGTCGAGAATATCCTGTGAGATCACACTGTTTCCTCCCTCCGACACAATCTGCGTTATCTGACTCTACTATAACACGTTAAGCGCCGGCTTCTTCTACTTTGTTGTGAATTTTTTCTACACAGTCTTCATCCATATCGTTGACATCAACGGGAACCTTTTTGGTGTTTCCATAAGTAAAGAATGAGACAGGATCAGATTCTCTACCAGATTCTGAACCGACTCCACATTGGAGACATGGAAATAGAGATAGGATGTTGGATTATCCTGGCTCTTCAGACAGTCGACAATAAAACGGCGCATAGGCGTATCTTCCGGCCCTATGAGTTCAAGTGTCGTGTCAAAGAAACTTGGAAGGATGATAAAGTTGATGGCAATATCATCCATACCAGCCGGGAGGATTTCCTGAACCGAGCCCTGTCCCATAAACAGAAGATCACCCTGCTGCAGCACAACTTTGTCCCCGTTGACAAAATGGGTTGTCGTGCCGTGGCACATATAGACGACTTCAACATAGTCGTGGGTATGTTTGGGGAAATGGACAAATCGCGTGTGCTTGCGGATGGTAATCTGCCGGCCGGTCGCCAGAAGCTTGCTGCTATTAATCTGGTTTCCGTTCCCCTCCATATAGAGGTTGCGGTCAATGTTCTTGCTTCCATCGAGGAATTTCTGTTCCTCATCGGTCACGGGGTAGAGTCTGTCGAGAATATCCTGTGAGATCACACTGTTTCCTCCCTCCGACACAATCTGCGTTATCTGACTCTACTATAACACGTTAAGCGCCGGCTTCTTCTACTTTGTTGTGAATTTTTTCTACACAGTCTTCATCCATATCGTTGACATCAACGGGAACCTTTTTGGTGTTTCCATAAGTAAAGAATGCCTTCAGACCGCCAAAAACGAAATATCCGAGAGTAATCCAGGCGGAAATCACTTTCCAGGCTGCTACAGAGATCACGCCAGGTGCAACAAGAATAGTAACGACCGCGAAGGCAGCCAGGATAGCATAGGAAATCCAGGCAACTGTGTTGCGAATGGCCTTGTGTTTCGGAACATCTTCGTACTTGTCGCCCTCAATGGGAGCATTGACCAGTTCGTCCAGAGCTTCCTGGACTTTCTCGTCTTCTGCTTTCTGCTCGGTGTAGTCATTCCGCGCGCCCATCGCCAGAGCGAGAACAACATAGAGAACCATGGCGAGCAGGTAGTTCGGCAGGAACAGGAAGTACGAATGAATGGCGTGGGTCAGGGTCATGACCAGGACAAACAGAAGAGAGATAACCCAGGTAATAAGGCCGGCCCAGTTGACCTTCCAGCCCTTGTATGTCGACCAGTAACGCGTACCGCCAAGTTTCGGGATAATCCAGTGCTCGGCAAATACAATAGCGCCAATCGCCGGGACGACGAGAACAATAACGTTGACAATGACGGTAATTTTTGACGCTGCCGGGAAGCAGGCAATTACCGTAGTAATGGCGCCAATAATGTAAGTCAGTTTCTTCGTGCCCAGTTTGTCAAAGATGGTCTCATAAGACAGCGCTGCGCGGTACAGGTTCGGGTTTGCTGTAGTCCAGCCGGCAACAACAACTGCAATGAGTCCGGTAATGCCCATGACAGCGTTGGTAATGGCACCGGAGTCCAGAACCAGAAGAGACTTGTTGAGAATAATGGCTGCGGTGGCACCCATAATTCCAGCACTGGCCCATGCGAAAAAGTGACCAATGAACATGCCGTATGCGGTTACAAAGCCATAGGAAGATTTCTTTGCGTAGCGGAACATGGCCATGTCGTTGCACCCGCCATGGTAGGCAAGGTTGCACATCCAGGTAAAGCCAATGACATGGAATATGTTCAACCGCGGTCCTCCACCGACCGGAGTTCCGTTCCAGACATAGGTATTCATGAGGTTCATGAATCCATGGAAGTTGTGGATTGGTGCTGCCCCGGTGACCTGAATAAGTTCCGGAACAACGACACAGAAGCCTCCAAGGAAGACAATAATCATCCAGGGGACACAGACTGACGAGAATTTGGCTACCGCGTTAAATCCGTTCGCCGCGACAACCGTGACAATAATACCGAGAATAATAACAATGGCGACATATTTAATGTCCGTCGGATACCAGTGCGTCTGCAGTCGTATGTGGAAAATTTCCCGCAGAGACGATGCAGAGACCGTCAACATGGATGCCGCCATGGCTATTGAGGCCAGGCCCCATATGACGTTGTAGATTTTCTGAATGACCGGGCCGAGCACTTTCTTCATGTGAGAATACAGTGTGGTACGGGTGTCCACAGCAATCGGTGCGCAGATAAATGCATACGTCAGTGTGGCGAGAATGTTGCCGATAATCAGCCCCAACAGAATATCCGATGCCTTGACACCCCAGGTGACCATCGTTGCGCCGATAACGAATTCGGTCGCTGCGATGTGCTCACCGCCGTAGATCCCGAAGAAATTTCCGAGTCCGGAGATCTCCCGGCGGGGAATCGGTCGGTCTTCCATTGGAATGGCTGCAGCTTTTTTTTGATACTGGTTCATTCCAATAACCTTCTTTCCCAAGTTCACTACCATCTTATCGCACTCAAACTGCATAATTAAGATTTTGGAATGACTGAAAAACTGTCCAAAATTGATAAATCTGTCGAAAAGAAGGCAGGAAAAAAGCACCGGCTGGTACCGGTGCTCTCTTCGTTGAGAATAGGAAATTTATATAAGGAAAATGGAGAATCTTACTTCATGAGACTTCTGTAGAGGTCTTCAATATCCTGTTCACTCGCCTCGCGCGGGTTGCCCGGATAGCAGGCATCTTTTTTGGCATCTCTTGCCAGAGACGGAATGTCGTCTTCGTTAACAATCCCCTTCAGAGTCTGCGGAATGCCAACGTCAATTCCAAGCTGGCGAACTGCGTCAATGGCGGCCTTGACATATTCGTCCTGTGTCATGTCGTCGACGCCTTCCACACCCATAGCCTTTGCAATAGCCTTGTACTTTTTGCCTGCAACCGGTGCGTTGAATTCCATAGCGGTCGGAAGAAGAATAGCACATGCCTTGCCGTGCGGTGTGCCATAGTAAGCAGACAGCGTGTGAGCCATAGCGTGGTCAATTCCAAGGCCGACATTGGAGAATCCCATACCGGCGATGTACTGGCCAAGTGCCATTCCGTCGCGTCCTTCGGTTTCATTGTTCACTGCTGCTCGGAGATTCTTGGAAATAAGCTGAATCGCCTCGAGGTGGAACATATCGGACAGCACCCAGGCTCCCTTGGTAATGTAGCCTTCAATTGCGTGGGTCAGGGCGTCCATGCCTGTTGCAGCGGTAAGGCCCTTAGGCATAGTGGACATCATGTCCGGGTCAACAACAGCAATGATTGGAATATCATTGGTGTCAACACATACGAATTTACGTTTACGCTCTGTGTCGGTAATGACATAGTTGATGGTAACTTCTGCTGCGGTACCGGCTGTCGTAGGAACGGCAATAATAGGAACAGACGGATGTTTCGTCGGTGCGGTTCCTTCCAGTGAACGAATGTCGGAGAATTCCGGGTTGGTAATGACAATGCCGATTGCCTTGGACGTATCCATGGATGAGCCGCCACCGATAGCAACAATAACGTCAGCACCGGAATCCTTAAAAGCCTGGACGCCATGTTTGACATTGTCAATCGTCGGGTTTGGCTGAATATCGCTGTAAACGGTGTACGGGATCTTCGCCTCGTCGAGCAGATCTGTGACCTTAGCGGTCACACCGAACTTCAGAAGGTCCGGGTCGCTTGCGACGAACGCCTTGTGGAATCCGCGGTTCTGAATTTCCTCGGGAATGGCTTTGATGGCTCCGCGGCCGTGGAAGGATGTCTCGTTTAATGTGAATCTGTACATATTGCTACACCTCGTCTTTCTGTCTCCCATTATGCGGCGATTGATATATTTTTAACATGTCGGAAATTGTCGGAATTAGTGACCTTTTTTGTATAGGAGAAAGAAAAGCAGGGCCTCCCGGCCCTGCTTCTTTATTCCCATCTGCTTTCGCCAGTGTCTAAGCGCATCTAAACACTTTCAAGCATTTTCAACGTCACTTCACATCACACGTAAACTCATAAGTTCCGCTCCCCACCTTGGTCTTCTGACCGTTCGGCAGAACAATTTCAGCAGTAGTATTGCACGGAACCTTGACCGTCATCGTGAAATGGCCATTGTTGGTCGACCAGTCCGTCACAGCAACACCATACGGAGTTTTGTGCGAAGACTTGGCATGTGTCATGCGCTTATCCATAAGCGGCTGAATACGAATCTTCTTATACCCGGCGCTCAGCGGCTGAATTCCTGCAGAATTGCGGTACATCCAGTCACCAACGCAGCCATAAGCATAGTGGTTAAACGAAACCATATTGCCAGATCCGACATTCGAGACATTCACCGTGCCATCCGGTCTCAGGCCGTCCCAGCGCTCCCAGATAGAAGTCCCGCCTGCCTTAACTTCATACAGCCAGCTTGGGCAGGTATCCTGGAACAACAGGTCATATGCCTTGTCTTTCCGTCCATTGTCAGACAGCGCGTACAGCAGATACGGCGTTCCCACAAATCCGGTCGTCAGATGATTGCCGTTCTTCTCAATGTTCTTTACCAGATCAGCTACAGCCAGTGGGCGCTGTGCCTTTGTCAGCATATTAAACTCCAGGGCCAGAACATAGGCGCTCTGGAAATCCTCTTTCAAATGGCCGTCTTTTTTGACCAGATATTTCTGATAGGCCTCTTTTATCTTTTTATTCTCACGGCGAAAATGTGCGGCATCGAAGTCGCGGCCAAGAATCTCAGCAATCTGTCCCATCAGTTCTGTAGAATGGGCCAGATATGAAGTTGAAGTGTAGTTTGCTCTCTTAATACCGCCCTGCAGGTCTGTATCCGGTGCCAGCCAGTCGCCAAAATGCTGTCCATTTTCCCAAATATACGGACGTTCACCCTGCTTGGCGAGGCTGACTGCAAAATTCACCCACTTTTTCATTGCGGAGTAGTTATCCGTAAGCATGTTCAGATTTCCAGTGCTCTCATATACATTCCACGGAACATACAGAATAACGTCGCCCCAGACGGAGTCAGCCAGCTGATTCGCTGTCCCCTCCATTTTCGGCGGAGTCGGAGTAATAATCTGTATGCCGCCCTCTTTGCTCTGACCGGCACGAACATCGCTAAGCCACTTGGTCATAAACCGGTCCATATTGTAGTTATAAGCTCCGGTCGGCGAGAACGCAGAAATATCTCCCGTCCATCCGCACCGTTCATCTCTCTGCGGGCAATCCGTCGGAATATCCACGAAGTTTGCCTTCTGGCTGGTCTCAATATTCTTCTGCAGCTGGTTGACCAGTGGATTATTGGTCTCAAACTCCCCAATCTTTTCCATACTGCTGAACAGTTCTGTTCCATAGACATCGAGAATTTCCACACCTTTCGGCGCCTCAATCTGAGCGTAACGGAACCCCATGTAGGTAAACAACGGCTC
Source organism: uncultured Eubacteriales bacterium (assembly GCA_964425185.1). Classification (GTDB taxonomy): domain Bacteria; phylum Bacillota; class Clostridia; order Oscillospirales; family Acutalibacteraceae; genus RUG420. The sequence continues at coordinate 7,986 of CAYRKX010000001.1, forward strand.
GTAGTCCTGCTGGCCGTCTTTCGTCGTGTAATACTCCTCCGCTTTTGCTGTCCGCAGATTGTCGCGGTACAGCTTGCCGTCTTTCAGGAGCTCGGCATGGGTAATGTGAACCGTATTACCCGCTTTGGCCCGCATCTTCACGTGGATAATTCCGGCAAAGTTTCGTCCGAAATCATAAATTCCGTTGCCGATATTCGTGGCGGAGACCCTTGCCCCTTTTCTCACCGGCGATCCAGTGTCTTCCGTAATCTTCGGGGTCTTCTCTTTATAAAGTGAGACCTTGTTCCACGGACCGCTGGCGATTGACTTCCTGGCATCGACTTTTTCACCGTCAAAAAATGAAGTAAACCGACGGGGGCCGCCAAGGCTGTATTCCCACGAACCGTCTGTCGAAACCACATCCTCGGTACCATCCTCATACAGAATATGCAGTTCCTGAAGCAGAGCACGTGCCTTTCCGTACTGCTCTCCTTCCATAACCAGGCCGAGACGTCCAGTGTACCAGCCGGGAGCCACTTCCGTGGTCAGAGTATTTTTACCGTAGCCGACATAGCTGGTCACATCATAAGTGTTGTACTGAATTCTCTGATCGTACTGGGTATAGCCAGGTGCAAAGTAATCTTCAGCAGCCCGTGCGCCGTTGATAAACGGCACATAGCAGCCAAGCGCAGTACTGAACAGAACCGCTTTCTTAATTGGCTTACTTACGTTGAAATTCTTGCGGAACAGGAAATCCGGAGAATTATGGTCATAAGTTTCCGGAACGGTAATCCATTTCCCTTTCCAGGACGAACTTACCTTTCCGCTGGAAAATGCTGTCTCCCCGGAAGCTTTATTTCCATGGTTGTCCCACGAAGTAACCCCTACAGTATAGTCGGTCATGGGACTGAGTTTCATGTTCACCGGAACATAAGCGGAATCCGAAGAATTGACTTTACCACTGTCATAGGCGGTCTTCTTTCCATTCTTCACAACGATCTGATAGGCAGTCTGAACGGTATCTTTCGCTGCGCTGTTTAAAATCCACCCGACATAGACATTCCTGTCCACACCGACTGGATTCTTTGCAGAATTGACCTTGACATCTGACAAGGTCAGGCTCTGCTGTTTCTCCGCCGCAAAACTCGGCAGAGCAATACATGCCATCAACAGAAGCGCCATAGCAGCTGAAAGTACGTTGCGAAGTGCTCGTTTCATAGTAATCTTCCCCCTTCTGGGTTTATCTTACCAGAGCCAATCTCAGCAGAAAAGAACAAAAAATTTCCATTTTTCTGTCTTTTTTTGAGCACTAGTACTGAAACTATTCAGAAATTTTCTGACTTATGACATAGAAAAAGCCGCCCGGAGATTCGGGCGGCTGATCTGGTATATTCAGCTTTATTTCTGTGGTCTTCTGTTTTTCCGGTACACCCTTGGAGATTCCCCATAGGTGTTCTTAAACAGCCGGTAGAAGTAACTCAGGTTCTCATAGCCGATGGTGTGACCGATGTCATCAATTTTCATATCGGTGTTTTCCAGATAAAAGACGGCCTGTGCCAGACGTCTCTGCTGAATGAGCTCCACAAATGTCTTGCCTCCGGACCAGCTCTTAATTTCCCGGGACAACCAGCTGGCATCGTAGTTCAACTGTTCTGCCAGTTCATTCAGCGTTCCGTCTACATAATGATTTTCTATGTAGCGCAGTGTGTAGATCATGGCAGAGTTGTCGGAATTTTTGTTGACCAGTCTGTCCGAATTGCTGATTAAATTCAGGAAAAGAAGTGCCAGCGTCGTGCGGTTCACCTTGCGTTTATTGCTGGCGGACCCGAGCAGAGAATAGATTAAATTTTCCACGCAGTTTTGAATGGGCTTAATATCGGCAACCTGAAAATACAGATACGGAGAGGAATTCTGCTCGTCCTGCAGAAAGTCCAGCATAAATTCATGAATGGGTGTGTTATCCGTGCCAATCATGCGCATAGTAGAGCTTAGAAATTCCGGAACAATAATAATGTTCACCGCAATGTCATCCATTCCGGCGGCATCCGCAGCATGGGTAGCTCCCTTACCAATCAGCAGGATGTCCCCCTGTTCCAGAGGAATTCGCTCCCCGTTGACATAGTTAACCGTAGAACCACTGCACATATAAACAAGTTCTACATAGTCGTGAGTGTGCGGAGGAAAAGCCGCAAATCGCGTGTGGAGGCGGACATCAATCTGTTTGCCGTTGTCCAGCAGTTTTCTGCTGTGGATGACATCTCCGGTCTCCTTGTCCATGTAGATATCCCGATCGATTTCTTTCTTTCCGTCAAGTATCTTCTGCTCTTCCGGGGTGACCGGCCGCAGCTGCCTCATGATCTCTTCTGAGAGCATATCCTGGGCTGACCTCTCTTTCGTAAAAGTTAACTTTACTATAGCACAAAATCGACTCAAAAACAGCCGGAGAGCCACAGTCCTCCGGCCTGTCAGGTTTTCTGATTTAACGACGTCTTCTTCGGCGAATAAACTTGGTCGTTCCATAGACCCAGGCCGCTGCCAGGGTTGCATCAAAATAGTACATCAGGAACTTACAGATGGTAATAACCGTTCTGGAAGCGTCAAAATAATTGTTGGCCGCAAGCATCCAGATTCCTGTAAAAATAACACCCAGAATAATGCTCAGTGCGATTACAAACTGTTTCCGCCTGAGAGCATCTCCACTGTCATTCTTCTCGTGGAAGATGTTTTTGGTGTTGACTACGGCATCCTCACATCCGTCAGTTGCCCGGGGAGCCTCATACAGAACATAGTATTTTCTGTGGTACGTCCTGTACCCTTTGCAGAGTTCCTCCTGGTCCATAACATAACGGAGTTTGGGATACTGCTCGTTCCATACCTCTGAAATGGAACGGTCCTCCATTCCGTCGTAGCAGTACTCAAGGCCGTCCGAAACGCCGTAGTAAAAGTCGTTCGGCTCCTGAGTTTTCCGGTAGGCGATCATAATCTGTCGTGGTATCAGCTTACCCACACCCCGGTTTGTCCGGTTGACAATCTGGAGTGAAATAACTTTGATATTGTCCTGGGAAAGCAGCCACTGATTAGTCGCCTTGACCGAGTGAAACGTTTCTACCTGAAACGACTGCTCAAAAATTTGTTCCGCCGTGAGCTGATCTAATGTCTCAAACATCATCGGTGGTGCCCTCCTTTCTCCTATTTGCTATACCCTCATTCTAGCGGGTTATACCCTATAACACAAGGAATTTTAAGAATAATTTAAGGAATGTTAAAAAAAGCAGTCGGTGGAAAAGCCGGCTGCTCAAATTATTAATCAAATTTAGTCAAATGATCTTACAATTTTGACACACTGTTCCATTTTATCCGTATCTTTGACCTTGTTGGTCTCAATACCGCTGCTGATATCTACAGCGTAGGGGTGGAACCGCTCAATCGCCTCGGACAAATTATCCGGTCCCAGGCCTCCTGCCAGGAAATACGGCCGTGGGAAGTCCCGAATTAAGTTCCAGTCAAATGTCTCCCCGGTTCCCGTTCCATTGTCCAGCAGGACATAGTCGGCAAGTGACTTTTCCGCCTCTTTCAGATCATCCTCGGAACGAATCTTAAAGGCCTTAATAATAGGGACATAGGACGGGGTCACCGCGCGGAGCTGTTTAATATACTCGTTAGTCTCCTGACCATGGAGCTGAATGGCATTAATAACATTGGCCAGAGTGTACGGGGTTATCTCTTTGACTTCCCGGTTCACAAATACTCCGACCGATGGAATACTGTCGTCCAGCATGGAGCGCAGCATCATCGCCGTCTGAAAGTCAATGTTCCGGTGGCTTTTCGGAAACAGGTTGATGAATCCGACATAGTCCGGTTTCAGCAGGTTGCAGGCGGCAATATCGTCCACCCGAAACATCCCGCAGAGTTTCACTTTAGTCATGGCACTCACTCCGAAGTTCATCCAGCATGGCTTTCTTGTCTTTGGCACGCATCAGCGTCTCGCCAATGAGAACCGCGTTGGTCCCATTCCGGTACAGCACACCGACGTCATCGGCATTTCGAATTCCGCTCTCGGAGACATAGAGCTTGTCAGCAGGAATGGTCTCCCGAAGTCGAACCGAGTTGTTGATGTCTACATGAAACGTCTTCAGGTCACGGTTGTTGACTCCGATAATGCGTGCCCCAATAGAATCAGCGCGCGCCACTTCCTCCTCGTCATGGGCTTCTACCAGTGCATCCAGTCCGAGCGATTCCGCCAGTCCGCGGTACTCACTCATCTGTGAATCGCTCAGAATAGCACAGATCAGAAGCACGGCGCTGGCGCCAAAGAGCTTGGCCTGGTAAATCATATACTCGTCAATAGTGAAATCCTTCCGCAGTACCGGGATGCTGACCTCCGCAGAAATTTCCTGCAGGTACTTGTCCGAGCCTTTAAAGTACTCTGGCTCTGTCAGGCAGGAAATAGCGCTGGCACCGGCTGCCTCATAGTCTTTGGCAATCTGCAGATATGGGAAGTCCGGCGCAATGAGCCCTTTGGACGGAGATGCCTTCTTGCATTCACAGATAAACGACATTCCCGGCCGGGCAATAGCCGCACGGAATGGGAACCCGGTGTTCGGATCCATGTCCTCGGCCCTGGCCCGCACTTCGGCCAGCGGAGTCTGACTCTTCTGGTACGCGATCCGCTCGCGTGTACAGTCCGCAAGAGTATCTAAAATCATAAGTTAGTCCTCGTTAGAAAGCTTAACGTATTTATCGACCTGCTCCTGGGCTTTACCGCTGTCAATGGTCTCGGCGGCAATCTTCAGGCCCTCTTCCATGCTGACGCCTTTGGCAATCCGAAGACCGGCAGCAGAGTTCAGGAGAACGGCTGTACGTTTGGCGCCCTTCTCTTTACCAGAGAAGATATCGCGGATAATCTGAGCGTTTTCAGCCGGTTCACCGCCGACGAGTTCGTCCTTGGTGCTTCTCTTAAAGCCGAACTGCTCCGGAGTAATCTCATAGGTCTTGTAGCCGTCGCCGAGATACTCGCAGACTTTGGTCGGAGCACTGGTGGAAATTTCATCCAGGCAGTCCTCACCGTAGACGACCATGCAGCGCTTTACGCCGAGGTTGACCAGAACGCGGGCCAGCGGCTCAACCAGAGCCTCATCATAGACGCCCATGAGCTGCATGGTAGCGCCTGCCGGGTTGGTAAGCGGACCAAGGATATTAAATACGGTAGCAATCGGCAGCTGTTTGCGGACCGGACCGACATATTTCATAGAGAGATGGTAGTTCTGAGCAAACATGAAGCAGAAGTTGATGTCCTTCAGGATCTGCTGAGATTTCTCTGCCGGAAGATCGAGCTTGGCACCGAGAGCTTCCAGGCAGTCAGCGGTTCCGCACTTGGAAGTTGCGGCCCGGTTTCCGTGTTTGGCAACCGGGACACCGGCAGCAGAGCAGACGAAAGCAGACGCTGTGGAGATGTTGAAGGAATTGGCCTTGTCTCCGCCGGTTCCGACAATTTCCAGCACGTCATCGTCGTTCAGGAATTTCTCGCAGTGGTTGCGCATACCTTTGGCACAGCCGGTAATCTCATCAATTGTGGCGCCCTTGCAGGCCAGAGCGGTGAGGAAAGAACCAATCTGTACATCGGTACAGTTTCCGCTCATAATCTCGTCGAGAACCTGCTCAGCCTCGTCGAAGGTGAGATCTTTCTTATCGACCAGTTTCACAATTGCTTCATTAATCATGGTGAACTACCTCCAGAAAGTTCTTTAAAATCTGATTGCCGTTCGGGGTCATGATGGACTCCGGGTGGAACTGCAATCCGAAAATGGGATATTCTTTATGTTCAACAGCCATCACTTCGTCATCTGCGGTTCTGGCAATAACCTTCAGGCAGTCAGGAAGCGTCTCCGCATCCGCCGCCAGAGAGTGGTACCTTGCCGCCGGAATGACTTCCGGAAGGCCTTTAAAAATTGGACTGGTTAAATCGAGTATGACATCGGACTGTTTTCCGTGCATAAGTTTGTGCGCATAGGTGATTTTGCCGCCAAACGCCTCACAGATGGCCTGATGTCCCAGGCAGACACCTAAAATCGGAACTTTGCCGGCATAGGTGGAGACAATATGCTCGCAGTATCCTGCATCGGCAGGCCGTCCTGGACCAGGACTCAGGATGATGGAGTCCGGCTGAATTTTCTCAATAGCTGTGTCATCCGCCTTGTCGTTGCGGAGTACGGTAATCTGCGGGTTCAGGGTGCCGATCAGCTGGTACAGGTTGTACGAGAAGCTATCGTAGTTATCTACCAGTAAAATCATTCGTCATCCATCTCCTCTGCCATATTTAACGCCTGCACAACAGCAGCGGCCTTATTGCGGCACTCCACGAACTCGTTTTCTGGAACACTGTCTGCGACAATTCCCGCTCCGGTCCGGACCACAACTTTTCCGCTGTGCTTAAACGCCAGACGAATGGCGATACACACGTCGAGGTTTCCGGTGAAGTCAATGTAGCCGACGGCCCCGCCGTACAGGCCGCGCTTGTCGCCTTCCAGCTCATTAATGAGCTCACAGGCACGGATTTTTGGTGCACCAGAGAGGGTTCCTGCAGGAAGCGCGGCATCCACAGCATCCACGGCATCCTTGTCCGGAGTTAATTTTCCGACAACACAGGAGCCGATGTGCATAACGTGGGAATAGCGCTCAATTTCCATGTACTTCTCAACCTTGACAGATCCGAACTCACATAACTTTCCAAGGTCGTTTCGTCCAAGGTCAACCAGCATATTGTGCTCTGCACGCTCTTTCTCGTCGGTGAGAAGTCCTTTCTCCAGAGCCTTATCCTCTTCCTCCGTCTTTCCGCGCGGTCTGGTTCCGGCCAGCGGGAATGTGCGAATAACGCCATCCTCGACCTTGACCAGAGTTTCCGGGCTGGCTCCCGCAATCTCTACATCCTGACCGGCAAAGTAGAACATATAAGGAGACGGGTTTGTGGTACGGAGGACCCGGTAGCAGTTGTACAGGCTCCCTTTATAGTCTGCTGTCATGGGGTTGGAGAGAACCAGCTGAAAGATATCACCTTCGCGAATGTAATGTTTGGTCTTCTCTACCTCTTCCTCCGTCTTTCCGCGCGGTCTGGTTCCGGCCAGCGGGAATGTGCGAATAACGCCATCCTCGACCTTGACCAGAGTTTCCGGGCTGGCTCCCGCAATCTCTACATCCTGACCGGCAAAGTAGAACATATAAGGAGACGGGTTTGTGGTACGGAGGACCCGGTAGCAGTTGTACAGGCTCCCTTTATAGTCTGCTGTCATGGGGTTGGAGAGAACCAGCTGAAAGATATCACCTTCGCGAATGTAATGTTTGGTCTTCTCTACCTTCTCGCAGTACTCCTCTTCATTGAATTTCAGAGTCAATGGTGTGGTCATATGACCCGGTTCCGGATTCTTCTGCTCGCCGTGACGGATGAGATTCTCCATATTGTCAAGTTCTATGAGTGCTTTGTTGTAGTTTTGCTCAATGTTGTTGGTCTTGACGTTGGCAATGAGGAAAATCTTCTTGTCATAGTGGTCGAAACAGATGAGCTTGTCAAACAGCATGAGGTCCATATCCCGGAAGGAATCGTCCTCACCCTCGACCAGCTTCAGGGTTGGCTCGGCATATTTAATATAGTCGTAAGAGAAATAGCCGACCAGACCGCCGGTGAATGGCGGAAGTCCGGGAAGTCGTACCGACCGGTTCTCTGAGACAATCTGTTTAATATACTGGCCGGGATGTTCGGTATGCATCCGGATGGTGCCCCCTGCGTTGACGGTAAGTTCATGGTCCTTGCAGATGAGTTCCATGGAAGGATCATAGCCGACAAACGTGTATCGCCCCATATTCCGCTTATCTTCCGCACTCTCCAGAATGAAGCAGTGCTCATCGACGTTCATGAGTGCCCGAAGCACTTCCAGCGGGGTTCGGATGTCGGAGAACAGGATCCGCGCAATGGGAATCATCTTCGCTTCCGGATTTGCGGCCGCCAGCTGTCTGACCTCCTGCAATGTTGTCTGTTTCAAGATGTTCTCTCCTTTGCTGGATGGTACGAGAATGAAAAAAGCCCTTGACATTCTGCCGATCCCGGCGAAATGTCAAGGGCGAGTTACCTTATTGGTTAAACCCGTGGTGCCACCTTGCTTTGTGTGAGCCACACTCTCATTGGAATACCATCATATTCCTGACCTTTGACGCAGATCCTACGTCATGAGATACTCAGGCGATGCAGCCTTTTCATCATGCCCTCGGCGGTCCATTTGCGGAACTGCGTTCGGTCCGGCTCTCAGCTATCCGGACTCTCTGTACGTGCACATATCCGTTTGATTTCCGCTTCAACGGTTTTTAATACTATACTATTTAATCACTCTTGGAAGAGGTTGTCAAGCAGTCCCCTTACTTGAACTCTGATGGGTCCCGAAGCAGATTGAAGATCCGAATCTGCATATTGGAAATTTCGTGGTAATCTCCTTTGCAGTCTCCGTTCAGCCACTCAGAGACAACACCGCGGAATCCATAGAGCAGATATTTCTTATAGATGTCCGGGTAAGATGGATAGTCGGGAACAATCTTGTGAAGATAGTTTTCGTAAAACTCCAGAGACTGCTGCAAGGCCGGGTTCTGGGTGTCCATGGCGAACAGAGTCTGGAAAATGGCCTGGTGTTCTTTAATAGCCTGAAAATAGAGTTCAATAAACTCTTCAAACGAGACAATGTCGTTCTTCTGAAACTGCTCTACAATCTTCTCATTCATCTCCATGGCAATTTCATTAAAGCAGTCTTCCGGAACCGAGTAATGGTCGTAGAAGGCTGACCGGCTGATCTTTGCCTCGTTGCACAGCATGGTCACAGTCATATCTTCCAGACGCGTGGTCTTTAAGAGCTCAATCATGGCGTTGTGCAGTGCGTTCCTGGTCTTAATTATCCGGCGGTCCACTCCGCTGTTTCTCATTGTTGATTCCCCCAAATCAATTGTGGAGAATTATTTCCCACTTCAATTCTCCTAATTGTACTGTTATATTATACAACAAGCTGATTCATAAGTTTTTCAACAAAAAGCTTCTGTATGTCTAAAAAGTATACTTTCTTATGCGATTCGGGTAGAAACCAGACGGATGGATAGTCGGGAACAATCTTGTGAAGATAGTTTTCGTAAAACTCCAGAGACTGCTGCAAGGCCGGGTTCTGGGTGTCCATGGCGAACAGAGTCTGGAAAATGGCCTGGTGTTCTTTAATAGCCTGAAAATAGAGTTCAATAAACTCTTCAAACGAGACAATGTCGTTCTTCTGAAACTGCTCTACAATCTTCTCATTCATCTCCATGGCAATTTCATTAAAGCAGTCTTCCGGAACCGAGTAATGGTCGTAGAAGGCTGACCGGCTGATCTTTGCCTCGTTGCACAGCATGGTCACAGTCATATCTTCCAGACGCGTGGTCTTTAAGAGCTCAATCATGGCGTTGTGCAGTGCGTTCCTGGTCTTAATTATCCGGCGGTCCACTCCGCTGTTTCTCATTGTTGATTCCCCCAAATCAATTGTGGAGAATTATTTCCCACTTCAATTCTCCTAATTGTACTGTTATATTATACAACAAGCTGATTCATAAGTTTTTCAACAAAAAGCTTCTGTATGTCTAAAAAGTATACTTTCTTATGCGATTCGGGTAGAAACCAGACGGATACCTATGTTAAAATTAGTCAAAAGGTCTAAATACTGACAGACCTTTTGATTCTTTTCGGAGAATATTCGTGTGAAAGGAGAATTATATGTCAGTTCTGTACTGTCTGTCCGAGCTACTCGGATCGATCATCTTCCTGGCAGGCGGTTATGCGTACAGTGCACAGGTAGGTCTCAAAGACACCTGGGTTAAAACCTTTAAGCCCATTGAAGCGGCTTTTGCATGGGGTACTTCACTTGCACTCGGCGTAGTTGTCGCTTCCGCACTCGGCGGACCTGCCGCACTCAACCCGGCCGTACTTCTCGGTCTGTTGATTATGAAGCAGATTACAGGTGCTCAGTTCGGTATGCTGCTGCTCATGGAATTCCTTGCTGCAGGTATTGCCGTTCTTCTCGTCTGGATCTTCTTCTTCAACAACTTCAAGGATTCTGTTGAAGAGTCCAAGAGAGGCATCTTTGCCGCATATCCGGTTAAAATGGATATTCCGGTCAACTTCCTCCAGGAGCTCATGGCTTCCTGCATGTTCATCTACATCCTGTTCCTTGGACTTATGCACAACCAGGCTTCCCTTCCGGGAATCGTAGGCTCTACCGGCATTACCGGCCAGTTTGTCATTACCCTCGGCTGCATCATCTGGATTGCCTTCACTTACAGCAACACTGGATGGTCCATGAACCCAATGCGTTCTGTCTTCTCTTCTGTATGGTATGCTATTCTTCCTATCCAGAACAAAGACAAGGTCGACTGGAAGTATCAGCTTATTGTCAACCTCTGCGGCTCTACCATTGGTATGGTTATCGGCGTTGTTCTTGCTGTTGTCACCAAGGCTGCGCTTGCTGCTCACGGCATGCTTTAAGCTCCAAATTTGTCAATTTAACATTGCGAATAAACAGACCCACGCGGAATCCGCGTGGGTTTCGTTTTATGTTTTATCTTCAAGCTGCTGTTATCAAAAGAAACCGGCCCGCCGTATGACGCGGCAGGCCGGTTTCTCTTTTGATTCGAAATACGGTTCAGATCAGATGATAATGAGACAGCGCATTCCAGATACCGTCGTCATTCAAAGCGGTAGTCACGTATTCCGCGCGAGCTTTGGTCTCTTCTTTCCCGTTACCCATGGCAATGCCATGGGTACAGAACTCCATGACGTCCAGGTCATTCAGACTGTCACCGACAGCATAGGTATTCGTTTTCGGCAGCCCAAGATAGGATAACAGGCGTTTAATTCCCGTAGTCTTTGAGCAACCTTTCTGTACAACTTCAAACGTGGTCTGTTCTCTGCCAATCAGGTGAAAATGGGCATTTAAATAGTCCATAAACTGTTCCCACTCCGGATTGGAGGGTTTCGTCCAGCAGAAGATCTTGTCAAAAGCGTAGTTCGGGTCATCAATGTCCCCGTCCACAGGAACGCCGACACTCCCGAAATGATCTCTGGACACCTTCATATACGGGTTCAGCGGACGAGTCGGATCGAAAAACATTCCCTTCTCGCTCTCGTAAATAACATCGGTGTCGCTGGCTCTTGCCAGTCGGATAACCTCGTGGCAGACCGGAACCGGTGTCGTAGCATGGAACAGATCTCTGTCCCCAAATAACACATGCATTCCACAGGAGCAGACATAACCGTCGAACCCGATGGCTTTCACCTGTGGATCCACATGCAGGTAAGGCCGGCCGGAACAGATGACACACAGCGCCCCGTTTTTACGAGCCATGTGGATGGCCTTTATGGCAGATTCCGGAATGGTATAGTCGGAATCCATAATGGTCCCATCCACATCAAAGAAGATAATGGGAGTGCTCTCAGTCCAGGATGACATACTCCTCCTCCTCGCCGCGGTTGAAATACGCGAGCACATTTCTGTTCTTATACTCTTCTGGCAGATTCCGGAAGACAGCCAGCTCGTTCTCATCCATGAGATCTTCCGGTCTGGCGTCGCGGAACATCTGCGCCGCCTCTTCCCTGCTGACTTTCGGAATCTTTTTCTTGTCCTGAGAGTCCAGACTGGTCCAGGCCACACCGAGACACTCAGAAAAATCCTTCTGACTCAAATACGGCTGAGCCTGTTTCAGGAAGTACAGCCAGAATGGCGTGCGAATCATAAAAAACATGGCCGACTGAGGCGAGTGCATACGGCTGAACTGTGCGTCATACTGCGACTGAATCGCCTGGAGGGAATTCTCGTCGTGAAGAATATTGACCGTCTTCATTTCGTTGTTCTCGCCTGGCATGGGGAGAAGTGCCGTGTCAAAAATCGGGTGGATTACAGACTCCGGTGAGAAGTCGGTCTCCTGAATAGGAGAATAGAGCAGCGCGCGGTATATCTCGTGCACGCCGTCCATATTGGTTTCGCTGAGCATGGTAGTTTCGATCCTTCCGTTATGCCTGCTTCGGCATTAATGTATTAGTAGTAATGTACTGTGGGTTGTCCAGCATGACAAGCAGAGTACCAAGCGTCGGGTCGTCGATGGTCCAGGCGTTGGTCTCAATGCCAATATTCCGGGCGATTCGTGCATCTATGGGGTCAAGCAGCATGGTATAACCCAGGACATCAATGCCGCAGTTTTTGAGAACTGCAGCGTTTAGAACCACACGCTTGCTCATGGTGTTGGAGAGATACTGTTCCTTAATATTCGGATCCAGCTGGCGGATAGCGGCGAGCGGCTGGGTATAGAATGAAATAATGATGGTGCGGTCTTTCATACCATACTTGTTCAGAGTGTCCAGAATAGCCTGATACGGCTGGTTGCCATAGCACTTAATTTCAATGACCGGGTTTAGGTCGTTTTCCTTGCAGGTGCGGACAAAATCATCAAGTGTCGGAGTAACAAGTCCCGGATATTTGTCCACATTGGCACCGTGGGTAATGGGATGGGACTGAACCTCGGCGAGGGTCATGTCTTTAATTTCCCCATCATAGTCGGTCATGCGCTTTAAGTTACTGTCGTGGCTGACAACCCAGACCCCGTCTTTTGTAGTCTGAATGTCGGTCTCGGCATATTTAAAGCCTTTCTTTGCAGCAAGCTCATAGGCAGGCAGAGTGTTTTCCGGCGCTTCGGTGCCCAGTCCGCGATGGGCTACGAGAATAACTCCGTCTGAGTTTTTAACCTCAGTAATGCTTCTCTGCTGCTTGTCTGCGATGTCCGTAGATTTAAGCAGATAGGACAGCGGATTGGATGCAGCTGATGCGCTGACCGCCATACATACGGTCATGGCAAGCGCCATAATAAGCGCAAGAACACGTTTGATTGACTTTTTCATTTTCCTTAGCTCCTTTATAGGGAAAGGCCAGCACCGTAGTCTGCGGGGCCGGCCTTTTTTAAAATTCAGTCCGTTACTTAATATAGTTCTTTGCAAAATTAGCCGTGTATTTCTGGTTGGCCTGCGTCGGCAGAATGCAGTTGGAGGTAACAAAGGTGCAGCCGAGTTTCATGGCCTCGCTGGCATCTTTAGCCTTGTCAACGGTCCAGGTGTTGAGAACCAGCCCCTGAGCAACAGCCTTCTTGCAGAGGTCCGGATGCTCCTTCAGACTGTTAATGTCAATGTCGAGTCCGCAGTTTCCAAGCGATTTAGCCATTTTAATAGCGTCCTCATCCATATCGTCAGACAGCCACTGCATTTTTACGGTCTTGTCAAATCCACGGATGATTTCCATGGGCTCCTCTTCAAAGGAGATAATAGTGGCCTGATTGTAAAGGCCATATTTCTTGAGGAGATTGATGACCTCATGGTAGTCTGCCGTTTTGGAATCCGTCTTGATTTCCACTACCGGGTAGAGATTGTACTTTTTCAGGGTCTTCAGCCATTCCTCAAAAGTCGGGGTTACGAGGCCCGGGTACTTGTCGATATTGGCTCCCTCGGTCAGTGGATGACTCTGGACCTGTTTTAAGGTCATGTCCTCAATTTTTCCGTCATAACCGGTCATACGAACCAGGTTGTCGTCGTGGCTGACAACCCATACTCCGTCCCTGGTCGGCATAATGTCGTTCTCGACAAATTTGATTCCGTGCTTTGCCGCCTCTTCATAGGAGGGAATGGTGTTCTCCGGTGCCTGTGACGGGAGTCCGCGGTGACCAACAACAATCATATGGTCTCCGCCCTCAACCTCAGCACTGCTGAACTGTTTTGCGTACTGACAAAAATAGTCTTCATGTCTCTTGACTGTCTTTTCAATGGCCACGCAGACAATGGCAATGACAACAATTAAGACAACGGCAATGCAGATCCACAGGACTGCTTTGCCCTTTCCGCCATTTTTCTTAGCAGCATCTTCTGCCATGGGAAATTACTCCTTTCGTACCGAACAAAAGCCGGTTTATCTATTCCAGTTCATTATACCGCATAGCCGGTTGGGCGGAAAGTTAAATTCACGAAAAAAAGACCGCCTCCGGAGGTCCGGAAACGGTCTGATTTTCCAAATGTAATTTGGGGAGCCTTATGCCTGAGTGTTCTCTCCAACAGTGGTGTTCTGCTCAGCGTTCTCAGCAGATGCAGGGGTCTGAGTGTCCTGGCTCTGAGAGTTGGCAGCAGTAACATCAGAGAAGATGTCAAGAAGACCAGCAGAAGTAGCCGGTACTGCGAAAGCTGCTACAGCCATGATAACGGAGAACATGATAGCAAGAAGTTTCTTAGACATAATAAATTTCGTCCTTTCACTAAGAATAGTATTTTGTGCAGGTAAATTATACCACAAAGTATCGAAGTTGTCGAAATCTGTAAGTTATATTTCTCCTACACTTTCGCATTTTACAGGAGAAAGTTTAAATTACCCTAAAACTATTTCCTTAAAAGCCCAGGGAAAAGTAGTCCCGGACCAGTTCTTTCCCGCCTTCTCTGGCCACAACCCCTCTGTCAAGGAGAATGGCGTGGTCACAGAGCGCTTCGGCGCAGCGGCTGTCGTGAGTAACAGTAATCATCGTCGTACCACTCTGCATGTGAAGATTGTTAAGTATTTCCACAAGGTCAGTGAGACCCTCATAATCCTGTCCTACAGTTGGTTCATCCAAAAGCAGAATATCAGGGTCTTCAGCAGCAACTGCAGCAATGGAGACTCTGCGCTTCTGTCCTTCAGACAGGGACTGTGGATGTCTCTCAGAAATATCTGTCAGTTTAAACAGTTTCAGGATTTCCTTCGTATGCTCTTCCGACTTGCAGCTGAAGAATACCTCCTGGTAAATCGTCGGCATAAACAGCTGATAGTTCGGGTTCTGGTAAACCACTCCAACGTGTTTAAACCACTTTCGCCACTTCGGGCAGTCAATACTGCCGCTGGAGAGTTTATTCAGTTTTGCAATACAGCGCATAAGTGTAGTTTTGCCGCATCCGTTTTCTCCAAGCAGTACAATTCGCTCGCCCTTTTTTATGTCAAACGAGATGTCTTTTAAGATATCCCGCTTGTCGGCACGGAAAGCTGCATGCTTTAGCGAAAATAGTGTATCGCCTGAGGTGTAGGGCGGGCAGGTGTCTGGGATGATTTCCGTCTGCGAGGTATCCTTGTCGTCGACTTTGGAAATGATGCCCTTGTCAATAGTCCACTGCACATCTACATAAGGCAGGACCACATCAAGGCGATGTTCAACTACCAGTACGGCATAATCCTGTTCATGAGCCAGCTTGCGTGCCAGATTCATGACAAGTTCAGCACCCTCTTTGTCGAGGTTCGCCAGCGGTTCATCCATGATGAGAATGTGCTGGTCCATGGCAAGAATGCACGCCGTCAGGAGCCGCTGTTTCTGGCCGCCGGAGAGCTTCCGGGGCTTCCACGACTTATCCAGCTCCATAAGTTTGCAGGTTTTGTTAATCT
Organism: uncultured Eubacteriales bacterium; assembly: GCA_964425185.1. Taxonomy (GTDB): domain Bacteria; phylum Bacillota; class Clostridia; order Oscillospirales; family Acutalibacteraceae; genus RUG420. The sequence continues at coordinate 23,453 of CAYRKX010000001.1, forward strand.
GCTCGGAGATAAACTTCGGGTCAAAATTGAGATTTTCGCAGCCAAAGGCAATTTCATCCTCGACGCTCGTCTGGATAATCTGCTCGTCAGCGTTCTGAAGGACCAGTCCGATTTTACGGCAGAACTCGCCAATGCGTCTGCCGTTGTACTTTTCTTCATCCACCAGTACATCACCCGTAAGGGTACCGCGGATGGTGTCGGGAATAATACCGGACAGAATATGGAGCACTGTGCTCTTTCCCGTTCCGGAGTAACCGGACAGAAGTGTCACTTCACCGTGGTCAGCATGGAAGTTGACGTGGTGGAGGACCTCCTCCCCTTCCTCATAGGCAAAAGTAATATCCTTTAATTCCAATGCGGTCATAATGCCACCGCCAATCCAATGCCGGCTCCGACGAGAACCAGGAATACAACGTCGCGGACGCGAAGTTTAATAGGCCGATAGATGGAGCACGGCGAATCCTGGTCAAAGCCGCGTGTCTCTACGGACAGGGACAGTGTGTCAGAAATATCCACGAGCCGCATAATCAATGGAATGAGAAATGCGCGATAAAAGACTTGGGGTTTCCACATACTGCCCGCACCACGGGTCTTCATGGCTTCACGGACACGGGAGACTTCGTCGTGGAGCATGGGGAAGAACGAGAACGTAATCATCATGCCGAGGACGAACAGCCGTGGAAAGTGGAGTCTGGTCAAATTCCTGGTGAGAGCTTCCGGAGGAAGTCCCATGCCGGGGATAATGGCCACACAGAAAGTCAGGATTCGGGCCATAGCATAACGCGTCTGCAGCGGATCTTTTGTGGCGAGCCACGTGACGCCGCAGAATACAACAGCCATAATGGCGGCTGCCGGAATCATAGACAGGCAGGCTCTCCAGTAGCCATAGATAAGAAGTAACACATAAACTCCGAGGGCAAACCAGAAACAGCTCATTTTCTCGGCCATATACATGCCCGAGAAGAAGATGGCGAGTGTTGCCAGAATGCCGAACACAGGGTAGACGGGATTTTTGGCAAATAGTTTATCGCTCACTTTTTCAGCGCTCCGGATTTCTGAAGTTCTTTGAAGATCTTAAGGCCGAGCCATGCGCCGAGGGCAGATACCGCAATAACAGCGCAGGTCATACCAATGGTCAGGCCAACAGATCGGGAGGCTACTGCAGCGAGGGCCTTCTTGCCGAACCACAGGTTGTAGAGATAGTTGAACGGAAGGGTGAGCGGCATGACAATCATGGCGCCAAACCAGCAGGCTGCATTCTTCTCATATCCCCGGAAGATGAGGCCGACCAGCAGTTCTGCAACAATACCAGTAATTATGGTGGTGAAGAACATTGGCGGCGACATGGCCAGCTGCATAAGTCCGGTAAAGATAGTCATGATAAACAGCGAACCCGGTTTACGGACCTTAGCCAGGCCAATGGCGTAGAACAGGGACAGCTGCAGACCAGTGACAAGCTGGGCAATTCCAAAGATAACGGTCAGATACGGAATAACCAGAGGCATAACCGCACAGGTTACCAGGCCGATAGCGGAGACAATGGCCAGGAAGACAATGTCCCGCACTTTAAACTTCTGGAAATACTTCTTTTTCTGAGTCTTTTCCAGCTCGGTGTTTTCCACATGGTTGTCCAAAGTTAGATTCCCTCTTTTCATTATTATTACAATAGGCCGGCATTACCGGCCGGCGATAAACCGGCTTGTTAGCAAAGCCTAATTTGTAGCGTTCCTGTAAAAGTTTAGAGGTCTGAAAGAGCAAGGTCAATTGTTCCATTCCGTAGGAATTGTTGCAGCCATGCTATATTTGTCGATTAATTCAAAGATTTTTCTCGCTTCTCAGGCTTTATAAGTTGGTTTTCATTATAGAAATTAGCTTAGGCTTACCGGCGATTAGCTTTTGCTTGCTACTTAAGACCCGCTTGTCAATTGTTGCAAGTTTGTTCCTTTTTCCATTGACAAAGAAGATGAGAAAACTAAAATATCAAATGATATCGGGCACGGCCCCCGACCCCCGAAACAACGGTTTCCGTGACTGATCTGCAATAATAATTAATTGAAAGGATGAATCAACTTGAAAAAGAGTGTACTCACCAAAGTGCTTGCCATCATTATGGCCCTCGCAACCATGGTAATGGTTGGTTCCATCGCAGCATCCGCAAAGAGCAATAAAGTTGCCAACGGTACTTACAATGTAACCGTAAACTTCTGGAACGCCGACAAAAACCAGGCTTCCATGTCTAATCCGTCTCTGAAAAAGACTGCACGTCTTCGTGTTAAGAACGGTAAGATGACCATGACTATCTATACTCAGCCTATGACTTATGGCAAACAGTCCGCTTACCTCCACGAGATGAAGGTTTCCAATGGTAAAGGCGGCTGGGTTCAGGCTTCCGTAGCTAAGAAAGATAGCAAAGGCAGACCGTGCGCTTTCTCCTTCCCGCTCTATGGCAAAGTTAACTACCTTCCCATCAAGGTTAACCCGCATGTAAAACAGATGGGCAACACTTATCTCGATGCCCGCCTGAAAATTTCCTGGGGTTCCCTCAAGAAGGCATAAGGATTCCATCCTTTTTAAATGACCTTTTTTGAATAACCAAAATTAAACGTTGAAAACATTTGTTGGAAAGCGTTTTGAATTGAGAAAAGACCGCCACAGCTGTGGCGGTCTTTTTGTGTCTGGTTTTGTGGTGGTCTTTTGCTGTTAGGTAACACGTCAAGCAAGCTATTGGGCGGTTGGTCAAACATCTCATTAAGCCACTCGTTAAACAGCTACTCTCCAGCAAAACACCAGGGCCGCGCCACTACAAAACGGCACGGCCCTGGCTCTACTGTTCGGTTTTCTCAAAATTTAATCAGTATACGACAGTAACTGCCCGCATTTATGCGTTTTATATTCCGTTACTGAACGGTAACCTGTTTGCCAACTGTCTTTCCGTTGATTTGAGCGGTAACAGTTGTGGTTCCCGGAGCAACCGCTGTGAAAACGCCGTCGCTGGAAATAGTTCCAACACTCGGGTTGCTGCTGTTCCAGACCGGATCGTCCTTGAGGCTGACCGTGAACGTACCGTTATAGGCATCTGCACTCTCGGCCTCAGAATAATAACCGACGACATCAAACCGGACCCGTCTGCCGACAGCTGTTGAACTCGGGCCACTGAAATGATAGGTAACATTCTTTCTCAGAACATTGACATCGACAGAATCTGTGCCGAAGGACCCATTCGCGCCGACCCGCAGGTCGCTGCCGCTGGAGAGTTCCAGAGCACTGGCCCGTCTGACTGTCCCCTCGCCTACTGCGAAGCTGCTGAAGCCAATGTATTTATAATCCGGGTTAATCAAAATCAGATAGTTGCTGGTATTATCGTTGTTGGCGCCTGTCTGCTGATACTCTTCCTTTCCGGAAGTCCAGTACGAAAATACCTGGTTAACTGTTTTACCCCACGCAAGGTCTTCCGCATCCGGTAAATTCCCGTTGCTCTCAGCGGTGTACCATGCAGAACCATCCGGGCGGGTGTGGGAAGCACTCATAATAGCCTCAACGGCACGCTGTCTGGCAATAGCCTCCAGGTCGGAAGACCACTGAACCGGAACATACTGAGAAACCAGATGCTCATCATAAGCCTGTTTCCGAATGGCGTTAATCTGGTCGACAATCGAACTGCGGTCGAACGAATCATAAATGCCGCTGATCATAACCTTCATAGTCGAAGACGTCGGAGCAGGCTGATTGGTATTCTGCTCTGCGGTCTGTCCCTGAACCGCGGCCGGCTGCTGTGCTGTAGCAACCTGATATTTGCCCCGGCTGTTGGGTTTCCCCTGTACCGGGATGAGTTTATCAAACTGTATGGCAGCGAAAGACGGGACCATGCAGACACTGATCATGGCGAGAGTCAGCAAGACCGTCAGGATTTTTTTGATATTCTTGCGGATTGAACCTCTCATAGTATCCTCCCTATTTTCCTATATTAAGATTGTGAGTATTTTACAATGAAACTCTGTAGTTAACCTGAAATATTTTATATAATAAAGGGGTCAAAAATGCAACACGGTACATCGCCGAAAAAAGGAGTCATTATGACAGAATCTGAATTTTTCCAAAAGGAAATGCCCATGTTTGACAGCATTCCGTTCTATTTCATGACCGGGTATGCCATTAAGGGCATTAAGAAATTAGTATATCGCAAAAAGGATTCGGTGCCGCTGTACGCCGACGCCGTCGGAACCTTCCTGCTCAACACCATCTACCTCGCCTATTTTCTGCGTCGTTCCGGCCATTCCCAGATTGACTGGAAGAAAGAGTGGGAGAATTTCAAGGGCGATCCAGACCGCTGGAACAAAATCAAAGAGGCCTGGAAAATTTCCATAGCCGGCAACGGATCTGCCATGGTTCTAACGTTCATTGGCAAAAGGATCCTGCCATCCAAGGAGCACCACAAATGGCTGCACAACCACTCGTGGACCAGAGAATCCATGAACTTTGAGCAGTATCCCATCAAGTCCAAGAAGGATCTCTGGACCCTCGCACTGGCCGCAGTTACCACCGGCCCGGCCACAGAAGAGCTGCTGTTCCGCGGATCTCTTATGAACGGCCTGCGGGAATATTTTTCGGATAAGACAGCTGCGGCACTGAGTTCCCTCATCTTCGGTCTCATGCACGGCGGCATGGTCTGGGCTTCTGTCGGCAAAGGAGCACTCCTGACGTCCACACTGGACATTGAGCACCAGAATATTTTCTACTCCGTCGGTGAGCATTATCTGAATAATTTTATTGCCATGGCTGCCAATGTATATAACTACTATGTGCAGGATGACAGCAAAGATGAAGAAGAACTGAAGAAGCTTGGAAAGCTGGGACAGAAGCTGCATGATATTTCCAACAATCCGAATGACCACGAGTATTTTTATCTTGCTATGGGGCTCATCCAGGTCATGATTGGCTGGTCCAAGCTGGCTCCGTGGCTGGAAGAGCATTGGAACGCCATTGAGGGCGACAAGCAGTCGAACGACTAATCAACATTTGGCGGCGTTTCAGGGTCTTGTCCGGTCCGGCGCCGCCTCTTTTACAGCGCAAAAAAAGCTCTAAACTACGTAGTTTAGAGCTTCTTTTCTGGTACGGCTGAGGGGATTCGAACCCCTGGCCTTCAGAGTCGGAGTCTGACGCGCTATCCAGCTGCGCTACAGCCGCACAACATGTGATAGTATACACCAACTATTTTAGAAATTCAATTTATTTTAAAACGACTTTCTGCATGACCGATTTGGCCTCATTGTTGTAGTCAATGTAGACGTCGACGACCTCGCCTTTCTTCCACTTACCGGACTCAATGTGAACCCGCGGGTCCGGACGGCGGTGCAGCGGTGCTACCCGGTCGTTGTCAATATGCAGCTTCTTATAGCCCGCTTTATACTGCTTCAGGTCCCGGTCAATGACCGGTTTGGTATCATCTTTTGTCTTGCAGTGCGCAATATCAGAGTACAGTTCATGCTGCCACGCATATGCATACGTGTTGACTCGATTCGTCTCCGCCCGTTGAATCATTCCCACTCCGAGTGTTCCGAAACAGGTCAGTAATACACAGACTACCCCGACAATGGTCAGCGCAAGACTATTTCGCTTCTCCGCAAACGCCAGGACAAAAAATGAGAGCACAATGCCCAGCATGGCAATGACGCAGCCAATGACAAATGTTTTGCAAAGCATAATGACGTTCCCTTTCTTTTTCAGCTCTTTTAGAGTATAAGCAGAATTTCCGTCAGAATCAACCCACCCGCGATTTGCGAATTTCTCCTGTTTCATAGTATTATTATATTATTAGTATTATTTTACTTAAGAGTTTTGGAAAGCAACACAAAAGGAGAGAAGCATGAAAAAGATGAGGCGGCTCGCTGCACTCGTCCTGGTAGTTGCCATCCTGTCCATGATGGCTGCACTTCCGGCGGTAGCAGCACAAAGAAACAGAACCACTTTCCGGGGGAGTCAGTTTCCCACAGTACTCGTGCACGGCATGATGGGCTGGGGCGACTATGAGAACATTTCGAAAACGATAGACTACTTCGGCGCAGCCAGTGGCAGCGTGAGAACCGATCTTGCATCGCAGGGGTACCATGACATCCATGAAGCCTCTGTCGGGCCGCTGTCCAGCGGCTGGGACCGTGCCTGTGAGCTCTATGCGCAGCTGACCGGCACACGAGTTGACTACGGTGCCGCCCACTCGGCGAAATACGGACATGCGCGGTACGGCAGAGACTATTCCTCAAGCCCGCTGATTCCGGGATTCCAGTGGGACAGCAGGAACAAGGTAAATCTGGTTGGACACAGTTTTGGCGCTACCACAATCCGCCTTATGCACGATATGCTGGCGGACGGGCGCTCGGAAGAGGTGGCCGCCTGCCGAAAGGACGGTACCAAGGTTTCTCCCCTGTTTACGGGCGGGAAACGGGATTATGTCTACTCTATTACTACAATATCCGGCACCAATAATGGTACGGATTATCGCGATGCCTTGACTGCTCTGAATGACGGCTCCGTTAAAGTCTATTCCCTATGGAGCTATGCATTAAGCACCCTTGGACTGAAGGAAGGCTTTCATGATTTCCAGCTCGACCAGTTCGGAATTTCTCCGGGAAACCGGCTGTCTGCGCTGCAGATTCTGGAGGGCACCTCATTTTTGAAGCACAATGACGCGGGAATTAAGGATTTCGAGATTGACCGGGCTATGGAGCTGAATAAGCAGCTGCAAATTCAGCCAAATACATTCTATTTCTGCTATGCCAGTGATGCATCGAAGAAAAATGCAGATGGTACATACGGTCCCATCGACAAAACCTTCGTTGTGCTGAAAGATTATGTTCGCAGAATGGGTCGTTACCGTGGTCAGACCTCCGGGTCCTACACAGACGGATATGGAAGTCAGCAGACTACCGTACACACCACACCGACCGTACTGAATGAAGACTTCTGGCCGAATGACGGTTTTGTCAATGTCATTGGCGAGCAGACCCCGTTCCGTTATATTAACGGACGTCGCTCCTATGACCCGCATGTCACTTACACTGAGGGTATGGCCCTGAGGCCGGGGAAATGGCATGTTATGCCGAAATATATTGGCGACCATTTCGGTTCCATTGGCGGTCTGTTTACTGAGAACGCCTCAGAGGTCCACCAGTTTTACCGGGATATTTTCCGGAGAATTTACAGCTGCAGCCTGACCCAAGCCTGAGCGCAGCAATGCCAACGGGCCAACAATACAGCAAAAAACTGCCAGCAGAGATATACTCTGCTGGCAGTTTTTTTCGCTTTTCACGCTAAAGCCGACTTATTTGTCGTCTACAGGCTCGGCCTCGACTGTCTCAGCCTCTCTCTCCCCTTCGGTGGAGTTGGCTTCTTTATTCTGCTGGGCAATGTCGTCCTCTTTTGCCTTCCAGGCATCAGAGTAGTTGCCAAGGCCGTTTCCGGTCAGTGACTTAAAGGTCTCCTTGACTTTGTCTTTAGCCTCGTCGGCGTCAAAGTTCTCAACAGCCTCTTTGGCCTTGCCGGCAGCCGCAGTGGCAGCTTCTTTGGCCTTTTCGCCAGCTGCCTTAGCCTGCTCTTTCAGCTTGTCGGTGTCAACTTTGGAAGCAGCCTCTTTTGCCTTGTCAGCAGCTTCATTGGCAACTTCCTTTGCTTTTTCGCCGGCAACTTTTGCCTGCTCTTTGATTTTGTCGGTATCGATATTGGAAGCGGCTTCTTTTGCCTTCTCAGCGGCCTTGGAAGCAGCTTCTTTTACTTTAGCTTCAACATCTTTAAAATCCATGGATAAGACTTCCTTCCCTGAAAAATCTAGTTTTTTATTATTTTACCATGATAAAGAACAATTTACATCTGTATTGTTCCATTTTATTGGTGTTTTTTTAATTTTGCCTTATCTTTGGAAAGTTCATCTTTAATCTCACTGGCTTCCTCTTTCAGCTTCTGGGTATCCAGCTTTTTGGCTTCACCGGCAATCTCCGTGCCGGCTGTCTTGAGGGAGTTCAGATCCTTGTTCTGCACTCCGTCTTTTAATTTGCTTCCGGCATCCTTGAGCTTGTCCTTGTCCAGCTTGTCATACTCCGATTTCAGAGTTTCGCCTGCTTTTTTGAAATCCATGCGTACAAAATCCTTTCTTTACGCATCCTGTCCCGGAACTACGGGAAGGGTTGCGCGGTACTTGGCCAGTTCCTCATCAGTCGGGACATAGTCAGTCATAGTACCATCATTATACTGCTGATACGCAGTCATATCAAAGTAGCCTGTTCCGGTAAGACCAAAAACAATGTTCTTCTCTTCGCCGGTTTCCTTGCACTTTAATGCCTCGTCAATCGCCACGCGGATGGCATGCGAAGATTCCGGAGCCGGGAGAATTCCCTCGCAGCGTGCAAACTCTGTAGCTGCCTTGAAGACAGAAGTCTGCTCTACTGCTACCGCTTCCATAAGACCATCATGGTAAAGCTGAGACAGAATTGGACTCATGCCGTGGTAGCGAAGGCCGCCGGCGTGGTTGGCACTCGGGATAAATGCAGAGCCGAGTGTGTACATTTTTGCGAGCGGGCAGACCTTGCCGGTGTCGCAGAAATCATAGGCAAAGGTACCGCGGGTAAAGCTCGGGCAGGATTTCGGCTCAACGGCAATAAAGCGATAGTCCGCTTCGCCGCGCAGCTTCTCACCCATGAATGGTGAGATCAGTCCGCCGAGGTTAGATCCGCCTCCGGCACAACCGATAATAATATCCGGTTTAACGCCAAGCTTGTCGAGAGCCAGTTTCGTCTCTACGCCAATAACAGACTGGTGAAGAAGAACCTGGTTGAGAACGGAGCCGAGAACATAGCGGTAGCCTTCATTCTTCATTTCCGCCTCGACCGCCTCAGAAATGGCGCAGCCGAGAGAGCCGGTGCAGCCAGGGTCAGCAGCGAGAATCTTGCGGCCAACCTCTGTTGTGTCGGACGGTGACGGGGTTACGCTTGCGCCGTAAGTACGCATAACTTCACGGCGGAATGGTTTCTGCTCATAAGAGACCTTAACCATGTAAACTTTGCAGTCCAGGCCCATATAGGCACACGCCATGGAAAGAGCGGTACCCCACTGACCGGCGCCGGTCTCGGTTGTAACTCCCTTCAGTCCCTGTTTCTTGGCATAATAAGCCTGGGCAATAGCGGAGTTCAGTTTATGCGATCCAGAGGTGTTGTTTCCCTCAAACTTGTAGTAAATCTTTGCAGGGGTCTGCAGCTTTTCCTCCAGGAAGTAAGCCCGGATAAGCGGAGACGGACGGTACATTTTGTAGAAGTCCTGGATTTCCTGTGGAATGGGAATGTAGCGGTCGTCATTGTCGAGTTCCTGCTTAATAAGGTCGTCGCAGAATACCGCACGGAGGTCCTCAAAGCTCATGGGCTCCCCGGTTCCCGGGTTGAGCAGCGGGGCCGGTTTGGTCTTCATATCCGCGCGGACGTTGTACCACTGAGTCGGAATTTCGTCCTCATTCAGGTACAGTTTGTACGGGATGTTTTTATCGGCTGCAGTTTTCATAAGAATCTCCTTTATATTTTACTATTTGCATAAAATTAGTATAAAATTTGGAGATTTTTCTGTCAACTTTTAAAATGTATCCATTTTTTTCAAACTGCAGTGTTTAAACAGAATGTCTTTTCCCACAATCTCTATAATCCCATATTTTCCATTGCAGACCGCTCCGGGATTAAAGAGATACACCCCATCAGAATAATTTTCATAAGGATGATGAGTGTGACCAAACAGTGCAACCTGACAGTTATATTTTTCCGCATCCATCAGCAGGTATTCCGGTCCAATTTTGACGTGCTGCGCATACCCGTGCGTAATATAAAACCGAAACGGTCCAATATTTTCAAAGGAAGTAATTGGCAGATCAGAGTTGAAGTCACAGTTGCCGCGTACTTGAATAATGCGCTTGTCCTTCATCTCCGGGAGGTCGCGGATATTGTCAAAATCGTGTTCTCCATCGCCGAGGTGGATAATCGGATTGCAGTCCAGATGATCATAGACAATGGCCGCCAGATAATCATCCCGGCCGTGGGAATCCGATACGACTAAGATTTTCATAGATTCTCTACCCCTTCTTAGACAAAAATAAAAAGAGCCGCACGAAGCATCCCGTGCGGCTCTCTGGGTTGTTTATGGTCTGGGTTATGCGTCTGCCGTCTGGCTTCCAAGGTTCAGTTTTGCCTTAACCTCATTCAGAGCATGCTGTACTGGTTCACTGTCTACGACAGATTCAACAGCACTCTTGGCCTTGTCAGCAGCAGCCTTTGCCTCTTTCACATACTTCTTGTAATTGATGGCGAGGACTTTGTCTATTACCCCAAATACAACGTCCTGTACACGTTCCATAACATTGTCGAAGTTTACGCCTTCGAGTACTTCTTCTTTGTATGACATAAATAATCCACTCCCATTTCAACATCAGTCTATCCCAATAGGACTGTAGTCTTATTTTATCATACTGACAAATAAGTAACAGTATAAAATTGAAAATATGTGCAGTTTTTACACCAGTTTCAGAAGCTCTTTTTCGGTATCTTTATAGGTACCATCGAAAATTGTCTTCCACCAGGTGTGTCTTGTGTACCAGTCGATTGTCCGATTCAGCCCGCGGTCCATATCCTTTTCCGGTTCCCAGCCGAGCTCATCGTAGATCTTGGAGTCGTCGATGGAGTACCGCTTGTCATGACCAATCCGGTCTTCCACAAATTCAATGTAGTCGTCCGGATTTTTGCCCATCCGTTCCAGGATATCATGAGCAAGGTCAATGTTTGCATAGTCGTCAGTGCCGTCCACATTGTAAATATTTCCAATTTTGCCGTCGTGGATAATCCGGTCAATCGCCGCGCAGTGGTCATCGACAAACAGCCAGGTGCGAATGTTCTCCCCGTCTCCGTAGATAGGAATTTTCTCTCCGCGAATGGCACTGGTAATAATTTTTGCCACAAGCTTTTCCGGATACTGGCGCGGTCCGTAGTTGTTGCAGCACCGGGAAATGGTTACCGGTGTACCATACGTGTTGTAATATGACATACAGAGCATATCGGCCGAAGCTTTGCTGGCAGCATACGGGTTGCCCGGTTTCAGAGGATCGGTCTCCTTAAAGGCCTTCTCGCTGTCCAGCGGAATTCCGCCGTAGACCTCGTCGGTAGAGATCTGATGGAACCGGGAAATTCCGTACTGGTTAAATGCGTCCAGCAGAACCTGTGTTCCCACATAGTTGGTCTCCTGGAAATCTGAGGAATCCTGAATGGAACGGTCCACATGGCTCTGCGCCGCAAAGTTGACAACAATATCGAACTGCTCCGAGCGCATGAGTTTCCCGACCTGTTCCGCATCGGTAATATTCCCTTTGACGAAGCGGAAATTCGGGTCCTTGTTGACGATAAACGTCCGGAGACTCCGCAGACAGCCGGCATATGTCAGGTTGTCATAGCAGACGATCTGAATGTTCTCATGATGACGAAGCATGTAAAAAATAAAGTTGCTTCCAATAAATCCGGCGCCGCCGGTCACTAATATCTTTTCCATAACATACCTCTCATGTTCCAAACGAATCTTCAATGTTCATCGTCGGTTTTGCGTTTAAGTCAAGCCCTGCACGGACTCCGCTGATATATTCATAATACCCCTGCGCTCCAACCATTGCCGCGTTGTCACCGCAGTATTTGAGCTCAGGCATATAGAAATTCCAGCCGTGATCTTTGCAGACCTGCGTCATTCTGGTCCGCAGGAATGAATTAGCTGACACGCCGCCTGAAATGACAATGTCTTTGCAGCCGTAGTCCAGCGCAGCCTTCTCCGTATTTCCGGCAAGGCAGTCAACCACCGTTGTAATAATGGAAGCGCCCATGTCGGCAAGGTCCGGCTTCTGCCCTTTCTGTTCCATGTTGTGAACCGTATTAATGACATACGTTTTCAGGCCGGAGAAGCTGAAATCGTACTCCGAGTCCTGTACTTTCGGGTGCGGAATTTTGTAGGCGTGTGGATTTCCGTTCTGCGATGCAGCGTCGAGATTCTTTCCGCCGGGGTATGGAAGGCCAAGCACCCTGGCGCACTTATCCATGCACTCACCTGCCGCATCATCACGGGTTTGACCGAGAATTTTGTACTTGGTGTAGTCCTCTACCAGCACAATATGGGAATGTCCACCACTTGCAACCAATGCAAGAAAAGGCGGTTTTAGCTCCGGATTACTAATATAGTTGGAGGCCACATGCGACCGCAGATGGTGAACCGGCACCAGCGGAATTCCGGTTGCCATGGACAGCCCCTTGGCAAAATTCACTCCAACCAGCAGTGCTCCGATAAGTCCCGGTGCCGCGGTAACGGCAATAGCATCTACATCGTTAATGGTAATGCCTGCTTCATCTAAAGCCTGCTTGGTAATCTGGGAAATGGCCTCAACATGGCGACGGGAGGCAATTTCCGGTACAACACCGCCGTATAATTTATGTTCCTCTACCTGAGAGGCAACGACATTAGAGAGAACCGTTCTGCCGTCCTCGACAATGGACGTTGCAGTCTCATCGCAGGAACTTTCGATACCCAGAATCTTCAAGTTTCGGTCTCCCCTCTGTCTCAAATGTTTTCGTCATAATGTAGGCATCATCCTCCGGGTCCGAGTAATATCTTCGGCGGACCCCTTCGACTTCAAAGCCCTCACTCTCATAGAGCCGTATGGCGGGTTCGTTTTTGCTCCGCACTTCCAACGAGAGAAACGAAGCTGCATCGCCCCTGGCGCTCTCCTCCGCACGCTGCAGAAGCAGACGTCCTGCTCCCTGGCGGCGGGCACTTTCCGTGACACAGACATTGTTGACAAACGCCTCGTCGCGGACCTGATAGTAACAGATATAGCCGACTACCTCTTTGTCGTCATTGCGGCAGACAAAGAAATGATAAGCCGGGTTGTTAAAGCTCTCTTCAATACTGTCCCGGGCCCAGGGATGCGAAAAGCACTCCTGCTCGAGTTCATAGACACGGTCCAGGAGAAGAGCAGTCATTAAACCAATTTGCATGCAATCAACCTTTCGCCTCATACCAGGATTTGCCAATGTGAGCATCGACTTTCATCTGGACTGCCAGAGAGACGGCATGTTCCATCTCATCCTGAACAATGTCACAGACTTTTTCGGCGATGGACTCCTCGGCCTCAACAATGAGTTCGTCGTGAATCTGCATGATGAGCCTGGCATCGAGGTTCTCCGCGGCAAGCCGGTTGTACACCTTGACCATGGCAATCTTAATGATGTCAGCGGCCGTTCCCTGAATGGGCATATTGCGCGCCACACGTTCTCCAAACGCGCGGAGATTTCGGTTGGAAGCGGTCAGTTCCGGCAGATACCGGCGGCGTTCGTAGAGAGTCTTGACGTACCCGTCTTTCTTGGCCTGTTCTACGACGTCTTTCATATACTGGTCAACACCGCTGAAGTGATGCAGATAGCCGTCAATGTAGGACTGGGCCTCCTTGCGGCTGACTCCGATATCCTTTCCGAGTGAATAAGCGCCGATTCCGTAGACAATGCCGAAGTTAACAGCCTTGGCGCTGCTTCGCATCTGCGGAGTGACATAGTCAAGCGGGACATTGAAGACTTGAGACGCAGTAATGCGGTGGATGTCTTCGCCCTTGTTAAAAGCGTCAATCATATTTTCGTCATGGGAAACGGATGCAAGAACCCGAAGCTCAATCTGAGAATAGTCGGCATCGACAAGGAGATATCCTGGCTTGGCAATGAAGAATTTTCGAAGTTCGGAACCGATCGGCTTACGGACCGGAATATTCTGCAGGTTGGGTTCAGAGGAAGACAGTCTTCCGGTGCGGGTATCGGTCTGATTTAACGTCGAATGAATGCGGCCGTCGTCGGCAATTACTTTTAACAGACCGTCGCAGTAAGTGGATTTCAGTTTGGAGACAGTACGGTAATTCAGAATGTCCTGAACAATTTCATACTGCGGAGCCAGAGACTCCAGCACTTCGGCACTGGTCGAATAGCCGTTCTTGGTTTTCTTCTTGGGAGGAATACCCAGGTCTTCAAAGAGAACTTTCCCCAGCTGCTTCGGAGAGTTCAGGTTGAACTCTTCCCCGGCCTCCTGGAAAATCTTGTCCTGGAGAACGTCACATTCCGAAGAAATCATCTTGCCGTATTCCGTCAGTCCCGGCTCATCAATGAGAAACCCTTCTTTTTCCATGGAAGCCAGGACTTCCGCAAGAGCTATTTCCAGATTCAGCAGATCCCCCTGATTGTTGGCGTCAATCTGCGCCAGAAGATGGTCGGCGATTCTCCACAAAGCCATGGTCTGTTTAACCTGTTCATTGTCAGAATCCGTCTGAATACTTCCATAATGGCCTTTGCTGTACTCGGCGTAGAGCATGGTTGTGTCATATGTCTTTGCCGAGGGGTTCAGGATATAACCGGCAAGGCTGGAATCAAAGACAATGGATTCCACCTTGATATTGTTTCGAAGACCATATGCATAGAGCGATTTACTGTCGTCAACGTATTTATCTATGTCAGGATTGTTCAGGAATTCAGGAAATCCGGTAAACTCCGAGGTCTCTTCGAGTAAGACCGGTTTGCCGTCGCTGATAAGGCATAGGCTTTTTAACTGGTAATCCTCGGTGAATCGCGCGGTGAAAAAGACCTTGCTGCCCAGTTTCACGTTGGAAAATTTTGAGGCGGTCTGAGCCGGAATAATCTCTTCTTCCTGTTCCGGAACGGGTTCCGTAGAAATGGATTCTTCCCGGAGGCCGAGCTTGTCAATGAGCTTAAACATCTCATAACTGGCGAGAAGGCGTGCCGCTTTTCCCGGGTCTCCTTCAGTGGGAATATAGTCCTCGAGGTTGGTGTCAATTGGAGCATCCAGAACAATGGTGCCGAGCTCGCGGCTCAGATAACACTGGTCTTTATAAGTAACAAGTTTGTCATGGATGCGGGGACGCACGTCGATTTCGTCGATGTGGTCGTAGATATAGTCGATAGAATGGTATTGAGAGATGAGCTTTCCGGCAGTCTTTTCGCCGATTCCCGGAATGCCGGGGATGTTGTCGGAACTGTCGCCCATGAGAGCCTTGACGTCGATCATTTCTTCGGGCTCGACCATGTACTTCTCTTTGACAACTTCCGGGGTATAGGTAACAGTCTGCGCCTGTCCTGCCTTAGTGGAAGCAAGGAGAACATTGACGTTATTCCGGACCAGCTGCAGAGAGTCCCGGTCTCCGGTGGCAAGGTAACAGAAGTCGTCCTTACCAATGGATGCGGACAGCGTACCCAGGATGTCGTCCGCCTCCCAGCCCTCTTTCTCTACGATTTTATAGCCAAGGCACTGGAGAAGTTCCTTGAGTTCCGGCATCTGTTCCCGGAGCTCTGGAGGCATACCCTTCCGTCCGGCCTTGTACTGATCATACATTTTATGGCGGAACGTCGGAGCATGGACATCAAAGGCAACCGCTACGGCGTCGGGCTCACAGACTTCTTTTAACTTGATTAGAATGTTTAGGAACCCGTAGATGGCATTGGTAAATTTTCCGTCCTTAGTGGTCAGCAGCTTAATGCCGAAAAAGGCCCGGTTCACAATGCTGTTTCCGTCTATGACGAGCAGTTTCATACCGTCTCTCCTCTTCGTACCTTTGAATTTAACGTAAACGTAATTATAGCACACCGTGAGGGTTTACAAAACCCCTGCAGCCTTGCTACAATACTGTTCAAACGCAACAAGATTGGACTGTTATTATTGTATATTGGTAACGTAAAAATAGACGGGAAGGCTGTCCTGGCCCCGCTCGCCGGAGTAGCAGACCGTGCCATGCGGGAACTCTGCCTAAACTATGGCGCAGCCATGGTTACCACAGAGATGGTCAGTGCTAAGGGCTTCACCATGAACGACCGTAAGTCCAAAGCGCTGCTCACCCTGAGTGAGGATGAGCATCCGGCTGCCATTCAGCTCTTTGGCTATGAGCCGGACGTAGTTGCCAAAGCTGCGGTCAAGGCTATGGACTATGGCCCGGAAATTATTGACATTAACATGGGCTGTCCCGCTCCCAAAATTGTCAACAATGGAAGCGGTTCCGCCCTGCTCAAAAATCCACAGCTGGCTCAGGACATAGCCAAGACTGTCGTTGACGCTGTGGATGTCCCGGTAACGGTCAAATACCGCATTGGTTGGGACAAAGACCACATTAATGCAGTGGAAATGGCCAGGCGGTTTGAAGATGCCGGCGTATCTGCCATTACCGTACACGGCAGAACCCGGGAACAGATGTATGCTCCCCCAGTTGATGTCGATGCCATTCGCTCTGTTGTTGCTGCCGTCGACATTCCGGTCATTGCCAACGGCGATGTCCGTGATGGTCTCAGTGCCGCAAAGATGCTGGAGGCAACCGATGCTGCCGCTGTCATGATCGGCCGCGGTGCCATGGGACGTCCCTGGGTTTTCCAGCAGATTAACGGCTTCCTGGCCGGAGAGCACAACCTTCCAGAGCCTCCGGTGTCGGAACGCATGCGGGTCATGATGGTTCACGCCCAGCTGCTCTGCAAATACAAAGGTACCCGCGTCGGCATGAGGGAAATCCGCAAGCATGCGGCATGGTACATCAAAGGGGTTCGCGGAGCCGCAAAATTCCGCAATGAAATTGGTCATCTGGAGACCATGGAAGATCTCGGCCTTCTGGCGGTCCGTGTCATTACCGCAGACGCCGAAGACCGGGAAAAGAACGGAGACTATCTCCCGGACATTTCTCTGCCGGGACAGAATTTTCAATAAGGAGAATGACTTATGACAGATCTCGACAAGCTTTTGGAACTCATGGACCGCGCACGCGTGTTCTTTGTTGCCACAATAGATGGCGACCAGCCGCGGGTTCGCCCGTTTGGTGCCCATCTCCTGCGCAACGGCACTCTCTGGTTCTGCACAGGCGAGCACAAAGACGTCTATAAGCAGCTGCAGAATAATCCTAAGCTGGAAATTTCCTGCTATGAGGGCGGCGACTGGATCCGTCTGGACGGCGAGGCCGTCTTTGTGGACGACAAAGAAGCAGCCCGGGACATGTTAGCCCACGCGCCGAGAATGGCACGCCTGTTCTACAAGGTTCCGAGCTTTGTACAGCACCGAATTTTAAAGAAGTTCCCCGGCCTGAGCAACATGGTAGCGCCGGATATTGCCTATGAGGACTCCATAAAGATGTTCTACATTAAAGATCCGAAGGCCACAATTTACCACCTTCGGGAGCCCAATGAAGAACTCCATTTAAGCTAAGAATTGTTTCACTTCCTCAAGCCGTTCTTCCGCCTCTTTCCGGCCAAGATCATACACAGCCTGCAGATCTTTCCGGGAGTGGGAGATGTGCTGAATGGGGAGTGGTTCACTGGGGCGGAATACGAGAGTGTTCTGCCCTTTTTCCTGCTCCGCAATATAGTCCAGGGTCGCATTATAGGCAATATGCCGGTACTTTAAATCCTCATACACTCCTGGTGCCTTACGCAGAAACGGCTTCATCAATTGCAGGCCCTTCTGCGGCTGTTTCCGGTATCCGTCCGGCTGTGTCAGTATGACTATATTCTTCTCATAGCCCATCTCCTGGAAGTGTTTCAGCGGGATGGCATCCGAGCAGCCGCCGTCAAGGTAACCTTTGCCATCAATATTGACAATTTGAGCCGCTACCGGCATGGACGCTGAAGCCCGCAGCCACGTGAGATCTTCATCCCCCATAGACTTGAGCTCGTGGTATACCGGCGCTCCCGATTCACATTCGGTCGCCACAATAAAAAAGCGCATGGGATTTGTCCGGAACGTAAACGTATCAAAGATGTCGAGACGCTTCGGCAGAAGATCGTAGTCGAATTTTATCGGGTATAGATCGCCGGTAAGAAGGAGTGCGGCAATAGAACAGTAGCGCGGGTCATGGGCATACTTCAGGTTGTAACGGATGGCGCGCCCCGGCTGGTGGGATCCGTAGTTGCAGCCAAACGTGCCGCCGGCAGAGACCCCGATAGCCCCGTCAAATGTAATTCCGTTCTCCATGAAGACGTCCATAATTCCACAGGTGTACAGACCGCGCATGGCGCCGCCCTCCATAACCAGTCCGGTTTTCAAATCGTATCTTCCTCTCTCAATGTGTGATAGAATAATTATAGCAGAAACCCAAGGAGGTCCTACTATGGAAAGAAAAAATGCAGATAAAATTAATAATAAATGGTTCGATGGTTCAGCTTTTCAGGACAGCGACGCAGATCCGGAGTTCTCGGAAATTGCGGCGTCCTTTCTCTGCGGCGATGTACTGGGTCGTAAGGGAAGCCTGAACGACAAACAGCGTGCGCTCCTCATTCTTGCGTCGCTGACCGCAACCCAGACATTAAATTCCCTGTACAAGTACACGGTTGCCGCTGTAAAAGTTGGCGCAAGCGGCGAAGAAATCAAGGAAACCCTGTATCAGTGCGCACCGTATGTGGGCCTGGAGAAAGTCCAGAGCGCTCTTGACGAGGTCAACTTTGCTCTGAGCGACGTCGACATTACCGAGACGGAGCCAGAGACCCAGGCGGACGAGGATTCCCGTTTCCCAGTCGGCTTAAAGGTTCAACAGATGATTTTCGGCGAAGATCATATTAACGACATGCGCAAGAACACCCCGAAGGACTTAAAGCACATCCAGGACTTCCTGTCTGCCTACTGTTTTGGCGACTTCTACACCCGCGGCGGACTCGATGTCAAGATGAGAGAACTGGTCACCTTCACGGCCATCATCTCCATCGGCGGAGCAGATCAGCAGGCCAGAGCCCATGTTGGAGCCAACCTAAGCGTTGGAAACACACGGGCAGACTTAATTGACGCAGTTACCACCACACTCCCCTTCAACGGGTTCCCGCGAACTCTGAATGCCATTGCCGCCATTAACGAAGAGGCACCGGCAGAATAAACTCATAGAAAAAAGTTCCCTGAAAGCAGGATCCTGCTTTCAGGGATTTTTGTTTTAATGTTTTCTGGAGTTCTTCTGCCTCCTGCGCTCCTGCTGCCGCTGCTCCCGCTTGGAGAGGTGCTCCTTGTGCCAGTCCTCTTCAACAGCCAGCTGGGCGGTCTCGGCATCAAAGTCAGCCTTTCCGCTGCTGTCACGCCACATATCAGCGTGATCGTAAACTTCTTCAATGCGTTCCGTGAAGATATCAAACTCAGCTGACAGTTCATCCAAGTCAATTCGGTTGATCTTCACCCGAAGAATCGCATTCAGCGCAATGTTGATGACAATGAAGGTATAACAGGCTCCCGGTGCAAACATAATACATACAGTGGAGCCCAGCGTTGTGAGAATCATGGCAGCCAGTTCCCACAGGTTCAGCCGGAAATACCTTTTCATGGTATCGTAGGTCTCACGCAGTTCTTCATAGTTGGACAGAGCGTGGACTACATCCGGAAGATCCTCCGGGAAGACACGCAGTGGATTGTTCTGTTCCACCCTAGTGTCCGCAAAGAAATCGGCAGATGCATGTCCCAGTGAGAGGCGGATACTCAGTACTGTCAGTCCTACAACCCCGACCACACCGATAACGTAGATGAGAATTGACCAGAAGTGCTCTGAATATTTGGCAATGACCTCTGTTGTCTTGGGAAACATGCAAACAAAGAACAGCGTACAGGCGCACATCTGCGGGGAACATTTCTCATGCATGTAGGGAAGCGAGTAAATGCGCACATGGAAAATCCACACTTCCGCCAGCAGTACAAAGCTGATGACCAGGGCAGTAAACGGAATAAACAGCGACTGAATGGACGCCCAGGTAAAGCGCTGAAACTGCGTCACATCCATGTCGAGAACCATCAGCGTTATAGCAATGGCCATAACCGCGTCGTAAAAGGCTATACTCCGCTCGCTCTTCGTTCCGCTAATTCCACGGATAATCTCATCGGTTAACTTCAAAGGCATCACATCCTGTCTGGTGCTTTTCTGTTTTAATTATAGTAAATAAGACGGCCCCGGGAAAAGCCCCGAAGTCGTCTTTTTCCATTTTTCAGTGGATTCCGTACAGATCCCGACCATTTTTATTGCAAATATCCACCAGTTCCTGTGCATCCATACCGCGCAGTTCCGCGATGCATTCTGCTGTATGGGCAATCATACTGGAGTCGTTCCGCTTTCCGCGGAAGGGAACCGGCGTCATATACGGAGCATCTGTCTCCAATACCAGGCGATCCAGTGGTACTTCCGCCGCCACCTTCTTCGGTTTTTTTGCATTTTTGAACGTGACGACTCCACCGAGTCCAATGTACATGCCGATGTCAAGGACATCCCGCATCATCTCAACACTTCCGGAGAACGCGTGAACTATGCCCTTCGGTTTGTACTGCTTGAGAAGGTCCAACGTATCTTGATGTGCATCACGGTCATGGACAACAACCGGAAGGTCCAGTTCATTGGCCAGTTCCAGCTGACGCGCGAAGAGATCTATCTGGGTCTGACGGGGTGCACCGTCGTCATAGTGGTAATCCAGTCCAATTTCGCCTACGGCAACAGCTTTGGGGCAGTCCTGCAGGAATGTTTTTATCGTATCTAAATCGCCCTTGCGCTCTTCTCCCGCCTGTTCGGGATGAATACCAAAGCCGGCGTAGAGGTAGTCGTACTGTTCCGACAGTTTCATAATGCGGGCAGAGGTTACGAGGTCGGTTGCGAGGTCTACCGCAAGTTCAACGCCTTTGGACGGAAGACTCTTCAGCAGTTCGTCCCGGTCCTCGTCGAAAGCGGGGTCGTCGTAGTGCGCATGGGTGTCGAAAATGTGTTCCATTATCTGAGTTTAGCTCCTGTTTCCATGTTGTCTGCAAAGAGAACCTGGACGTTACCATCGCTGGTGTCCGCGGCAAGGATCATGCCCTGAGACTCTACGCCGCAGAGTTTTGCCGGCTTAAGGTTGGAAACAACCACGACCTTGTGTCCGATGAGGTCCTCGGGCTTATACCAGGGAGAAATGCCAGAAGCTACGGTGCGTTCGCCCTCACCGTCATCCAGAGTCAGCTTGAGAAGCTTCCTGGACTTCTTGATTTTCTCGGCGGTCTTAACTTCACAGACCCGAAGCTCAACCTTGCCGAAATCCTCGACGCCAATCTGCGCTACACCCTCAATGTCCTCTTTGAGCTTTTCCTTGACCTTCTCATTGTTGGCCTTTTCCTTGGCAGAGACAGCCTTCTGACGCTCTTCAATCTTCTTGAAGGTCTCTTCCTTGTCGACGCGGACAAAGAGAGGTTTCGCCTTGTTGGTCTTAATGCCCGGTGTCAGAGTGCCCCAGTTGGCAAGAGAATCATAGTCATTGCCGTTCATATTGGTCTGAGCAAAGATGGCATCAGAGGTATCCGGCATAAACGGTTTGAGAAGAACTGCAAGATAACGGATAGCTTCAAACAGATTGTAAAGAACCGTGCCAAGGCGCTCTTTACTGCTCTCATCTCTGGCGAGAACCCACGGCTCTGTCTGGTCAATGTATTTGTTAGCCCGTTTGGCAATGCCGACAACCGTTTCAATAGCGTCCGCTACGCGGTAAGTCTTGAAAAGGTCGTCAACCTTCTGAACGGCATCCAGGCAGGTCTGCTTGAGGTCGTCATCAACGTCTTCGTGAACGGTTGGTGCCTGAATGACACTGTCAAAGTACTTCTTATTCATGGAGATAGTGCGGTTGACCAGGTTGCCGATGGTGTTGGCAAGGTCGGAGTTGTACCGCTCGATCATGGTCTCATAGGTAATGGAGCCATCTGAAGCATAAGGCATCTCGCTGAGGAGATAATACCGGACAGCATCTACACCGAACAGATCAATCAGGTCGTCCGCGTAAATGACGTTGCCGCGGGACTTGGACATCTTGTCCTCTCCGAACAGCAGCCACGGATGGCCGAATACCTGCTTCGGCAGTGGTTCACCGAGAGCCATAAGCATGATGGGCCAGTAAATGGTGTGGAACCGGACAATGTCCTTGCCAATGATGTGAACGTCTGCCGGCCAGTATTTCTTGTAGAGGTCAGAAGAACCGTCGGGATCATAACCGAGAGCAGTGATATAGTTGCTCAGCGCGTCAATCCACACATAGATAACATGGTCAGGGTCAAAAGTAACTGGAATACCCCATTTGAAGGAGGTACGGGAGACGCAAAGGTCATGAAGACCCGGTTTGATGAAGTTGTTGAGCATCTCTTTCTTCCGGGCTTCCGGATAGATGAAGTCGTCATGCTCTTCAATGTAGTCTTCCAACTGTTTCTGGTACTTGGAGAGCTTCAGGAAATACGCCTCCTCGGAGGCTTCCTGAACCTCACGTCCGCAGTCCGGGCACTTGCCATCGACGAGTTCGGAGTCAGTCCAGAAGGACTCACAGGAGGTGCAGTACTTGCCTTTGTACTCACCCTTGTAGATGTCGCCCTGGTCGTAGAGCTTCTTGAAGATCTTCTGAACGGTCTTCTCATGGTATGGGTCTGTAGTACGGATGAATTTATCGTAGGACGTGTTCAGGGAGTCCGCTACATCGCGGATTTCCTTGGAAACCTTGTCTACATACTCTTTTGGAGAACAGCCGGCCGCCTCTGCATAGCTCTCAATTTTCTGTCCATGCTCATCGGTACCGGTCAGGAAGAATACATCATACCCCTGCATTCGTTTGTACCGGGCAATGGAGTCGGTCAGGACAATCTCGTAAGAGTTGCCGATATGGGGTTTTCTTGATGTGTATGCAATGGCGGTGGTGATATAAAATTTTCCTTTATCTGCCACAGCAATCCCTCCTCTGTTGATAATCTTAATTATTTTATCATTTGTGTCTAATGGGTGCAACTTCTCTGTATCTTCATTTTTCGTAGGCGGATGTGGTTAGTCCCGGGCCGGAACATGATTTTCACATTTGAGAATAAAAAGACACCGCTGGACGCGGACTCTATTATGCGAGTCATCCAGCGGTATTTTCTTTAATTTTTATTGTCGTTTTCCCGGGCGATGGAGATTTTGCTGTAGCGTGGAACGTTTTCTTCAGCCAAGCGGGCTGCTTTGCGCACAGTGTCCTGAGGCTGACGCCCTTGCTGCGTGCCCTTTTCCGGCACCTTCACATGCTTATTCAAATACCGGTGAGCAGCCTTTAGAATTTTCTTGTCATTCTCAAACTTGAGCCGTTTATACGCGGCCTCATACGGAAGCCAGTCTGAAGCCTCAATTTCCGACTCCTGGTTGACCGTCTTCCGGTCCTTTGTCGTAGCGGCAAAAATAATGACTGTCTTGTTAATCCGGTTCTGAATCATGTAATTGGAGGCCTCCTGGAACCCAGGAATAATATGGATATGGGTTCCGGTCTCCTCGAGGACCTCACGGCGTGCAGTCTCCTCGTTGGTCTCCCCCTCTTCAATATGGCCCTTGGGGAAACTCCAGTGGGCACTCCGCTTGTTCTTAATGAGCAGATACTGTTTTTGTCCGTTGATAACCCGCTGCACCACTGCTCCACAGGAGCGCTCATAATAGCAGCGGATGCTGTCGGGGTGAAAAAACGCCGTGGCCTTTCTGACATCGTGAATAATGTACTTTCGGCTCTTGGGCGCGACGACATAATACGTCTCCCCATTTTTCATCAGGCTGGCAATGATAACCCCGTCAAATATTCTGACAGGTTTATTCATCCCCATGACAAAAGCCTTCAGCGTGACTTTTGAGCGTGCGGTGACTAATCGAATCTTTCCGTAATTTAGTCCGTATGTGAAGCCCTGGGCCTCATTTTTAGAGTAAATCGGAGCGGTCACCTTCACCCGTACATACTTGCCGAGCATGAACTACCTCCGAATCGCGCTACGCGCGTGTAAGAAATCTTGGCAACAATTCTAACACTTTGTAGAGTTCGTTTCAATCCAGCTGAGCAGTTTTCCGGGCGATTTACCGGTCATAAGAAATGGGGCCGCGACACGCAGGCGTATCACGGCCCCACGGGGGTCAGGTTATCAGATTACTTACTCCAGCACAGCTGCACTGTCTTCAATAATCGTATTTTCTTCTTCCTCCTCCTCTTCTTTCGGAGTGGGGTTCTGATCTATTTTTGTATTTCCATACTGGAAAAAGACCTTTAATGCGGCAAAAACAAAGTATACCAGCGTAAACCACAGCGAGAGCGACTTGTAAATCGCCACGGAGACGAAATGAGTGGGAACCAGACAGGTAAAGACACCAAACGCGGCAATGACAACGTAGGAAATCCATTTGAAGACGCTGACAACAGCCGGATGTTTCGGTACTTTGACCGGTGCGTTCTCTTTCTTTTCATCCTCAGCCATAACCTCTTTTAGGGCATCGCGGACTTTCTGGTCCTCTTCCGCCTGTTTGTGATAGTCGCCTCTTGCGCCCATGGCGAGAGCAAGAATAATGTAGGCGACCATCGCAATCAGGTATGCGGGAAGAAAGAGGAAGTAAGGGTGTAATGCGTGAGTAAATATCATGGAACCGACAAAGACCAGAGCGAGCAGCCAGGCAATGAGTCCGGCATAGTTCATCTTCCAGCCCTTGTAGCTGGCCCAGTAACGGGTGCCACCCAGTTTCGGAATAATCCAGTGCTCTGTAAAGACAATGGCACCGGCTGCCGGAACAATGTTGGCAATAACGCTGACGATGGTCATGATGTTCATCATGAACGGGAAGCATGCAGCGAGAGTCATCAGTCCGCCGACCAGATAGGCCATCTTCTTGTAGCTGGAGACATTAAAGCAGGACTGGAAAGACAGCGCCGCGCGGTAAATGCTCGGGTTTGCAGTGGTCCATCCGGCAATAATGACTGCAAGGAGGCCGACTTTACCAAGAGTGACAGCGGTAATAGCACCGGAGTCTAGATTGGCAATAGGAGTCTTGAGAAGTGCGGCTGCGGTTGCGCCCATAACGCCGGCTGCTGCCCAGGCAAAGAAATGTCCAATGAACATTCCGATTGCGGTGACATAACCGTACTGACGTTTCTTAGCGAAACGGAACAGTGCCATATCATTCAGTCCGGCATGGTAGGCCATGTTGTTCATCCAGGCAAAAGCGGCCACGTGGTAAATGGAGAGCCGCGGCTGTCCGGCAGCAACAGTACCGTTCCAGACATAAGTGTTCAGCAGATTCATAAATCCGCCGGCCGCATGAAGATTCGGTACACCGTAGAGCTGCATGAGCTCTGGGACACAGACCGTAAAGCCCGCCAGAAAGACGATAATCATCCAGGGCACGCAGGTGGACGAGAATTTCGCCACCGCGTTGAATCCGTTGACAGCGACTATTGTGACAATAGCGCCAAGGATCAGTACCATGACCACATATTTGATGTCTGTGGGGTACCAGTGCGTCTGTATTTTAATACCTATAATTTCTCGCACGGCCGAGGCCGACACCGCCACCATGGCCGAGGCCATGGCGATGGAGGCTAAGCCCCAGATAAAGGTGTATATTTTCTGAAGTGGTTTCCCGAGAACTTTCCCGAGATAAGTGTATAACGTTAAACGGGTATCCACGGCAATCGGCGCACAGATTAAAGCATACGTCAGAGTTGCCAGAATATTTCCGATCAGAAGGCCGATCAGGATGTCCGATGCCCGGACACCAAATGTGGCCATCGTAGCGCCAATGACAAATTCGGTAGCAGCAATGTGTTCGCCGCCGTACAGTCCCAGAAAATTTCCAATTCCCGAGAGTTGACTGTTGGGAATTGGCCGATCTTCCGTTGGAATCTGCCGCGCCACCTCTTTATAATTCATTGCAGCGTCTCCTTAGTGAATGTTGATAGTTGCGGTTGTAGTATAACCGGTAGTGGTATCGGTAAAGGTAACTTTTGCAGTACCGTTGCCGCCGACACGTACCGCGGCAAGAGCTCTTCCGTAATAAGTAGTGTAGGATCCGCTCTCAAAGCGCTCTTCCGTGCACGGATTGGCAGAGCCAAATCCGAGAAGCTCACCACCGGATACAGATACTTTGACCTTGCGGTCTGCGTTGCTCTCGACTACACCGTTGTCACCGAGGACACCGAGGTCAACATAGACTATCTTTCCAGGTTTAGCATTGGTTGTCTCTGCTTTTGCTGCAATCTTCGGAGTTCCGGTTGCAGAAGTCAAAGAGTTCTCTCCAACTTTATTTCCATTCTTGTCATAGACTACTGCAGTTAGGGTTCCTGGCTGATATTTAATATTGAAAATAGCTTTATCTTTCTGAACATCTTTCTTGCCGAGGCTTTTCCCATTAAGGAAGAGTTCTGCAGAAGTTCCCTTGTCGGTATAAACTTCTACTTCTGCATCGTTGCCATTGCAGTCTTTCCAGGACCAGCTGTCTGTTGCGTTAGTTCCACGCCATGCAGCCTTGGAGACGGTAACGCCCTGATGGTTAACCGGCTTCACACCGATATAAGGTTTATTTTCAAAGCCCCAGACAGTGGAAGCGTATTTCGCCTCTGCGCCTGGATAGCCAAGAATATCAATCGCACCAGAGTCCGAAAGAAGCCACGGATATTTTACATTGGAAATATTGGTACCGTTGTAATTCCACGCACCAAGTGCAGCTTCACCAATATAATCCCAGCCAGTCCACATAAAGTCGCCAATCAGATATGGATACTTTTCAACGTCTGACCAGTTGTCGTAGATGTCCTGAGGCATGGTTTCCGTTCCCATAATAATACGGTCCGGATGATCTTTTTCGTCTTTTGCATAGCGGCCGCTGCCGTAGTTGTAGCCAACAATATCGAGGGTATTGCAGTAATCTTCCGCGGCTTTATCGATCAAGCGCAGGCCACTCATCTTGTTCATGGATGGTCCAATAGCTGACATGGCCGTATTAAACATCAGACTTCCATTTGAACTGCTCTGAGAAGCGGTTCCGCTGGAGTTGCTGGAAGCGGAAGTCTTGGCATTGCCAAGTTTTCCAGCCATAAGAACCAGAAGGTTCACACCGGCTGTTACCGGACGGGAAGAGTCTTCTCTGTGAATCTGGTCAACCATCTCTTTCGCCGTTTTGACACCCTTCTCCTTTGCAGGCTCAGAGTTTTCATTACCAATAGAGTACATAACTACGCTTGGATGATTGTAATCTTTGTTAACCATGGCAGAAATATCTTTAGTATGCCACTCTTCGAAATCCTTGCCGTAATCATAAGGATTCTTGCTGTTGTACCACATGTCGGCAAACTCATCCATAACATACATACCATACTTATCGCAGGCATTGAGAAGTTCTTTGGATGCCGGGTTATGAGCACTGCGGATGGCATTATAGCCATTCTCTTTCATGATCTTAATTTTACGATCTTCAGATTCCTGAGTGGAAACCGCACCGAGAATTCCGTTGTCGCTGTGAACGCAGCCGCCGCGGAGAAGAGTCTGCTTTCCGTTTACAAAGAAGCCTTTTGTGCTCCAGGACAGTTTCCGGATTCCGAAGTTCTCTTTCGTGCTGTCGACCGTTTTTCCGTCCTTGGTCAGTGTTACCTTTGCGGTATAGAGATTCGGAGTGGTGTCGGACCAAAGTCTCGCATTGGGAACAGTCAGGACAACATTGCTGCCTTTACCGGAAGCAACTTTCCGTGTACCGTCATAAATTTCAACGGTAGTCGCTGTTCCTTTTGCATTTTCAGTACTGGTCTGAACCCGAACTGTGGCTGGAGAAAAGCTTTCTGTGGTTACACGAACACCATCAGTTGCAATGTGTGCCTTGTTCAGTACATCGAGGGAAACCGGGCGAAGAATTCCCGCTCCGGAATACCATCTCGAGTTTGGCATCTTCGAGTTGTCCGCAATAACAGTTACGACGTTTTCTTTACCGGGTTTCAGCTTGCCGTCCGCAACAGCAGTAAACGGTACATAGCCGTATGGACGTTCCGCTGCAAGCTGTCCGTTGATATAGACTTTGGAGTTTTTGTAAACCGATCCAAAGTTGAGAACAACGTGTTTATCAGCCCAGGATTTAGGCACGTTGAATTTTTTCTGATACTTATAAATGCCGGGAACAAAGTAAGCACCTGCATTATTGCTCGGGCTGTCCGGGCTGCGTTTGTCGTGCAGCATAGCGTCGTAAGGTAAAGTTACCTTAACCGGCTTGGTCGGATTATCCGGGCCGGTCCGCTGAACGGTCCACCCGGTGTTGAAATCTTTGTTTCGAATCACGGCATTGTCATCTTTGAGGTCGCTCAGCAGATCGGCTGATGCGCCAAAAGAGACGACTGGCATGATTGTCACCACCATAAACACAGCTAACAGTAAGCTGAGTATTCGAAGGTTCTTCGTTTTCATGTCATTCCCTCCCACTAAGATTTTTTACAATCTCACTCTACCAGAGAGAAATAGACAAAAAAATATCCAAACCCTACACGAAAATAGTTATGTTTCCTAAAACGACCAGCCTAGTATACCAGAAAAAGGACGCCTCTTAAACCGAAGCGTCCTTTCGGTATTTTGCCGGCGTCACGCCGTACTTTTCCTGAAAGATCTTGTAAAAGTATCCTTTGTTTTTATATCCGACGTCATTAATGATGTCGTCTACGGCCATATCCGTCTCCAGCAGCATCTTTTTGGCCTGTTTGAGCCGGATATCCTGGACAAATTCACTGTAAGTCTTTCCCTCCCTCTTGGCGATTAAGCGGTTAAAATAATCCTTATTGTAGTGAAATTTATTCACCAGATCGGAGATGTGAATATCCCGGTAGTGCTCTTCAATATACTCCACAATTTCATCGCTGATCATCTGATTTCGACGGTTCGACTGGTCCTGTGTCAGCGTGAACGTGTAGTTTTCCAGAATAATCTCAAATAAGCGAAGGGTCAGGCCGAATAGAATATAGGCCGTTCCGGAATCCGGATAGAGAAGCTCCAGCAGCAGGCTTTCCATAGTTCGGTTTAACTGGCTGTGGTCCACCTCCCGGTGAGGATCCTCACGGAAATGGATGTACTGGTTTCGCTCTTTCTGGGAAATCAAGGACCGGCGCATAAAGTCGCCCAAAACAGAATCAGAGAATGGACTCTGAAAGACGATATTGAAAAGCCGGTCCGAAATACCAAAGAACAGCGCAGTCGCGTCGCCTTCCAGCATGTCATAGTGTGAGCTGCCTGTATCAATCAGACAGAAATCGCCTTTAGTAAAACGAACGGTCTTCCCTTCAATGACCTGGGTCACGTACCCGTCGACGACATAACCCAGCTCCAGATAATCATGAGTATGGGTCTGGGTCTCATTGAGCTTCGAGATGTCGTAGAAGTAGCCGTACCGCTGATTCTGAGTCAGCATAAATGCCCGGAGTGACTTTCCTCCGGTCATCTTCCAGCCGACCACATTCAGGTCACCGGCATGGGCGGGAAAACTCTTCTGCTCCGAGACATGGGGGTCTTCCATAGGATGCAGCAGCCGCTGCGACTTACGGTTGTTTCCTGCCTGCTGATGGCAGCGGTTAAACAATTGTTTCAATAGTTCTTCCAACAGTCAGCCCCCCTTTCTTAGAAAATTTTATCAAATTTTCCGGGAGAATGGAAACTCTGTCAGGATTATTTTCCGATCTGTCCATAATAGGCATTCGGGCCGTGTTTCCGGGTAAAGTGCTTTTTTACGATGTTGTCCGGGGCCGGCTCGACATCCGGGTTGATGAGCTCAGTGAGAAGTGCCATATGGGCCACTTCCTCCAGAACTACAGCATTATAGACTGCCTGTGCAGCATCCCTTCCCCAGGTAAACGGGCCGTGATTTTTGCACAGAACACCGGGAACATAGGAAGGATTGATTCCCCGTTTCTGGAAGGTCTCGATAATGACCGTTCCAGTATTTTTCTCATAGGCCTCTTCAATTTCCTCTGTTGTCAGGTTGCGGGCACATGGAATAGGACCGCTGAAGTAGTCTGCCTGTGTTGTACCATACAGAGGAATATCCCGTCCGGCCTGTGCAAACGAGGCCGCAAAGCGGGAATGTGTATGCACAATTCCAGCAATATCGGGGAATGCCTTGTATAGCTCTACATGCGTTGGTGTGTCAGAAGATGGGTTTAAGTCGCCTTCTACAACTTTACCGTCGAGGTCTACAACCACCATATCTTCCGGACGCATAGTCTCATAAGACACCCCGCTCGGTTTAATGACAACGAGCCCGCTGTCCCGGTCAATCTGACTGACATTTCCCCAGGTATAGGTGACGAGCCCGTGTTTCGGAAGCTCCAGATTCTGCTCCCATACAGTTTTTTTCAGTTCACTCAACATCCGGTATGGTCCTTTCTGCGGTTGTCTCGGTCTCCAGTCCACCCAGAAAACGTTCCAGATAGACTTCAAACCCTTTGACATCATTCTCGTCCGGTTCAACAGTAGCCGATTTACAATTGCGAAATACTGCGTGGTCCAGATAATCGGCAAGATCTTTGCCTTTTCCCTCAACCAGATACCGGGCCAGAATGGACATTCCCCAGGCTCCGCCCTCTGCTGCGGTCTCCATCACCGTGACCGGTGTATCGAGAGCCGCGGCCAGAAAATTCTGTCCGATGCCTTCCTGCTTGAAATAGCCGCCATGACCGGTAATTTGTTTGGGTTTTACACCTTCTGCGCGAAGCACATCAAACCCGGTTTTCAGTGCAGCAAGGCAGGAATAGAGCTGGGCCCGCATAAAGTTCGGCAGGTCCATTCTCGAGTTGATGGTTCGAATGAACATGGGCCGTCCGCCGCCAGAGTCGAGAACCGGCTCTCCAGACAGCAGGTTGTAAGAGAGAAGTCCGCCGCAGTCGGCATCGCCGTCCAGCGCCGCGGAAAACAGAGTATGATAGACTTCCCCTTCATCGATCTCGACACCCATGCGTCTGCCGAATTCTGTAAACAGCGAAACCCAGGCATTAACTTCTGAGGTGCAGTTATTGCAGTGAACCATGGCAACCGGTGCCCCCGACGGAGTCGTTACCATGTCAATAATCTTGTATGCTCTTGACAGCTCCTGCTCTAAAACCAGCATGCCGAAAATAGACGTACCCGCGGAGACATTACCTGTACCTGGACGAACACTGTTCGTTGCGACCATTCCCGTACCTGCATCGCCTTCCGGTGGTGCAAACGGAATACCAGGAAGCAGATCGCCCTCGGGGTCCAGAAGTTTTGCCCCCGCCTGGGTGAGAGACCCCGCATGCTCTCCGGCCCTCAGGACTTTAGGCATAAGGTCATAGATTGACCAGGCGTACTGCTTAATGGATATGAGTTCGGCAAACTGGCCAAACATACGGGCGTCGTAGTTGCCCGCTGCGGAATCAATAGGGAACATTCCGCTGGCATCGCCAATGCCGAGGACTTTTTTCCCGGTCAGGAGATAGTGTACATAGCCTGAAAGTGTCGTAAGGAACGCAATGTCCGGTACATGTGTCTCCTTGTTCAGAATGGCCTGATACAGATGGGCTACACTCCACCGCTGCGGGATGTTGACCCCAAACAGGTTGGAGAGCTCTTCCGCTGCGGGACCGGTCGTCGTATTGCGCCAGGTGCGAAACGGCACGAGCATTTCGTCGTTCTTATCCAGGGCGATGTAGCCGTGCATCATGGCAGAAATGCCGATTGCCGCAATGTTTTTCAGCGTCACGCCG
Organism: uncultured Eubacteriales bacterium; assembly: GCA_964425185.1. Lineage (GTDB taxonomy): Bacteria > Bacillota > Clostridia > Oscillospirales > Acutalibacteraceae > RUG420. Next base: position 55,012 of record CAYRKX010000001.1, read on the forward strand.
TACTTTTTCTGGACATCGGCCTTCAGGGAAGCGTAACACTTCTGAAGGCCCTGAATAATATCATCGTTGGAATAGGTCCAGTATCCGTTCTCGTAACGGTTCTCCCAGGAGTGCGATCCCTGAGCAATGACAGCATGACCGCTGTCTGTCAGGACCGCCTTAATCCGGGTAGATCCGAATTCGAGGCCGAGAACTGCCTTCCCCTTTTCGATGGTCTCTGTGGGAGTCAGTTTCAACGGTAATACACCTCATTCCAGCGGAGCTCTTTCTTGAGTTCCGGAAGTCTTGTGTTCTCGTCGATGACAATACTCTCAATACCCATCTGGTCGGCCCACTCTACCATCTGTTCTGCAGTAAGGTCGTAAGTGAAAACAGTGTGGTGAGCACCACCGGCAAGGATCCAGGCAGCAGCACCGGTCTTGAGGCCTGGATGCGGAGTCCAGAAAGCAGTCGCTACCGGAAGGTTCGGCATGGGTTTCTCTGTCTTTTTGACATCAACCTTGTTAATAATGAGGCGGAAACGGGTGCCAAGGTCAATCAGAGACATGGCAATTCCCGAACCCTTCTTGGCAGTAAAGACCAGACGAGCCGGGTCCTCGCGGTTGCCCATGGACAGAGGCTTCTCCCGCACTGCCGGTTTTCCATCGGCGATGGACGGGCAGACCTCAAGCATATGGGCTTCCAGAATTCCCTCTTTGCCCTTGACGAAATTATAGGTGTAATCCTCCATAAATGAGGAACCCTTGGCGTCGGGATTTGACTGAGTCATGATCTTGACGAGGCGGAGCAGACCGGCGGTTTTCCAGTCTCCCTCAGCACCGAAGCCGTAGCCCTGCTGCATCAGTCGCTGAATGGCCAGTCCGGGAAGCTGTTTCAGGCCGCCCAGGCTGTCGAAATGGGTAACGACGGCGTTGTATCCGCGCTCATCGAGGAACCGCTTCATGCCGATTTCAATCTGGGCCTGGACCCGGAGGTGCTGCAGGAACTCGTTCTCGTCTCTCCCCTCCAGCATAAAGTCATACCGTTTCCGGTATTCTTCCATAAGTATATCGGTGTCGGCATCCGAAACAGCATCTACATACTCTACGAGATCGTTGACATTGTAGCCGTCAACTTCCCAGCCGAACTTCATCTGTGCTTCAACCTTGTCGCCTTCGGTAACAGCAACATTGTTCATATTGTCTGCAAAACGGCAGATCCGAATGTGAGAGGACTCTACAGCGCCCACTGCGGCAGCCATCCACTCAGCAATCTCCTTCTGTGCCCGAAAATCCTGCCAGTGTCCGACCACAATTTTCCGTTCAATACCCATGCGGGTCACCATATGGCCGAATTCCCGGTCGCCATGTGCGGACTGGTTCTCATTCATGAAATCCATGTCAATGGTATCGTAGGGGATTTCTTCGTTGAACTGGGTATGCAAGTGAAGGAGCGGTTTACGCAGTTCTTTCAGTCCGAGAATCCAGGATTTTGCCGGAGAAAACGTATGCATCCAAGTGATGACGCCGGCGCAGTTCGGGTCGTTATTGGCATCGTTAAAGGTCTGGCGGATAGTTTCATTGGTAATAAGTGTCGGTTTCCAGACCAGCTTATAGGGAAGTTCGCCCTCGTTGTTCAATCCTTCTACAATGCGCTTGGAGTGTTCGGCAACATGGTCCAGTGTCTCCTGGCCGTAAAGGTCCTGCGATCCGGTGCAGAACCAGAATTCGTAATTACGTTTCGTATGCATGGTTATCCTCCTTCAAAGAAACGGCAAAAAGCCCGTGTTTTGTCACTTCCAATGTAACAAAACACGGGCTTCGAAAGAATCTCTTATACCGACTGTTATTTACCAAAGTAACGTAATCCGACTTAGGCTTTTTTCTTCTTACAGGTCAAACAGACTCATCTGTGAGGACTCCGGAATTCCTGCCAGTGCTCCCAGTTCATCCAGAGAGGAGATCACCGCACTGGAGACACCGGCACGGCGCTGAATATCTTCCCGGGAAATATACGGGCCTTCACCGTCATCTCTGGCCGCTTCCAGAGCCTTGGCTGCTGTCGTGCCGAGTCCGGAAATGGAAGAAAATGCCAGACGAATCTTCTTTTTGCCGTTTTCTTCCTCAATGGTAAAGACAGTACCTTTGGACTTGTAGAGGTCAACCGGCAGGAATTCAATGTGGCGGGCCAGCATCTCCTGAATTACATGGAGACCGGTCTCTTCGTTCTTTTCCGTTGCGGAGGCGTCACGGCCTTTTTCGTGGATTTCCTTCCGACGGGCCTTGACATAGTCCATACCGCCGAGAATAGCCTGCGCACTCAGGTCCTCGCCACGGACAGTCAGGAAAGTAGCATAGTACTCTTCCGGATAGTAAAGCTTAAAGTAGCACAGACGAAGTGCTGCAGAAACGTACGCCGCCGCATGGGCCTTCGGGAACATGTACTTGATTTTGAAGCAGGAATCAATATACCACTGCGGGACATTGCAGGCTTTCATGGCATTGATATGCTCTTCTGTGAGAAGCCGGGTAGCGTTACCTTTTCGAACAATCTCCATGATTTTGAAAGCCATGTCCGGCTCCAGTCCATAGTGGATAAGGCCGGTCATGATATTGTCTCGGGTTCCGATAACTTCGGAAATGGTACAGGTTCCATTGTGAATGAGTTCCTGTGCGTTGCCGAGCCATACGTCAGTGCCATGGGACAGACCGGAAATCTGGAGCAGGTCGGAGAAGTTCTTTGGCTTACACTCAACCAGCATGCCAATGACGAAATTGGTTCCCATCTCCGGGATAGACAGCGTGCCGGTCGGGCAGTCTATGTCTTCAGCGGTAACGCCAAGAGGTTCCGGTGACGTAAACAGTTTATACAGGCTGCGGTCAGTCAGGTCAATGTCCATGACGTTCTTTACCGGAGTCATACGCTCCAGATAGTGAAACATGGTCGGAACATCGTGTCCGAGGTTATCCAGTTTCAGGATGGTATCATGCAGGAAATGGAAGTCGAAGTGAGTCGTCTTCATGCCCTTGTCCGGGTCGTCAGACGGGTACTGGACCGGTGTGAAGTCCGTAACGTCATAGGCATTTGGTACAACAACCATTCCGCCTGGATGCTGACCGGTTGTCCGTTTGACGCCGGCGCAGCCCTGTGACAGGCGGTTAATTTCTGCCGTATTGTAGTTGAGGCCTTTTTCCTCAATATATTTTTTTACATAACCGTAGGCGGTCTTATCCGCTACCGTGGCAACAGTACCGGCTTTGAATACGTGGTCCTCACCGAAGAGCTCAACCGTGTACAGATGAGCTTTTCTCTGATATTCTCCGGCAAAGTTCAGATCGATATCAGGCGATTTATCGCCGTGGAATCCAAGGAAGGTTTCGAACGGGATATCGTGACCGTCACGCCACATCATTTCGCCGCACTCCGGGCAGGCTTTCGGCTCCAGGTCATAACCGGAGCCAACTTCACCGTGCATAAAGAATTCGGTGTGATGACACTTCGGATTTGTGCAGCGGTAATGCGGAACCAGAGGGTTAACCTCAGAAATTCCCGCCATGTGTGCAACGAAGGACGATCCTACAGATCCTCGGGAACCGACGTGGTATCCATGCTCCTCAGAGTTGGCTACCAGTTTCTGGGCAATCATATACAGAACGGCAAATCCGTTCTTAATAATGGAGTTGAGCTCTTTGGACAGACGGTCGGAAACATATTTCGGAACCTCGTTGTTGTTCTTCGGGTCGCCGTACATTTCCTTTGCTTTATTCCAGCAGATGGTCTGCAGCTGTTCCTCCGATCCCTCAATGGACGGCGGGAATGAGCCGTTTGGTACCGGCTGAATACGTTCAACCATGTCTGCAATCTTATTGGGGTTGGTAATAACAACATCTCTGGCGCGGTCACCGAGATAGCTGAACTCCTCCATCATCTCTGTAGTCGTATGAAGATACAGCGGCGGCTGCTTGTCGGCGTCGCGGAATCCCTGGCCCGCCATGATGATGGCCCTGTACTGAGCGTCCTCCGGGTCAATAAAATGTACATCGCACGTGGCGACGGTCATTTTGCCCGCCTTGTCCGCCAGCTCCAGGATCTTCCGGTTGACATCGTAGAGGTCTTCCACGCTCTTAAACCGTGCCGGACGGGACTCCCACTCTTTGGTGACTTTGTTCTTCACCATGTATGGACGGAGCAGGAAAGCGTTGTTGCCCCAAGGCTGAATTTCCATGTAGTCGTAGAAGTCGACAATTTCCTGAATTCGCTCTTCACTGGCCCCGTTGATGATGGCGCGATACAACTCGCCTGCCTGACACGCCGTACCAACCAGCAGACCTTCGCGGTGCTTGGCGAGATCAGATTTCAGCGTCAGCGGCTTTTTATAGAAATGATCCGTGTGGGCACGGGACACCAGCCCATACAGATTTTTCAGACCGACATTGTTGAGGACCAGGATAATCTGATGGTAAGTAAAGGTCTCCTTTTTCCGAAGACTCTCCTTAATATCCTCCCACTCAGTTGGTGCGCCCTCTACCATGTCGTCATAGACATACGACTCAACACCGTAAATGACTTTAATTCCTGTTTTACAGGAAGCCTTGAAGGCAGATGGATAGCCCTGCAGAACTCCATGGTCGGTAATGGCAACGGCGCGGTGCCCCCACTCTGCGGCCCGGGTAACCAGCTCGCCGGAGTCGGTCATAGCATCCATCATGGACATATTACTATGCATGTGGAGCTCAACGCGTTTTTCGCCTTCCCAGGTATCCATTCTCGGAATTTTCTTGACCGTGGCGATTGAGCCGTTACGTCCCAGATCGATAACATATTCATGGCGGTAGCTGTCATTCTGTACGGTTCCCCGAACCATGACAGTAATACCGTTTTTCAGCTTCTTGCAGAGGTCTCCAACTTCGTTGTTACGACCGAACAGTTTGACAGTATAGGAATAGGTGTAATCCGTAATGTCAAACGTAATAATCTTGCTGCGCTGGTCCCGGGTGTCGCGGATGTCGAGATCGAAGAGGTCACCCCAGACGGAGACTTCCCCATCATCAAAATGGACATCTTTAATGGGCTTGGGCCGTTTGTGGATTCCTTTACCGTAGATGACTTTAGCTGTTTCCAGATACAGCGGGAGACCCGGAATAATTTTATGCGGGCGGCTGGCCTGCTCCTCTTCCACTTTTTCCTGCTTTTCGTTGGCAACAGCCTCATCGGCTTTTTTCTGGATGTTCTTGATGGTATCGGAATTGGCATCCATATTCAGGACACCGTCAAATGCGACATGGAATTTTTCGCCGTAGCGCTCCTGAATAATCTTCTCCAGAGCCTTGTCGGCTTTGACATTCTTGAGGATTTCGCCTCCACCATGGGTCAGATGAATGGTCAACGTGTTGCCATTCTGTTCCCAGGTGCTGCCGAGCAGAAATCCATTCGAAGCCGGAACCTTTCGCTTCAGCTCCTCCAGAATGGATGGCATATCCTGAAGAGTAAACTGCTGGGCACTGTTGTCCTCAGTCTGCTCCGGCTCACCATCTTTCTGGGGAACTTCGACTTCCGCGCGGATGCTGTGGAGAACATAGGCACTTTTCAGCATGCTCTCAAATTCCACCAGTTCGTCCTCGGGGATGGACTGGGAAGAACGAAGCCGAACCGTCATGGCTCTCCGCTCCGGGCTGAGAGAGATTCCGACAATTTCGGCTTCCATTAATGCCTGAGAAAACACTCGATCCTCAGGGAATGTAAATACGTCCGCGATCTTTTTCAATTCCGACAATGGATTACAACCTTTCTATCTCATGGAAGAGCTCATCAACGAGCTGGTCTTCCGGAACTTTGCGAATGACCTCACCTTTCTTGAAGATGAGTCCCTGCCCTTTGCCTCCGGCAATTCCGATGTCGGCATTCCGTGCTTCGCCAGGTCCGTTGACGGGACATCCCATAACAGCAACCCGGATGGGCTTATGGACATTCTTAAGGCGCTCTTCAACCTCGTTGGCAATTTTAATGAGGTCGATCTGGGTTCTGCCGCAGGTAGGGCAGGACACAAGCTGCGGCTCGTCCGGTACCAGGTCCAGGGCACGGAGAATGTTCCGGGCAGCATCAATTTCCTTGACCGGGTCATCGGTCAGAGAGACACGGATGGTGTCGCCAATACCGTCAGCCAGCAGAGAGCCAATGCCAATGGCCGACTTAATACTTCCCAGCTTAGCCGTACCAGCCTCGGTTACGCCGAGGTGCAGTGGATAGTCACAGCGTTTGGCGGCAAGACGATAGCAGGCAATCATGGTGCGGATGTCTGAAGATTTAATAGAGATGACAATGTCGTGGAAATCTACGTCTTCCAGAACTTTGACATTGTTCAGCGCACTCTCCACCATAGCTTCCGGTGTTGGGCCGCCATATTTCTGAAGCAGTTCCGGTTCTACAGAGCCGGAGTTGACACCTACACGAATCGGAACATGCTTTTCTTTACATTTGTCTGCTACTTCACGGACTTTGTCCGGTCCGCCAATGTAGCGCGGATTAATACGGATTTTATCGACCCCGGCGTCGAGGGACTGCAGAGCCAGAAGATAGTTCATCTGGATGTCCGCAACGATGGGGACTTTAATATACTTTTTCAGTGCACGGATGGTCTCAATATCCTGCGGGTGTGTAACGGAAAGTCGGATTAACTGACATCCTGCCGCGGAAAGTTCCCGTGCCTGTTTGATATTCGCCGGTATATCGCCCTGTGGTGCGTTCAGCATGGACTGGACCACAATAGGTGCATCGCCCCCGATGAAGAGGTTTTCACCGACCTGAACTTTTCTGGATTTGCGTCTTTCCATAGGAGTCCCTCCTCAGGTTAATTTTGCGATATCGCTGATGGTAACTACGACCATCAGGCCGAGCAAAAAGATCATACCCAATGTGTTGATGGCACCCTGGACCCGCTCCGAGACCGGTTTACGCCGAATGCCCTCCAGAATAATGAAGAAGAACTGGCCGCCGTCGAGTGCGGGGAAGGGAATTAAGTTGAAAACGCCGACGTTGATGGCGAGAAGCGCCCACAGTTCAAGCAGGAAATACCAGCTGGAGGCATGAAATGCCTGCTTCGTCGTGTCTGACATAATGCTGATAGTTCCAATAGGCCCGGAGAGGTCTTTTACACTGTACTGCCCCTGGATGAGTTTCACCAGGCTGTCCCATACCAGCCGTGCCATGGAGGCAGAGTCAAGCCATGCGTATTTGGATACTGTTGCGAAGTTCGGCTTAACGCCCTGAACCCGGAAGTCGTACCCGGTTGAGGCGGAAGGCCGCTTGTAGTCGGAGAGAACAACCTTCTCTCCATTTCGTTTCACACCGAGATTCACCACACCATCGTGGTCAGAGGCGATGTAGTAATTTGCCTCCAGAGCAGTAAAAATTCGGTGGTTGTCAACTGAGACAATCTTGTCCCCGGGGCGTAAGCCCTGTACCTCGGAAGTAGAACCTTTCGCAACGATCTTCACAACTGGTGTGGCAATTAGTGTCTCAGTACTCAGTAATATAGTTATAATAAGCACGCCGGTCAAGAGGTTTACCGTTGCTCCGGCGAGAATGATAAAGCCCTTCTGCCAGGGTGGTTTGTTGCGGAATGCCCGTGGGTCGTCACTATCCTCATTCTCCCCTTCCATGGCAACATAGCCGCCGATGGGAAGTAAGCGAAGGGTATACTTGGTCTCCGGCCCCTGGCGCTGCAGGAGCTTGGGTCCCATGCCGATGGAAAACTCATTGACACGGACATGGAAGAGTTTGGCCATAGTAAAATGGCCGGCCTCATGGGTCATAATTAAAATGCCAAAAAAGAGAAGGGCCACTAAAACAGGCCAGATATTCCCCCAGGCATGTGCTAATCCTGTCATACACTCTTTCTGTCAACTATCTTCATGACATACTCGCGGGCCGCATGGTCCGCATCCATAACGTCAGAGAGGTTGAAGTCGATAATACTCTCACAGGCATCCATAGCCTCGGCAACCAGTTCGCCAATTTCGAGGAACTTGATCTTGCCCTGGCGAAACATGAGATTGGCCTGTTCATTGGCAGAGTTGGCAGCGGTCGGATACAGTCCACCGCGGCGCATGGCTTCACGGCAGGTTTCAAGGCAGGTGAATGTCTTGGTGTCCGGCTCATAGAAAGTCATTTTGCCAAGCTTGGCCAGGTCAAGCTCTCCGGTTGGAGACGGCAGACGGTCCGGATAGGTCAGCGCATACTGAATAGGAATGCGCATATCTGCCAGACCAAGCTCACCAATAACAGCGTTGTCGTCAAACATAACAGCGCTGTGCAGTATGCTCTCTCTATGGACAACAACCTGGATTTTATCTTCTGGAACATTGAACAGCCAGCAGGCCTCCATGATTTCGAGTCCCTTGTTCATCATAGTAGCGGAGTCAATGGTAATTTTGGCGCCCATGCTCCAGTTCGGATGGTTCAGCGCCTGCTCTACGGTGACATTTTCCAGTTCTTCTCTGGTCTTTCCAAAGAATGGACCGCCCGATGCAGTCAGAATAATTTTCTTCAGTCTCCGCTCCGGTGGTGCTGCCTGCAGGGACTGGAAAATAGCAGAGTGTTCACTGTCTACCGGATAAATGGTCACGTTGTTTTTCCGGGCAGCAGCCTTCACCAGCTGTCCACCGGTAACCAGAGTCTCCTTATTAGCCAGCGCAATGGTCTTCTTGGCCTCAATAGCGTCGAGAGTCGGAAGAAGGCCGGCAATTCCCACAATGGAATTTAGTACCGTGTCACTGGCGGGGTCGGTGGCGCACTCGCAAATGCCTTCTACGCCGGAGAGCACCTGCGTGTCTGTGTCGGCAATACGGGTCTCCAGATCTTTAGCCGCGATATCGTTGAGCATGGCTACTTTCTGGGGATGAAACTCCCGGACTTCGTCCTCCATTCTTTCTACACTGCTGTTCGCCGTCAGCGCGGTAACGTTTATGTTGTGCTGACGGACAACATCCAGTGCCTGGGTTCCGATGGAGCCGGTTGCTCCGAGAATGCAGAGATTCTTTGTCATATCCACCGCCGTCCTTTCTTGGCATATCATTATACCATAAAACCTACCCTGTAAAAAGAAGGCTGCTGTCCGTAATCCGGTACAACAGCCTTCTTTAATTTTAAAAGACTCAGCCATTCTCTAGCTCTGAAAAAGAGGGCCTGAACATCGCAATTATTTTAAAAGATCACTTGCCAATTTCAAATATGTAATTGATGGTTCCGTTGTTCAGTGCCATGAGGGAAGAATTTCCGAATGTGGTCTTAACGGTTCCTGACTCCTTAAAATTCAATAGTGAGTTCATCCCATTGAAGGCAATCGTTACATTGTTCCCAGTGTACTGATAGTTGAACTGGTACTGACTGGTGGTCAGGTTGTCTGTCAACTTCATGGTCGACATCTGGTCCTTGTTAGTGAACTGCATCGTCAGAACATTGCCTACTGTTTGGAGAAGTCCATTATTATTGTAGGTAAAAGCCCGATCGCCGATGCTGGTAATCAGGTTTTCATTATAAGTGACTTTAAACGCATTGATGCGGGTAGTCTTACCGTGGCTGGCCAGAAAATAATAATCGGTGCGCCCGCCGTTTGGCAGGGCAAGTTTGACCTTGGCTACTTTGCCGCTGCTGATAGTCGGTGACACGGAGAGAATGTAGTAAACCATAATACTGGCAACATTGTCACCAGATGCGGCAAGGAGCGCCGTCTGTTTGCCGATCGGTGTGCTGGTGTCAATAAACGGGATGAGCCATTTCCACGATGTGGTATCGCCGGTTACGTAGAGGATGCGGGTGGATTTGTCGTAGCGGTAGTGGACGGAGCGGGAAGCTGCAGCATGATTGGTTGCGCTGGCAGTCACCTGCTTCGGAAGCGGCGCCGCATTCCTGCGGTGGGCGGATACAATAGCGGAAATGCCGGACCAGAGCACGGCAATGACCACGATGACAGCGACGATAATCCAGCCGATATGCTTTTTCTTCGGCTTGCTGGGTGTGTTTTCTTGTATATTATCTTTCTGTTTGTTCATGAGTAACCTCGATTTGTAGAATTACCGATATTTTAACAGATTTGCGATGCAGAAACAAAAGCTCCGCCGAAGCGGAGCTCTTATACTTATAAGATTCGTTTGTACTGGAATGTAACCTTGGAACGAGGCGTCAGGTGGAAAGAAGAGCTCGAGGAGCTGGCATCCTCACCGTCAGCTTTGCCGCGGGTATCAATTTCCGTAACATGGCTGCCACTGTAGTGGAACGTACTGTTATAGGACAGTTCATATCCACCGCCGGCCCATCCAGCACTTTCTTTAATAGCAACATCTGTCAGCCGGTCGCCGTCAAAAGTGAAATTTGTTGTTGAGCCGCTGGCTACACCGTAATCCGGACTATAGGAAATCAAATGATTGCCGTCATTCTCACCACTGAAGCCGTTTGAGTGAATGGGAACATAGTCTTTAAACAACCCCTGAGCATCATATTCAAAGATGCCGCCGTCCTGGTTAGAAGCATCATCAAAAATTTTAGTAATCCGACCAGCGCTGTCATACTCTACATCATAATCATTCGTTACTGTGCCATTATCCGTCACGTCGGATTTGTGAATTTCTGTAACCCGGCCATTCTCGACATCAAATGTGTAGGTTGTGTCTTCATCGAGCCAGGAAGAATTCCGTCGATTGATCGAGTAGTCGACTTCTTTAATGGTTCCATCTGCAACCAGACTATAATTGGCCAGAACATATTCCGCAATCACATCAATGGAATAGTTCTCATCCACCGTGCACAACTGCAAGCTCTGCGTCTTGTAAGGTGATGATGTCTCAGACAGTGCAATCAGCCACTGTGTGTCGTAGTACGGCGACATTTGATAATAAGATGACGGGTTTGAGTCGTCGTCACCATTTACCTGCCCGGTTACCGTCAGAACTCCCGTCTTTTTATCTAATGTGTATATGTAGGATGCTCTTCCGTCACCAGTTGTGCTGGATGCCGGAACCAGCGGTGCCCGGTAGTAAATTGGAAGATACACAATCAGGAAAACCATAACCGCCACGAGCAGACTGATCAGCACAATCCATCCGACAGCCAGCTTCTTCGGCTTCTTGGCCGCTGCTCCTCCTGAGCCCGCAAATTCTGCAGATTCTGGCACATGGGAAGCGCTTCCCTGTGCTTTCCTGTCAACAGACCCAAGCAGCAGACTGCCTGAGCCCTTTCTCATTTTCGCCCCGCACTTTCCGCAGAATTCCGATCCATCCGGAACTTCCGCGCCGCAATTTGGACAAAACATATTTTTTCCTCCTGGTTTTTCCTTTTAGTCTTGGTACAGCCGCTAAAAGTTCACAGAGCCTCAGACAGTTTACCGTGCGCCCCACACGCACTGCTGCCAGTCAACCCTGAGCACCATTCCATGTATGGTCCCAGTCCTTCATTGCCAGAAGAACATTATCAAAACCGCGTCCCTTATCTGTCAGTGAATACTCAACAGTAACCGGAACTGTAGGTTTTACTTTCCGGTTAATAATGCCATTTTCTTCCAGATGGCGCAGCGTGTCCGTCAGTGACTTGGTGCTGACTCCCAGAGCCTTCTGCAGTTCATTAAACCGCATAGTTCCAATGTGCAGCTGTTCAATAACTAAGAACGACCACTTGCCGCTGAAAATATCCACTACATCGCGGATACTGCGTAAGCATACAGCATCATAAGTTTGCATAGGCTTCACCATCACTTTACTTTTTAAAGTATATTACATTATTTTGCGTTATTTACAAGCTAAAGTATTGCCGTTTATACTGTGGGCAACAAGGAGGTGCATCGCAATGAGCAAGATGCCAGTAATATTCACAGGACACGGAAGCCCCATGAATGCCATCGGCAAAAATCGCGCGCGCGAAGGATGGGCCAGGGTCGGTCAGGAGCTTCTCAAACCGAAGGTCATTATTGCCGTCTCCGCCCACTGGATGACTCGTGGTCAGGCTGTCCGCACCGCAGCTGACAACCCGCAGATCAATGACATGTATGGCTTCCCCGCTGAGTTATATCAGGTCCACTACGAGCCCGCCGGTTCCCCGGAATACGCTGCTAAAGTATCAAATCTTCTGGGCGATTCAGCTTCGGAAGATAACACCTGGGGCATTGACCATGGAGTCTGGACGGTCCTCTCCAATATGTATCCGAATGCAGACATCCCTGTCGTCATGGTTTCGACAAATGTCAGGGCTAAACCGGTTGAGATCTATGAGATGGGTCAGAAATTAGCACCATTACGCGAGGAAGGTGCTCTGATTCTTGCCAGTGGAAACGTGGTCCACAACTTAAGAAAGGTGGACTGGAGCAACCCCAACGGCGCTGACTGGGCTGACCAGTTTGATAAGGACATCCGCGACGCTATTGTCAGTGGAGATTTTGACACTCCTGTCAACTTTGGAAATCTTCCGAATGCTAAACTGGCAGTTCCTTCTGCTGACCACTATTATCCGCTTCTTGCCGTGTTAGGCGCAGCGTCAAAGGACGATAAGGTTACCGTCTGGAATGAGTACCGTGAACTCGATTCCCTGTCCATGACGTCCTACACTTTCAGCGAGTAACAGGATAAGCACATAGAGTTACAAATCCTTTTTTAAACGAAAAACGCCCGGCCGACAGGTCGGGCGCTTTAGTTTTATCAGTTTTTAATGAGCCATCAAAAACAATCGGCTTACAGCTCGTGAGCCGTGTAAGTATAGTAAGTAACGGTCAGAGAAAACGGCTTAAAGCCTTTCTTCGTGGAAGAGACATTGACGGTTCTTACTTCATTATTTCTATAACCGTATTTAACAGTCTCGGTGTAACCGTTCTTACCCTTTACTGTTGTAGCGACGGAAGAAACGTAACCGGATTTCGTGTAGTTATATTTAGTAGTCTTACCAGAAGTGGATGCAGAAGTTAAGCGGCCATTGCTGTCAAACTTAAAGGCCTTCTTCTGTTTCCCATTGGTCATATTACCAGCAGTCATCTTGCCGTTCTTGTCATAGGTAAACGTTACTTTGGTATTTCCGCTGGTAATCTGCTGCAGATGGCCTTTGGAGTACTTAAAATTAGTTTTGCCTTTCTTGTTGGCAATTGCGGTAACATAGCCATTCTTGGTAGTAACCTTGTAACCGTCTACAGTCTGGATCCGACCGCTGCGAACAAAAGTGTTCTGTGTCAGCGCAACCGGAAGAGTCGGGACTGCAAGTGTCAGGTTCTGGGGATTGACCTTACCCTGAGGAAGATATGGCAGAGCCTCAACATTGACAGTGTCGGCTTTCAGGCCAAGTCCATTTTCCGTTGTAAAGCTGCTCTTGTCAAAATCAACAACATACTTCAATGTTTTGCCGTTCTGTGCGGTAACTACAGCAGGCATTGCCTGTGTCAGAGCCGTTCCCGCGGCAGGTTTCTGTGCAGCCATAGCGCTGACGGAAACAACGGCTGTCATGGCAAGCGCCATGATAAGTGCTAAGAATTTCTTGAAGTTTTTCATGGATATTGCCTTCTTTCAAGTTCTGTATTATAGCACGCTTTTAGCACTTGTCAACGTAGACTGCCAAATATTTTTACATTTAATATCAAGGGATAAAATCATACAAATAACAGCGATACCGCATGGACCAGAAAAGCACATATCCAGGCAATGACACACTGAAATACCACAATAAATGCCGCCCATTTTCTACCGAGTTCCCGGCGTATGGAGGCAATGGCTGCAACACATGGAGTATAAAGAAGACAGAACACCAGGAGCGCTGCTGCACCTCCAGTAGTAAGGGTAGATGTCAGTGCTGCAGTTGACCCGTAAAGTACAGTCAAAGTAGATACAACGGATTCCTTAGCCATGAACCCGGAAATCAGTGCTGTGGTAACTTTCCAGTTGCCAAATCCCAGCGGCTTAAATATGGGGGCAATGAATCCCGCAACAATCGCCAGGATAGATTTGGAAGAGTCGGATACTAATGCAAAGTGAGGACTGAATGACTGGAGGAACCAGATAACAATGGTTGCCAACAGAATAATGGTAAAGGCCCGCTGCAGGAAATCCTTGGTTTTCTCCCACAAAAGCTGGAGGACATTCCGGGCTGAGGGCAGCCGGTAGTTTGGGAGCTCCATAACAAATGGAACCGCCTCGCCCTTAAAATAGGTATTCTTGGAAACCAGTGCCGTCAGGACTCCAACAAAAATTCCCGTCAGATACAGCAGCACCATAATCAGGCCGCCCTTTCCTGGGAAGAATGCCGCAACAAAGAAGCCGTATATGGGCAGTTTGGCAGTACAGCTCATGAAGGGAATCATCATGATTGTCATTTTCCGGTCACGGTCTGATGGTAATGTTCTGGAAGACATTACTGCGGGAACCGAGCATCCGAATCCAATAAGCATGGGAACTACAGAACGGCCGGACAGGCCGATTTTTCGCAGGAGTTTGTCCATCACAAAGGCTACTCGTGCCATATACCCTGTGTCTTCCAGCAGAGACAGGAAGAAAAACAGCGTCACAATGATGGGCAGAAAGCTCAGAACCGTACCGACACCGGTAAATATACCATCAATAATCAGGGAGTGCAGCACAGAGTTAACGTGCCAGGCTGTCATGCCAGCATCAAGAGCGTTTGACACCCAGTCTACGCCCATTTGAATCAAGTTCTGGAAAAAAGCCCCTATGACATTGAATGTCAGCCAGAAAACCAGCGCCATAATACCGATAAACGCGGGAATAGCCGTATATTTTCCCGTCAGGATCTTATCGATCTTCCGGCTTCTCTCATGTTCTTTGGATTCTCTGGGCTTAATGACAGTCTGGGCTGCCAGTTTTTCAATAAAGGCAAATCGCATATCGGCAATCGCAGCGGAGCGGTCGAGACCGCGTTCCTCCTCCATCTGCACAATGATATGTTCAATCATTTCCTTCTCATTCTGGTCAAGATTCAGGGCCGCAGTAATCCGCTCATCACCTTCTACCAGTTTTGTTGCCGCAAAGCGCAGAGGAATACCGGCTTTTTCGGCGTGATCTTTAATTAAATGCATAATGGCATGAAGGCAGCGATGTACAGCTCCGCCATGATCGGTTTCGTCACAGAAATCAAGTCTGGCCGGCCGTTCCTGATACTTTGCCACATGGATGGCGTGCTGGACCAGTTCCTCGATGCCCTCTCCTTTCGATGCAGAAATGGGAATAACCGGAACTCCCAGGATAGATTCCATGCGGTTTACCTCAACAGACCCGCCATTCCCCTGGACCTCGTCCATCATATTCAGGGCAACTACCATGGGGACATTGAGCTCAATCAGCTGCATGGTCAGATAGAGGTTGCGCTCAATATTAGTGGCATCAACGATATTGATAATTCCGGTTGGTTTTTCATCCAGAATAAACTGCCTGGAAACAATCTCCTCCTCAGAATAAGGAGACATGGAATATATTCCCGGAAGATCGGTAACCTGCGTCTCTGGATGATTTCGGATAGTCCCGGATTTCCGGTCGACCGTAACTCCTGGGAAGTTACCGACATGCTGGTTCGAACCGGTCAGCTGATTAAACAGGGTTGTCTTACCGGAGTTCTGGTTCCCGGCCAGAGCGAAAGTCAGCACAGAACCTTCCGGCAGAGGATGTTCATCCTTCTTATTATGAAAGCGGCCGCCTTCGCCAAGCCCGGGATGCTCATCTACACGCTGGTTTGTGGCATCCAAATAAGGATTGTCTACATGGTCCGGTTTTAAGGCCTCTATGTCTCCCTTTTTTTCTTCTGCTTTTCTCTTTTTATATTCGTTCTTATCAATTCCGATTTCTGCTGCATCCGCCAGCCGAAGCGTCAGCTCATAGCCGTGGATGCGCAGCTCCATGGGATCTCCCATTGGGGCATATTTCACCAGCGTAACTTCAGCACCGGGAATTACGCCCATATCCAGGAAGTGCTGTCTTAACGCACCTTTACCACCAACTGTGGTAACAACAGCACTCTCGCCAATTTCAAGGTCTCGCAGTGTCATGCTCTCAGTTACCCTTTCCTAACTTTTTTTGGTTCAAGGCTTGACTCATAGTATGAGTTTCGAGTATCTTAAGGATAGACTCATGCTTTGAGTTTGTCAATTGCGTTCCGCTGGAAAGGACGATGAGTAAATTGGCAAAGGGAAAATCCATTACGCAGCAACTGGTCGCTGAGACAGCAATTGCCATGGCCAGACGAGATGGAATAGACAGCGTCACCTATAACCAGCTTGCCAGAGAACTCGGCATTCGACCGCAGTCCCTGTATCGCTACGTAAAAAACATCCGTGAAGTACGAGTGATTATCTTAAGAGCCTTTCTAAATGAAATGATCGATTTTCTGAGGGAAAGTCTCGCTGGAAAGGATCCCAAAGAGGCGCTCTATATCTTTTCCACCCAGTTGTATGATTTCAACCGGCAGAACCCATCCTGCAATGAAAGTCTGGAGCTGCTGCATAAATACGATGTCCTCGATGATCTGCAGGAGCAGCTGAACAGCCTGACCAGCCTGGTTCAAACCCCTATAGAGGCATTAAAGCCGCAGGAAGCCGCCCGGTATACCCAGCTCTTTATGGCCGTCACAATCGGTTATACCCATATGGGTCTGGCTCACTCCTCCCCGCCAGGCCTTCAGTACGACCGGAATTCTTATCTTAAATCCATGAAAGAATTCATAGATGCACTCTTTTAACAACCGAATTAAAAGCTCCCCATGCA
Source organism: uncultured Eubacteriales bacterium (assembly GCA_964425185.1). Classification (GTDB taxonomy): domain Bacteria; phylum Bacillota; class Clostridia; order Oscillospirales; family Acutalibacteraceae; genus RUG420. Next base: position 71,724 of record CAYRKX010000001.1, read on the forward strand.
GAACAGCATTGTGCCTGCATGAGGAGTTTCTTTTTGTTTACTTTTCCGCTTTAAGCCAGAGCAAAATGTGCAAATACATAGGTCAGCGCAAGCATGGTCGGTGCAGCGAGAATCACGCTGTCGAACCGGTCCATAATGCCGCCGTGACCGGGAATTAAATGGGAATAATCCTTCACTCCATAGTTCCGCTTGATAAACGACGCGATGAGGTCGCCGTAAATAGATACAACTGCGGTGACCAGAACAATAATGGCGTACAGCCATACCGGCATAAAGAAATCCTGCTTATAGATACATTTCTCGAAAATCAGAAGAAACAGCATCATAAAGATTACGTCGCAGACCACGCCGCCGACAGCCCCTTCCCATGACTTGTGCGGGCTTAAAACCGGTGTCATCTTGTGTTTTCCAAACTTGGAACCAATGAAATAGGCAAAGACGTCGTTCAACAGTGCGGTTACCACAACACTGAAAGTCATGTAGAACGTCTCATACTTGTCAATCTGGCCCGGGAACATCTGGTACAGGTTGGCAATGATGGGAACACAGGCAAATCCTGCAGGAACAAGCAGCGTTGCATACAGCGAGACAGCCATGTCCTTAAACAGAATTTCCTTATTGTTCGCCAAGGTCATAACAATGTAGACCAGCAGGACAACAAAGACATAAAGCGCAATAATCCACACCTGCGGCAGATAAATAAGCACTGCCGGGAAGAGGGCTCCGAGCACAATTGCCGTTACGCGAAGCGGCATGTACTTGATTCCGGCTACCTTCATAACTTCATATGTTGCTGCACCGGCCAGCAGACAGAACAGGACATCCCAGACAGGGGTCCAGATTCCAAATGCCGCACCAATGAGGATCAGGGCAACAGCAATTCCGGAGATAACTCGAGTTTTCATAACACAGTCCCTCCTGTCAGTGGTCTTGTTCGGACAGACCGCCGAATCGCCGGTCACGTTTAGCGTAGTCCATGATGGCACGGTCCAGGTCTTCCGGCTTAAAGTCCGGCCAGGCAATGTTGTCAAACCAGAGTTCTGAGTAGGCCGACTGCCAGGTCAGGAAGTTTGAGAGGCGAAGTTCACCGCTCGGGCGGATAATGAGGTCCGGATCCGGGAGATCTGCTGTATAGAGATGCTGCTGAATGGTATCTTCGGTAATATCCTTCGGTTTCAGCGTTCCCTTTTTGACCTCTTTGGCAATTTCCTGAACGGCATGGGTAATCTCCTGCCGACCGCCATAGTTCAGAGCCATGTTGACAACCATGGCGTCTTTATTATTCATTACCAGCTGGGCCGACTTGGCAAGGACCTGCAGATATTTCGGAAGGCCGCTGATGTCGCCGATAACCCGGAGATAAAAACCGCGCTTTTCGCGTTCATATTTGGTCTCATCCGCTTCCGTCAGATAATCCTTGAAAATCTGCATGAGAGCGTCGACTTCTTCTTTCGGCCGTTTCCAGTTTTCTGTAGAAAAGGCGTAGAACGTCATGGCTTTCAGTCCAATGTCATGGCCGTAATCCATGATCCGCTTAAAGACCTTTGCTCCCTCAACATGGCCCGCCGTTCTCGGCAGCCCGCGCTGTTTGGCCCAACGGCCGTTTCCATCCATAATAATGCCGACATGTTTCGGCATAAACTCTTTCGGTGGAAGATTCGACATACCTGTCACCTCTTATAAGAAAAGCGCAGAACGGAATAGATCTGCTCCATTCTGCGCCCATTTGATTCAGATTAAATGGTTTCAGATTAAACGGTGAGAATTTCTTTCTTCTTGTTCTCTTCCATTTCCGCAGCCTTCTTGACATACTTGTCCGTCAGCTTCTGGATTTTCTCCTCACCTTCAGCCTGCTCATCTTCAGTAATTTCATTGGCCTTTTTCTGCTTCTTCAAATCGTCCATACCGTCACGACGGATGTTGCGGATAGCCACTTTAGCCTGCTCACCACGTTTGGCAATATCTTTAGCGAGTTCCTTACGTCTGTCTTCAGTCAGCTGCGGGAACGTAAGACGGATGACATTACCGTCGTTCTGCGGATTAATGCCAATGTCAGATTTGTTGATTGCTTTTTCGATGGCCTTCAGCATAGTCTTGTCCCATGGCTGAATGACCAGCATGCGGGCCTCTGCAACCGAGACAGAAGCGAGCTGAGCAACCGGAGTGGGAGCTCCGTAGTAGTCGACTTTTACCTTGTCCAGAACTGCGGCATTGGCACGGCCGGCACGAATTTCTGAGTAGTCAGTTGCCAGTGAGTCGATGGCCTTCTGCATTCTGGTTTCAATGTCCTTATGAGAACTCATAGTATTCTCCTCCAATATCTGAAATTGACAATTTATTTACTGAGGCAGACGGTGCCTATATTTTCCCCTTTAACTGCGCGGACAATGTTCTCCGGGTCAGTCAGGTTAAAGACCAGGATGTCGATATTGTTGTCCCGGCAGAGCGATGCAGCGGAGGCATCCATGACACTGAGTCCCTTCTCCAGAAGTTCAGACTGGGTCAGTGTGTCATACTTCACAGCGTCCGGATACTTGTTGGGATCCTTGTCGTAAACACCGTCAACATTGGTTGCCTTAAAAATGACATCTGCGCCGATCTGCGCAGCACGCAGCGCTCCAGCGGAGTCGGTTGAGAAAAACGGGTTCCCGGTTCCGCCGCCGAAGATGGTCACTTTGCCGTCCTCCAGGTCCTTGAGAACCTTGTCGTTGACATACAGCTCGGCAATTGGCTCCATGGCTACAGCGGAATACACTTTAGCCGGAACGCCCTGCTGAATTAACGTGTCCGCCAGGGCGATTGAGTTCATGACAGTTCCGAGCATACCGATGGAATCCGCTCTTACTCGGTCCATAGAGCCGCTGGAACGGCCTCTCCAGAAGTTGCCGCCGCCGATGACGACTCCAACCTGGACACCCATGTCGTTTACTTTCTTTATGGCGGCACAGATGTTTTCAATGACATTGAAGTCAAACCCATGACCCTGCTCTCCGGCAAGGACCTCGCCGCTCAGTTTCAGAAGAATTCTCTTATACTTCGGTTTCATGAAAGATACCTTCCTGTTCGCATTGAATTCCTGTTTATTTTACCGTAATTTACAACCCCTGTAAAGGAAACGGAAAGCTACTTCTGCTCCTCTTTTGGGAGTCTCTGGGTATTGTCGATGGTATTCAGTACAAAGTCTGTGCAGAACCGGCGCTCTTCCGAGTTCAGACCGGTTTCCGAATATTTTTCCTTGTAGACACAGTCCAGATACTGCTGATACGGTTCGCCGAGATACGGCAGCAGCCAGTCCGGATGCTGGGCACTGGCGGGATAGCGTTTACGTCTCAGATTCTTCATGAGAATGCGGTAACCAAGGAACGTGTTCGCAGGCCCTTCGCCTTGTTCCAGCTTTTTCAGCAGCTGTTTTCTGCGAAGTACAATTGCTGCCAAGATGAGAGCAGTAATAATAATAGCTGCCAGAACAATATAGAGCAGGATCAGCCACGCCGTGTTCCGGTGAGACTTTTTCACTTTATGTCCGGCATTTTTCTGCTGAATTCTGGTCTTCTGCTTTCCGCTCTGTCCCCGGCGGATTCGTTTCGGCTCATTTTTAGAGCCGCTGGACTTGCCGGAACCGAGTTCCAAAGGAAGCCATCCTTTACGAGAGACATAAACTTCACACCAGGCATGCAGATTCTTGTGGTTCAAGGTATAGGCACCATGGGAATCTTTTTTCATAGCCTGAGGATCCAGCTGATAGCCTTCAACATACCGGGCCGGAATTCCTTCCGAGCGGAGCAGCAGCGTCTCAAGCGAAGCCATATAAACCTGCGTAATATTGTGCTTGTGCGTCTTGGGATTCAGTGTTTTGGCGTTCAAGGCAAAGATCAAAGGATCTTGATCTTTGTCAGGCTCAAGCGGTTTATCAATGGTATTAAAGTTGCGATCCAGGAAACTCTGAACATCTGCTCGGGCCGCATCTAACGACTTGGGCGAGGGTTTCCATCCCATAAGTTCCAGCTGATTTAAGACATCTGTTTCATCTCTGGTGAATTTCTGTCCATAGTTCTTCTTCGCAAAATCAAAATATTCCGCCTCAGCTCCTGCATATTTCTTATTCAGTTGAGCAGGGCCGGCGTAGGAAGAAGTATTAACCAAAGCAATGTTTATGCTGTAGGATTTATCTGAAGAATTTTCAGGTTTAAAGTTGTCAGTGTTAAATGTGCGCGCTGAAGCGCTCTTAATTCCAGTGGCATCATTAAACTTACTGTCGAGTACAGTCTCGTAAGATACTAAAACATAGGGGAGTTTTACCGCCTTATCTTTTCCGTTCTTCTGACGGCCAGCATTCTTTCCATTCTTATTGACCTGTTTCTCATAGCTCTGGAAGGTCAGAGAAGCGTAGGGTTTACCGTTGGAAAGCTGTCCCGTCATCAGGGCGGGAATAAATGTATTCTTCACATCAGCAGATACCGATTTACTGCTCAGTTTTTTCCACTTACCACTGTAGGTTTCACCGGTATAGCAGCGCAAATAAAGCGGCTGGGTCAGATTCCTGCTCGTTTTCACTTTAAAGTACACACTGGTTTGAGTGGCTTGCATGGTGGCATTCCGGATGTCGCCCATGGGAAGACCAGATTTTTCCATTTCGCTTTTTGCCTTACGGGTCATGCTGGACTGGGGAGTCCGGTTTTGCATCTGCTTCGCCACATACGGGTCTTTATTCTGATAGACCCCCAGGAGCGAAGAGAGAATAATCGTCATAATCAGGAATATGGAAGCCCCCATGTTAAACCGTTTCTTCCAGAACTTTCTTGGCTTTTCCTTGCCGATGCTGAAAATCATGGCAAAGACCAAGAGTGCCAGATAAATGCCAAAGTACCAGCGGTAGAGGTACAGATTTTCATCTTTCGGAAGATTTCTTCCAGTAAGAATAAAAAGGAAAATAGGAGCTACTGTAAGCAGTAAAGGTGTTCCTCTTCTACGGACACAAAGGTCATCCGCGATAATGGCCGAGGTCAAAAGCAGCACAGCGAGGAACATTAATGTGAACTCATTATCAATGTGCGTAAAAGGTATTGACAACTGGTGCTTGGAATTATCAGTGAATATATCCCTCCACCAGTTGATAAGTCCATTACGTTTCACAGTCATGAGAAACAGTGCAAGCTCCGGCACCAGCCAGATATACAACTGTCGTTCCCCATATTTTGGTATTCTGCTGAGCAGAGCCGCCGCTAAGGACACTAAGGCAATGCAGAGCAGAGTAGCTTTTGCCGCAGAGCCCGTCTCTTCTCCTCCAGGCGGGTTAAACAAATCTATTCCTACAAACGAGAAATAGGTCAGCCACGCAAAGACATTGAGCAGGACTGCTGAGACAATTTCTACCACCACAGTACCCGGACCTGCATGGTTGTTGAGTATTCTCTTTTCCGTAACTCTCATGGCCATGCTTAACTTTTCTCCATATCTAAGCGAAGTGCGCTGACTCTTCTGCTGTCTTCCGGAAGAGTATCTACGCTGAGTGCCGGGTCTGCAGTCTCTGCTCCGCGGCTGCCTACAATGGCAACTCGCGCGGTGCAGCGCTCCGCCGCTTCCAGCATCAGATTATTATCAAAATTAGTTGTGAAATAGAACAGGGTCTTCTTCTGGCCGGACGGTTCCAGGTCTCCCAGGAATCTTGCCAGAGACTCCCCCGTTCCCTCATGAGGACAGGAGACAATAAGACGTAAAATAGCTGCTTCCAGTGTCTCATAGTCCGTAATATTGTAGGAACAGTACTCCCCTGCTCCGGCATCATACCACGCAATAGTGTGCAGCAGTCCGTGGGCTAACAGTCGACGGGAAATTCCCACCATATAGGCGACACAGGACTCCAGCGCTGCCGGGGAAGATTCAGCCAGTTCTGCAAGCAGAACTACAGAGAATTCAACCGGTTTTCCATACTCACGGACAATTAAATCGTCAAATTTGGAAGACAGTTTCCAATGAATAGAACGGACACTGTCGCCTACTGCATAGGGCCGGTGGTCAAACGTCTCACTGACGTCATGTCCCGGATTAAACTCGGAGTACTTCTGAGAGCTTCCCTCTATTTCGGTAGCCTCGGCCATAACAATGCTGACCGGAATACGAGGCGGTTCAACCAGGAATGAGGCGTGCTGATTCGCCGGCAGGTGGAACCGCGCCAGATGGAATGCATCGGTAATGTACAGTTCATTAATGACAACATCAATACGGCCAATCTCGGCATCCTCAATTCGTACATTGGCTGTGTTTTTAGCGTTTCCGGCAATGGGAAATTTTGCGTCATAGTCTACAGAGCTTCCCGTCAGATAGTCACTGACGGTGAGTCTGGCGACAACCAGTGGGACAGCAAGCCAGGATACATTTTCAGCCATCAGTTTAATCTGGCCGTTCTGCCCCTGCTCCAGGCCGCTGGGAATTTTTAGTTTGACGGCCACCTTGCCTCGGTTTGCCAGACTGAGCAAAACTGAGACCAGCGCAGCGGCCACATAGACAATCAGAAGAAAGAAGGCGGCAGTTCCTCCCTTGGTTATAAACAGCCAGATAAAGAATGCCAGCCCCATAGCATATATAATTCTTGCGTACAGCATGTCTTATCCTTTCAGGTCAGCCGGGGTCGGTGCTTTGACACTGAGGAGAAGGTCTTCCAGGATATCTTCCGCTTTGCGTCCGCGGATCTTAGCCCGGGAGGTCAGAATGAGACGGTGGGCACAGACATCGACAAACAGGTCCTGAATATCCTGCGGAATGCAGTAATTTCGACCATCAAGATAGGCCTCTGCTTTGGCCATCTGAACCAGGGCCAGAATGGCACGGGTACTGAGTCCCTGCTGCAGCTCCGGTAAGTCTCTTGTCTTCTCGCAGAGCGTAACCGCATAGCGGATGAGTTCTTCTGCCATGTAGACATCCGTAACTCCCTGCTGCATGCTGATGATTTCTTCCGGATTGACAACCGGGCGTACCGTCTCCAGAGGATCTGTCTTTTCCCGGCGCTGCACAATCTTTACTGTGCTCTCCGTGCTCGGATATCCTACAGAAAGGCGGACCATAAAACGGTCCAGCTGGGAATCCGGAAGCGGATGAGTACCGGCAGAGCCTGTCGGGTTCTGCGTGGCAATGCAGAAGAACGGCTGCGGCAGCTGGTACGTTACACCGTCTTCGGTAACGTGCATTTCTGACATAGCCTCCAGCAGAGCAGCCTGAGTCTTAGCCGAAGTACGGTTAATTTCATCGGCAAGAAGAAGGTTGCAGAATACTGCACCTTTTTTAAACGTAAAAGAACCGGTTCTGCGGTCGTAAACAGAGAATCCGGTAACGTCTCCGGCTGTAGTATCCGGAGTAAACTGAATTCGTTTTTCATCCATCTGCAGGGCACGGGAAAACGCCTCTGCCAGTGTGGTTTTTCCTACACCGGGAACGTCCTCGAGCAGAACATGTCCGCCGGCCAGGAGGGCCATTAAAACTTTCTCTATAACTTCATCTTTACCGATGATTGCTTTTCGAACTTCTGCGATGATTCTGGATGCGGTAACGTCCATAATCGATCTCCTTTCAATACTGTACGATATCTTCCCCTATTATACCGTAAAAACAAGGCTGTGTCACAAAGAGGACACAGCCTTGTTCCGAAATACCAATATTCTTTTACTCCTTTGGCTCTTCGGCCTCAGAGTTCTCTTCTTCCTCGTACTTTTTCTTCTCGGCCATGTAATTTTCATATGCCATTTTTGTGTTGGCACCGATTTTTACCATAGTCGGGTCGTCATACGGATTATCTTTCTTGTTCTTCTTAGAAGAACCAAAACTGATCACAGAGTGGTCTGACGTAAAACTCAGAGCTTTTTTCTTGGCCTCGTGGTCATCAATGGCTTCGCAGATAGCGTTGGCAAGCAGGAAACCGATGGTGCCCCAGAGAATGCCGTTGAACATACCGAAGAAGACGTCACTCGGATAGTGAACAAAGATGTAGATGCGGCTCATTCCGACAAAGAACGGAACCCAGACAAGCCACCACTGCCATTTTCTGTGTTTGGTTGTGCTGCCTGTCTTATAGCTGGTGCAGCCGGCAAGAATAAAGGCGGTCGTATAACTGAATGAGTTGGTGGTATGGCCGGACGGGAATGAAAAGGACGGCTCGTAAGAGGGCTGATGACTGGTACCCTGAGCTGCGAACTGATGTGCGTGCTCATAGAATGCCCAGAAAGGATCGCCTCTCAGCGTGACAAACGGCCTCGGTCTCTGAATAATCAACTTAATGCCGAGATTCGTGACAAGCCAGGCAATTCCCATGCCCAGAACAATACTCATCCCATACTTCCTGGTCTTTTTCGGAACGCAGAGAACAATTGCTGCAGCGAGCAGGATGTAGAAGAAAGTATCTCCACCAAAGAATGTCATGAACCAAGCAAACTTGTTCAGCGGAATGGACTGAATACTCGAGAAGAAGCGGTAAACAGCCGTATCAAATCCGTAGAACGTGGAGTTGATAGCCTGGTAGATCAAATCAAGTTCCCCTTTCTCATGCAAAATCTTGTCTCTATTTTATCCGATATAAGAATGTGAATCAACTGCAATTCCAAAAAAGCCCGGGAGCGTTATCTCTGACGTTCCCGGGCTCTATGGCCGCTATTCTTTTGCTAAAAATCAGTCAACCAGAGTATATCCCGCCTCTTTTACCGCCTTGGCTACCTGTTTATCTTTTAGTTTGCCGTCATGCTTAACAACCAGCGTACCGGCCTCATGGTCTGCCTCAGCCGACTCAACATGTTTTAAAGCCTCAACATGCTGTTTAACGGTTGCTTCGCAGTGATTACACATCATACCTTCAACTTTATAAGTCTTTTCTTCCATGTCAGATAACTCCTTTTTAGTCTTTTTCGATCTGTCTTTATCGTGTTTTGTATTTCGAATATTGAACAGGTTCAGGCGCAGTGCGTTCAGAACAACGCAGACACTGGACAGGCCCATGGCCGCTGCCGCAATCATCGGGTTGAGGCTCCAGCCGAGCACGCCGGTGTACACGCCTGCGGCCAGTGGAATACAAATTACATTATAGAAGAATGCCCAGAACAGGTTCTCGTGGATATTGGTCAGAGTCTGACGGCTCAGACGGACCGCAGCAGATACATCCGTCAGTTTGCTGTTCATGAGAACGACATCAGCTGCATCAATGGCAACATCGGTTCCCGCTCCAATGGCAATACCCATGTCAGCTGTCATCAGCGCCGGGGCATCATTAATACCATCACCAACCATGGCAACTTTACCATACTTTTTCTGCAGCTGCTTAATAGTGTCCGCTTTTCCATCCGGAAGAACGCCGGCCACAATTTCGTCAACGCCAGCCGCCCGGCCAATAGACTCCGCTGTCTTTTCGTTGTCGCCGGTAATCATGACGACTTTAATCCCCATATTGTGGAGCTCTTTGATCGCCTGCGGGCTGTCCTCCTTCATGACATCCGCAACCGCAATGAGACCGAGCACTTTGCCATCCCTGGTAAACAGAAGCGGTGTTTTTCCCTCTCCTGCCAGCGATTCAGCTTTGGACTGAATATTCTCAGGCACTTCTGCCACAGATGAGATGTAGGACAGACTGCCGCCTTCGAGTTTCTGACCATTAACACTGGCGGACAGACCATGGCCTGGAAGAGCCTGGAAATCCTCCACTGCGGCGGAAGAAATATTGTGTTCATCGCCATAGGCAACGACGGCTTTAGCCAATGGATGTTCGCTCTGGTGTTCTAAGGAGCACGCCTCCTGCATAAGCTCATCCTCTGTCACACCGTCGGCCGCCATAATGTCAGTGACAACTGGTTCCCCACGGGTGATGGTACCGGTCTTGTCCAATGCAACTGCATTGGCTTTGCCGGTCTCTTCCAGAGAGGCAGCAGTCTTAAAGAGAATACCGTTCTTGGCACCCTTGCCGTTGCCAACCATGATAGCAACCGGAGTAGCCAGTCCGAGGCCGCAGGGGCAGGAAATAACAAGTACAGCGACTGCACGGGACAGGGCATACTCGAAGCCGCTGCCGATAATCATCCAGACAATCAGAGTAATAAGCGCAACAACAATAACTGCTGGAACGAACACAGCACTGACTTTGTCAGCGGCTTTGGCAATTGGTGCCTTGGTTGCGGCAGCGTCACTGACCATTTTGATGATCTGTGACAGCGTCGTATCCTCGCCGACACGGGTAGCACGGCAGCGCAGGAAACCGGACTGGTTTACTGTAGCAGCGCTGACTTTGTCACCCTCTGCCTTGTCGACCGGAATGCTCTCACCGGTCAGAGCACTCTCGTTCACTGCACTGTTTCCGGAGACAACGACACCGTCAACAGGAATGTTTTCTCCAGGACGGACAGCGAAGATGTCGCCTATCTGGACTTCATCAATTCCTACAGTTACTTCCTGACCGTCCCGTTCCAGAACTGCGGTTTTCGGAGCCAGAGCAACCAGGTCCTTGAGTGCATCAGTAGTTTTTCCTTTGGACTTGGACTCCAGGGTTTTTCCGATAGTGACCAAAACCAGGATCATGGCCGCGGATTCAAAGTAGAAGCTGTTCATGTACTTCATTCCGGGCATCATGCCTGTCATTTTCATGCCCATTGCGGCCTGGTTGGAAATATCCCAGGACGCTTTAAACAGAGCATATACACTATATAGGAAAGAAGCACTGGAGCCGAGCGCAACCAAAGCATCCATGTTCGGGGCCAGATGGGCCAGACTCTTAAAGCCGTTGACGAAAAACTTCCGGTTGATAATCATGATGATAATGGCCAGAAGCATTTCGAGCATGCCCAGTCCCACAACATTGGTCTTCAGGAATCCGGGTGCCGGCCAGTTCCACATGGACACACCCATGCTGAAATACATAAGCACCAGGAGAAATCCTACAGAAGACCAGAGACGACGAAGCATCTTCGGGGTCTCCTTGTCTTTCAGAGCTTCTTCCTGCTCGTGAATTTTTTCAGAAGCGGTCTGCTGTTTCTGTCCGCCGCCTCTCTGCGAGGCACCGTAGCCGGCATTCTCTACCGCCTTTATGACAGCGGACGGAGAGGCATCTCCCTCAACGCTCATAGAGTTGGTCAGCAGGCTGACATTAACCTCCTTGACGCCGGGAACTTTCCGGACCGCCGATTCGACATGAGTCTGGCATGCTGCACAGCTCATGCCGGTTACATCATACTGATCCATATCACTTCATCACTTTCTGTAGAACTCTTACCAGTTCCTCGATAGTATCGTCGTTGCCATTTCGAATATCATCGGCAACACATCCGCGGATATGGCGGGCCAGAAGTTCCTTGTTAAAGGAATTCAGCGCCGAGTTGACCGCAGAGACCTGAACGACGATCTCCGGACAGTAGGAATCTTTTTCCACCATGTTTTCAATCCCACGGATTTGTCCTTCAATCCGTTTCAGGCGATTGAGCAGTTTTTTCTTTTCCTCGTCCGGTCGTTCTTTTTTATCATGGACATAAGTTCCTTTCTCATCCATGGTCTGAGCCTCCCAGTATACCCTGGTGGGGTATGTTTTATTTCCATTACACATTATACCCTCAGGGGGTATTTGTCAACTCTCTCCATGCAAAGCGCCGAGAAATTTTTTCGAATTTTTTTGAAACAAAACTTCGCTGGCGGCCGTATTATTGGTGTACAAGGAGGTAAACATTATGAAGAAATTGATTCCCCTTTTATTATCTGCCGTTATGATGTTCAGTTTAGCGGTCGGCTGTATTTCCGCTTCAGCTGCCACCATTCATCCGCGCCGTTCAGCTCCGATTGTCGGTGGATATACCCAGGCTGCATCGCCCGTGGTTACTCCGGCTGTTCAAAAAGTAGTAGATAAGGCCACAGACAGTCTCGTCGGCGCAGAGTACACCCCGGTTGCTCTCATTGATACGCAGATTGTTGCCGGGACCAATTACAGAATTCTCTGCAAAATTACTCCGGTCGTGCCGAATGCGCAGTCCACCTATAATATTGTTACTATTTATGAGGACCTGCAGGGCAATGCGAAAATTACCGACATTCAGGAGAGCAGTGCCAAAGCCGGTGCAGATGGCTGGAAGGAAACCAGGACTCCGGTAGTCAACGGTCTTGCTAAGCAGGTTCTCAACAAAGCAACTGCCGGTCTCATGGACGTAGGATATAGTCCGATTGCCGCTGTAGAGTATAAAGTCGGTCTTGGCAGTGTCAGCTATGCCCTTCTCTGCCGGGTCTCCAGCATAACTCCGAACCCGCAGAACAATTTTGTTCTGCTCTACATCACCTCCGACATCTTTGGAAATGCCAAAGTTACCGGTGAGGCAGACTTTACGGCGGGCAAATAAAGTTGCTGTGGTAAATCTCTCCGACTAGTGATAAAATACGGTAATCGCATAACTTATTCATTCTGACGAAGGAGAGACGCACATGCTCAATCAGTTTTCCCGCACCGAGCTTCTGTTCGGACCGCAGGCCATGGAAACGCTGAAAGACTCCCGGGTCGCCGTGTTCGGCATCGGCGGAGTCGGCGGATATGTTGTTGAGGCCCTGGCGCGAAGCGGCGTGGGAACGTTAGATCTGATTGATGACGACCGTGTCTGTCTGACCAATTTAAACCGTCAAATCTACGCCACGCGATCCACTGTGGGAAAATACAAGGTAGAAGTGGCCCGGGACCGCATCATGGACATCAATCCCAAAGCTGTGGTCAACATCCATAAGACGTTCTTCCTGCCGGAGACGGCCGACCAGTTTGACTGGTCAGCATTCGATTACGTGGTCGATGCCATTGACACTGTCACCGGAAAAATCGAGCTTGTCATGACATGTCAGAAATACAAGGTTCCCATCATCTGTTCGATGGGCGCTGGAAACAAGATGGATCCTACCGCGTTTCAGGTTGCCGACATTTATAAGACATCGGTAGATCCTTTGGCGCGAGTCATGCGGCGTGAGCTCAAGAAGCGCCACGTCAAGCACCTGAAATGTGTCTACTCCACAGAACCGGCGCTGCGGCCCCTGGAAGATATGAAAAACAGCTGTAAATACAACTGTATCTGCCCACCCGGAACAGCACGTAAATGTACGGACCGTCGGGATGTCCCTGGCAGCAACGCGTTTGTCCCCTCGGTCGTCGGACTCATTATTGCCGGAGAAGTTATTAAAGACCTGACCGGATACAATGAGGCACTGCAGAGCGGGCAGACCTGGGACGCTGTCCGGTAAAACCGGCGCAGCGCCCTGAAATTAAACCACCTGCAAAAAGAACCGTATCTCTACATCGGAGGTACGGTTCTTCTGGTTTATTCTTATGCTTTTTGGAGCTGACCATTCAAAACACTCTGCAGCACAATTTTCGTATAGTCCAGATTGGAAATGCGGTCATACCAGGTCACGCCCGGTTTTCCCGGATTGGTCTCAATGGCAATATGGGCAAACGTTGCGCCCGGAGCGGCTCCGTGCCAGTGACGGACACCAGGTGGGCAGAACGCTACATCGCCCGGATGCATGACCTGAACTGGCTGCCCCGCTATCTGTGTGTAGCCGACGCCGTCGGTGCAGATGAGAATCTGGCCGCCGTCATGCTCATGCCAGTTGTTGATAACCTTGTCGCCAAATACAACATAGGCCATGGGAGCAGCGCCTGCGGCATTCGGTGTGCTGACAAGGCTGGAAATATAGGCCGGTCCATTAAAGTTTGGAGAGCTCATGGGCTGCTCTGCCATGTCAAACATAACCGGTGACGGTTTGGTTGTGCGTGGTCTGGCCTCCTGTTTCTGCAGAGTATGGTACTCCTCATCCGTCACTTTTGCGCCGGGGCGGGTATCTGTCGGAACATAGTCGGAGTCATAGATGACAATCTGCTGGAACCAGTGGTTCGGTGCCGCTCCGTGCCAGTGACGGACTCCGGCGGGTATCTGCACAATGTCGCCCTTCCGCAAAACCTGTGCCGGTTTCCCCTCTTCCTGGTAATATCCCAGTCCACCGACTGCCATGATAATCATTCCGCCGTGAACATGCCAGCTGCTTCTGGCACCGGGTTCAAACGTTACGGTATTGGTTGTCGGGAAATTGTAGACTTTGTCCTTCTGAATCATGGGCTTCAGGTAGGCATTGCCGGTAAAGGCATCCGACTGAATTTTCTGCCCGATAGGAAACGGAATATACGATGGCGCCTGAGGGTCGGACTCTTTTCCCGCCGCAAAGCTGGTAACCGTGCATGCGGCAAGGAGAGCCAGACTCAAAAGTACAGCCAGTAAGTTATGTACGGTTCTTTTCATATTATCACCCCAGATGATGGGCTATAAGCCAGGTCTCAATATTGTCGGCGATCTGCTTGTTGTTCATTTCCTCAAACATAAAGTGGCTGTTTCCGGTAATGCCGATGTCAGGAAGATTTACAACAGTTGCGTCTCCACCGTCTGCACGGTAATTTTTGGCAAACTCCCGTGCGGTGTCACGGACATTTTTCCAGAAGCCTGTAGACATGAGATCTTTCGGGCCGTTGTCAATGTAGTCACCGTAATAGATAACAACCGGAATTTTGGCTTTCAGCATGGCGTTATACTGTTTAGATCCTCTTGCCGGTGTACTGCCGGGTTCTATAGCAACAATTGCGGCAACATTCTTCATATCTGTGTCCCAGCCGACTCCGCCGCCCTGGGAATGGGTCATATAGATGGACTTGTGACCGGTGCGGTCTTTTACATCCTGCAGAACTGCGCTCATAGCTTTGGCATCCAGCTCCTGGTTATAGGACCCGGTGTTCGGAGTCATCATACGGAAAAACTGATTCTGAGCCTCTTCTCCTGCCGGGAACTGAGAACCGGGATAGCGCTCCGGCGGCTGGCGGCCAATCCGGAAGTGGGTGTACCACGCCTGGTCTCCAGGCATATAGTCTTTACTGGTACCATTCTGTTTGGCGTCCAAAGCATCGGAAGTCATGGTAGCAGTGTTTCCTGCCTCACCACGTCTCGGCTGGTCAACCAGGAATGCCGCATGTCCTTTCCGGAGGAAAATATCAGACCAGCCCTCTCTTCCATCCGGAGTGGTCATCCATCCGAGTCGCGACTGGCCATATCCGTGAAGATAGACAATTGGGTATCCGGTGTCAATGGCCGGAATCTGATAAAACACGTTTGCGTGGTCAACATGAGCGGTGTTGCCAGCCCGTGTCGGGTCGGTAAAGCTCTTAGTGGCATCATAAGTTCCATTGATGGGCTGGGTCACCGTTCCACCACTGGAAAATGCACCCTGCTCTCGAATAGCCAGAATACCATTGGATTTTCCTGCCGCAAAGGCTGGGCTTGTAAATAAAGCAGCCAGAAACAAAATGGAGAACATGACTGCCAGAACTTTTTTCATGGATTTCATAGTGGATTCTCTCCTCTCCCTTTGTTGTCTCCATTATAGAGAATCAGGAAAAGTTCGTACAATGCCGATTCCGGAATCCACTATAAATTACAGTAATAGTCCAAAAGATGCCGCCAGAGAGCTGTACTCTTTGACGACATCTTATATCATTCTGTCTGTTTATGCCATGTGAGCACGGAAGAAGCTGCACTCATCATCGTTGCAGATCTTGGCATCCGGGGACTTAATGTTGCAGTGGAACACATGACCCAGCTGGTTCTTCTGAGAACCATACAATTTATAAGTAAAGGGGACATTGTGTTCCGAAAGGCACTTGGCCATAATGGGAGCCTGCATTTTCAGGAAGTCTCCGGTTGCAGTCATAATGTAGGTCGGTGGATAATCAGAAGTAACCCAGTTAACCGCTGAGAGCATCTTCAGTTCGTCCTGAGTTCCCCAGTCCGGAAGGTAAACTTTAAAAATTCCTTTCATCATGTCCATATTGGCCACCGATGGATCAGAGAAATCATAGACACCGCAGTTCAGAGCTATGGCATTGAGCTTCAGGCCTTTGGGCACCTTAAAGGAATATTTTGCTGCGTATTCCGGATTAGTGAGAATAGCCGCATAGCAGGCAAGCCCCTGTCCACCTGCGGAATCTCCGAGTGCAAACAGATTTTTCGTGTCAAATCCGTATTTTTTCGCATTCTTAAGGATCCAGGAGAAGACCGAGTTGGTGTCCTCCAGTGGAGCCGGGAATTTATAGGCCGGAGCCAGGCGGTACGTATAGTTGACAACGGCAAAGCCGCGCTGCGCCAGGTTCATGCAGTAATACTGGTATCGCTCCTTATCTCCATAAACCCAACCGCCTCCGTGGTAGCTGACTATAACCGGAAGCTTTTTATTCCCCGCCTTTTTCGGGCGATATACGTCCAAGACATTGTATTTTTTGTCTGAGGCGTACTGAATATCATCATACCGTTTAATATCGGCTGGAGTTTTCAGACCGGCATCCCGCACATCATCACCCTTCTTGAACATCTGACGGATGGTGTCAGCGGTTTTATCCCCACTGATTTCTTCCCCGGGCGTCGGGCCGCTTTTCTTTGCAGCATACCCCGGAATACAGAAGAAGCAGGCTGCAAGCATAACTACAGTCAGAAAAATAGCAAATGTTTTTTTCATCTCATATCACCTCAACCATTATTCTAGTTGTTAAGCAGGAAGAAGATAACAGTCAAAATGGACAAAAAAAGTTTCCATTTTTTTACCAGTAAAAAAGAGGCTTGTTTTATCTGTAACGTTTCAAGTTCTTGGACACATGCCCAATGTTTTGTTCGGCTTTGGCCGTACAAAAATATTAAAATGTCCAAGTTTCAGTACAATATTTGACAAAATTGTCAGGTAACTATAGAATTGCAGTAGATTATATGGTAGACTATCAAAATCTTATAAACTGATATTTGATAGAGCCGGAAGGCCCTAAAATAACAGTAAGGGCTCCGATATCATCTGATACCGAAGCCGATACTGAAGGAAAAAATAGGGGATAAATGAGACAAGTCCAATTCATGATTCCGGAAAAGTAAGGAGAAACTCTTTCGTTTCAACTGAACTGGATTACAATTCTTATTATACGAATTTTTGTAAAACAATGAATGGCAACTTTTCAAAATTACGCCCTTTTCTGAACAAAATCCTCTTTCGTTGTTCATTTCCTTATCAAATCAGTCATTTTTGATGACCGGACAAATAGAGTATATTCCAATATGTATTGTCCGATTTTCTTTTATATTGGAGCTTAACATGGAAAAGAAATCAACCGACCGCCGCGTTCGCTACACCAAGCTGGTTCTGAAACAGACCCTGATGCAGATGCTGCAGGAAAAACCGCTCAAAAAAATCAGCACAAGTGAGCTCTGTCGACGGGCCGATATCAGCCGAAACACATTCTATACGTACTACCGAGACCCGGAAGAGCTTCTGCAGATTCTCATGGACAAGTTCAGCCAGAGACTTTATGAGACTGTTCTAAATCAGCTTGAGATTCCAGACATCCTCAAAGCCGCCAATGCCATCTGTGACCTCATCAAATCCGAGCCGGAACTCTCGAAATGGCTCCTCACCCACCTGCAGAACAGTAAGTTTGTCACAAAAGCCATCGATGTAGCCCGAGACCGTGTCAGCTCTTACTATCGCAAAGCCCTCCCGGATCTTACCGAGCACGACATGGAGTATGTGTTTAACTATATGTGTTATGGAACACTCCACATGCTCCTCACCTGGGTTAATAGCGGTCTTATCGAGCCCTCAGAGGATGTGGCCCAGAAAATCTACGATCTCAACGAGATGATCTTCGACGGCGTTGCTAAAGCTCTCAGCCAGAAAAACAGTCAGCAATAACAGTCAAAACTCAACCGGAGTGCAGATCCCCTGCTCTCCGGTTTTTTCTTACAGTTTTTGAAACTTTTTCCGAGCTACTTTGAAAACTGGAAACTCTCCGAGATTTCCAGCACCCTGGGTATAAAGGAAAGCACCGTAAAAACAACACTCTACCGTGCTCTGAAGAAACTGAAAATCGACTTCACTGAAGGGAGTGCTGAATAATGGATCCAAAACTGAATCGCATGAAAGAAGAATATCAGAATATCCCCGTACCCGAGGAGCTCGAGCTGAAAGTTCGGCAGTCCATCCAAAACGCCAAAAAGGAAAAAAGCACAGCGGTTGGAACGCATGGACCAAGACACTGACTGGCATTGCCACTGTCCCCATCGTCTTTGTCGGTCTTATTAACTGCAGCGCGACCATCAACCAGGCATTTGCCCAAACACCGATCCTGGGTCCGATTACTCAGGGTTTCACCTTCAAATCTGTCACCAAGGATACACAGTTCTACGTAAACCAGGACGGAAATCTTGTCCTTGTATTCAACCAGGGCGATGTAGCTCCCATGTATATGGGTGTCTGCGAGTTCGTTATTCCCAACAATATCGTACATCATGTCGAAAAAGCGGCTTACCTTCATTGACATTTGATTTGCAAAAAACTATGCTAAAAATTGAGGAAATATGAGAAAAAAGTGAAAGAAGGTAAGCTCGATGAGGAAATTTTTTTCTGTGCTTCTTGCCCTCGCTGTCATAGCTGCTATGGCTGTCTCTGTCTCCGCTGCCAGCACTAAGATAACCACTGTGCCCGGCAGCCAGCAGGTCGTTATTCCCAAAGCGGATTCGCCAAAGAATAGTGAACTGAAGATGATTGACAGCCAGAATGCCAAAACTTCCGCAAAGCCTGGCGCCAGCGGGACTAAAGCCGCAGTAGATGCCAGCAGCGTCGGCGCAGACAGCAGCAAGAATACCGATTTTGTTCATGTTCCGGTAGACTTTCAATTCTTCGGACCAGTCGGTCTCTCAGATGTCGGCTCGGACAATGTCACCTACAAAGGAAATCCCTACATTTTTGTCAAGGGCGCCGATGTAGATGTAGACGTCAATGTCAATGTCCTGGCCAATCAGGTAAAGAACTAAGGGAGGACTGGTAACCATGAAAAAAGTATTCGCCGTTATTCTGGCCCTGATGCTCGCTGTAACCGGCATGGCAGTCTCTGTTTCAGCAGCCAGTGTGAAGACAACAGATAACAATGTGAAGACACAGGCTTCAGGCCGGGCCCAGCTCGGGAAGAAAACCGGTGCCAAGGCCTCCGGAGAGAAGAAAGATAAGTCCAAGACCAGCGAGGTCAGCGGCACTCTCGCCTCTCCCGCTGACACCAGCGTTTATGGTGGAAAAGCCGGTGAAAACCTGGACTTTGTCAATATTCCGGTCAGCGTAGAAGCCTACGGACCTGTTGAGCTGGAGCATGTCGGTTCCGGTGCGGAAAATATCCACGGAAACCCGGCAGTCTACTTTGAGGACAGCAAAATGCACATTGGTGTCGATGCCAACGTTATGGGTCAGCAGGCCCATCTGTAAACCAAAATTTCACAATCTGCAAATCCCGGAAGTCAAAAAACTTCCGGGATTTTTTCTGTCTGTACCAGACAAAGTAAAGCCTGATGTCATGGTATTTCAGAACTGTTCGGGGTATCTTTGACAATTGAAAAAGGGTCTCCGACCCCTGCAGAAAGGATTTGATTCAATGAAGAGAAAAACAACAAGGGCAGCTCTGGCTGTCATTCTCGGCGCCGTCCTCATCCTGTGTGTTACTGTGGTACCTGTATTTGCCGGAACCATGGCTACCGATGACAACGGCTCCACCAGTATGGACATGCCGGCTACCGTCTCCCCTGCACGCCCGAAGCGCCCTGACTCCATGAACGGTCTGATTGGCATTCTCCATGATCCCAGCCAGACTAAAGAGTCACAGGAAGCTCCGGCAGCACCAAAAAGACCAGACCCCATGAACGAACTCATGGGTCAGATCTTAAGACCTAGCCGAAATTCCACCTCGAACGATGAACTGGTTCACGCCGGAAATGGGAATGAAAATATTCATGGAATTGTAGAAGTACCTGTTGACCTGTCCCATATTGGAACTGGAAACGAAAATGTGCATGGTATTGTGGAAGTTCCCCTGGATATTTCGAATATTGGTGAAGGCAACAACAATATTCATGGCAATCCGAATATCACAGTCAGAGATAACAATCTCAATATCAACCTGTTGACCATTCAGGTTTCTTCCCAAAAGTAACGTAGATTCTCAGAAATAAAAAACGTCCCGGAGAATCAGGACTTAGATTCTCCGGGGTCCTTCTTATTCAGAAATTTTGCTGCGCCTAAAAATGGGCAAAAAAATGGAGCGGATTACGGGGGTCGAACCCGCTACCTCCACCTTGGCAAGGTGGCGCTCTACCAAATGAGCTAAATCCGCACAAAAAAATGGCGACCCGGATCGGGATCGAACCGACGACCTCTAGCGTGACAGGCTAGCGTTCTAACCAGCTGAACTACCGGGCCACATT
>CAYRKX010000002.1:0-77870 GCA_964425185.1 uncultured Eubacteriales bacterium
CCTTCAGGGTCTCAAGACCGAAGTAATCGTCGATGTCTCTGTCGTTGATGGTGACTTTGCCGGTGCCCGGATAGAGGCGGACACGAGCAACAGAAGATTTTCTACGGCCAGTGCCGTAATAGTAATTGCTTTCGTACATGTTATGTCCCCTCCTTAAAATTCACGAAGTTCCGGTTTCTGAGCCTCATGCTTGTGCTCAGCGCCGTTGTAAATATGAAGTCTGGTAATCTGCTTTCTACCCAGAGTGTTGTCCGGGAGCATACCCTTAACAGCCTTCTCCATAGCAACTTCCGGATGCTCTTTCATGAGAGTGCTGTATTTAATTTTCTTCATATTACCGATATAACCGGTGAAACGATAGTAAACTTTCTGGTCAAGTTTCTTACCAGTGAGAACAGCCTTTGCTGCGTTGATGATGATTACATAGTCGCCAGTGTCGACATTCGGCATAAAATCAGGTTTATGTTTACCGCGAAGAAGAGTTGCAGCTTCTGCAGCAACTTTACCAAGGGACTTGCCCTCAGCGTCAAGCACATACCATTTGCGCTCAACTTCGCTGGCCTTTGGCATATAAGTTGACATACCAGTTCCTCCATCAATAGTTTTTAAATTGCCTGATTATCCTAACACTCCCCTCACCCCATGTCAACGGAAAAATCGAAGTTTTTTAATTTAGAATTTGTAATCTCACGTTTTCTCTCTTTTTCTCTCATTTTCTATATATTTTCTCAATCGCAATTTTTAATTTTTTTGTATTTTTCCCGCGTGATTTATCCTTTTTGAAAAAAAGTCAAGGGGTGAACGGCAAAAGTGCTTTTTTTTCCTATTTTTTTGACACAGTGTAACTTATAGTTGTATAGTAATAAATGAGTAAAAAGTATCTAAAAACGAGTTGCTTTTAGAGAATAATTTATTCGTTATTACCAATGTAGACAGAAATCATGTCACAGAAAAAGGGAGTGAAAGAAGGAAGAAATGGCTAAAAAACAGAATAGTGCAGGAGTCAAACCGCTCAGAAAGGTCTGCAGCATTATCCTCGCTCTGGTCAGTGTATTTTCCTTAATCGCCGCTGGTCTCGGCATCAAGGACACACTTGCCATTAAGGATTATATGGAACAGACAGACACTTCCGCCATCATCAAACAGCTCAACACACTGAATGATGGTATTGGTCAGCTTGCTGCCAACGAGGACGCTTATTTTTCCGGTGCAGTCGACTACGATAACGGCGTAAAAGATTACCAGAAAGGTCAGAGTGACCTTGCCGATGGCGCCGCACAGCTTGTTTCCGGCAAAAAAGACCTCATCAAAGGTGAGAAAGACTATGCCGACGGTAAGAAACAGCTTGCTGACGGCAAGAAGCAGATCGAAGACGGTGAAAAAGACCTCGCCGCTGGTAAAAAGCAGGTTGCTGACGGTCAGAAGGAACTCGACGCCAACACAGCAGCCTACAACGAAGGTAAACAGCAGCTCGCTCAGATTGAGCCTATTATGCCTTATGTAGACCAGTATGTACAGTTCCGCGATGGCAACCTGAAAGCTCTTCCAGGATTTGACAACGCTCAGGAATGGTTCGCCTCTGTTGTTCGTCCTGTAGCTAAGAATGCCGGTCTGGACATTCCAGACAATGTCAATGACCTTCCGAAGTACGTTCAGGACATGGTCAAAGATGGCAAAGCTCAGCTCAAAGAGTATGAAGATGGTCAGAAGACACTCGAAGCTGGCAAGAAAGAAGTTGCCGATGGAGAAAAGCAGCTTGCTGAAGCCAAGAAGCAGTATGCTGATGGTCAGAAAGATCTTGCAGCCGGCAAAGCTCAGCTCGACTCTGGTTATGCAGACTATGCAAAAGGTCAGAGAGATTATGCTGCCGGTAAAAAGCAGCTCGCTGAAGGCGCTCAGCAGCTGAAAGAAGGAAAAGCATCTCTGACAGAGTTTGAAGACGGTGTGGCTCAGATTAAAGACGGACTGAAAGAAGTCTCCGCCAGCATGCCGGCGGTAACCGCCAAGAAGGGCGATGTCCGTGTTAAATCTCTGGCTCAGCGTTTTAACGGTAACCTGGATGTCACCAAACTCGGTGACGACGGAAAACCGGTTATGCTGCACAATGGAGAAACTTATATTGATCTCGACAAAGCTGGTCAGATCGGTCAGCAGTCTCTCCAGTATGTTAAGGACTCCAGTGACGACGCTACTGCAGAGCTTACCAACAAGGTTATCCTCTATGGTATTCTCGCAATCGCCGCTCTCCTGGGTCTCATCGCTGGTATCCTCGGTATCTGGGGCAAAGGCAATGTCCTTGCCACCATCACCGCAGTTCTCTCCGCAGCCGGACTCATCTTTGGTATTAAGAATCACTTTACAGATTACGCTTACACTTTGGCGGACGGTACCTATAAAGGTACCCTCCAGGCTGTTGCTTTGATAGTATTAACAGTTGTGGCTATCCTCGCAGCAATTTATTACTGGCCAACCAGAGTCAAACGAAACAAAAAGGACAAGAAACCCAAAGATCAGCCAAAAGATAAACCTGTAGCGAAAGCATAACAGAATAAAAGTAAAAGATCCGAGCCTCCGGGCCCGGATCTTTTTTGTTTTCATCTTAATCCAGATTCAGATTTTCAATCTCTTCGTTAATTTCCTTCTGCCGTTCATAGAACATCAGATCTTTGTTATGCTCAAAGTACTCTTTACTGCCATAGTGGCTGATGTAGTTGGAAGCATAGTAGTTGGACGTAAGCTCCGTTACCAGGATAAGCATTTCGTTGTCGTTGCCGTAAGTCCGCTCCACAAAAGCAAACAGGTTCGACAGCCGTCTGCCAGTCTCCTCAACCAGCTTCTTCAGCTCCATGTTTTCACGGTGAATTTCGTCCCGTACGATATCATAAACCTGAGCGCCGGATGTCGGCGAATCCTCCTGAACTTTCTGGGAAATTTCCGCCAGTTTCTTACGCGCCTGCGTGGTATCTTCCGCATACCCTATCTGGCTCAGCCGCTTCTGAATTTTATCCAGGCACTCCATCGCCTGGTCGACAGAGCCGGACTGCATGACGACCTTCTGGTCCCGGAATTCCCTGACCAGAGTGCGCAGCACCTCTTCCGTCTCATAAATTTTCGTAAAGCTGTTGCCGAGGCTGTCAATCAGCAGGCCGAGCACAGTGAGACGCTCGTCGAAGCGCGCTACTTTCGCCCGCTCCACGATGTCGTCGCTGTAGGTGCCGTTGAGGATCTCCTCAATCTGATAGTCGGATTTGTATTTGTTGTACAGCGAATAATAGATGGAAAACTCTTCGGCGATCCGGCTGTTCTGCAAATACTGCGAAATCAGATTAATATCCACAGGGAAGCCGTTCAGCTCATACAGGTCAATAATATTAGACAGATCTTCCCACCCACGGGCTGTGACAAATGACTTGCCGTCTACCGTGGTCTGTACCAGGTAGAAGTCCTGCGGCCGTGCCATGAGATAAGAGATAATGGCAGCATGGATGTGACGAAGATAAGCATACTCTTTCCACACCGGGAAGTCCGGCTCAACATCAATGCGTTTGAGACGGTCCCACGTTACAATATCGAATTCCCGAACAGAGTCGTTGTACTCCGGCGGGTTTCCGGCGGTGACGACAATCCAGCCATCCGGAATGCGGTGGCGGCCAAAAGTCTTGAACTGCAGGAACTGCAGCATGGACGGTGCCAGAGTCTCCGAGACGCAGTTGATTTCGTCCAGGAACAGGATGCCCTCTTTCTTCCCGGTCTCCTCCATCTTGTCATACATGGAAGAGATAATCTCGCTCATGGTATATTCCGAGACGCGGACCGTCTTGCCGTCATAGACCTTATCTGTAATGTAAGGAAGTCCCAAGGCGCTCTGCCGCGTGTGATGGGTCATGGAATAGGAGACCAGGTTAATGCCAAGTTCATCGGCTACCTGCTGCATAATGGCAGTTTTGCCAATACCGGGAGGGCCCATCAGAAAAATCGGACGCTGCCGCTCTACAGAGATAGCATATGCGCCGGAATCATTCTTCGTCAGGTAGGATTTTACGGTGTACTTGACCTGGTCTTTTGCCTCTTTAATGTTCATAGTTCCTCCTCATCCAGTACCACTTTGATGGCCCAGGGCGGGACCTCCGGGTCCTCATGCTCCTGACGGATAAACACGAATGCGCTGTCGTAATTCGGTCTCGACTTCGGGAACGGGCCATAGCCGTCGGTGAAGTAAATCATGCCCTTCAGGCGCTGAAATTTATTATCTTTGACCAGCTGGTTGACATAGGAGAATACCGGACGAAAATCCGTTCCTCCCCTGCCCCGCAGCTGTAAGGAATTCATAACCTTGTCAATATCCTTGAGGTCGTGAAGTTCCGTGACATTGGTAATTTCCACATCGGCCTGCACCACATAGATGTTGACTTTATGGAAGTAACTCTCCGAAGACTTCAGAACGTTGAATGTCTTTTGCAGGAACCGCTGCGTCAGGTCGCCGCTGGTAGACGCCGAGGTGTCTATGGCAATGACGAAGTCTCGAATGCGTTTGACTTCCCGGTACTCCAGAGGTTCAATGAGCGGCATATCGCCGTAGAGCTCAAGCCCATAGGTGTAGAAGATGTTGTCGTACTCATCAGGGTTAATCATCATCTCTTCGCCCATGACGGCAAACTTCTGCAGGAATTTCTTGTAATCGTAGCGTTCACGGTGAAGCTCCTGGAGTTCCATGAGCATGCCGCCCTTTTCCTCACCAGCCTCTTTGGATATAGTCTCCATATCCACCTGAATTTTCCGGCTGATCTGCTGCCAGCGTTTCTCCTGCTTTTCCTGCTGCTCTGACTGAACACTGTTCCCGTCGTTTAAGTCTCTCTGGACGCTGTTCTTTGGGTTTGGATTGTCACTCGGGTCTTTTCCCGGTGTGTCAGCATCTCCGTCCTTGTCGGCGTCAGAGTACCAGATTTCATGGTCGTCCGCCTTAAAGGCTTCCCGCAGCTGAGAAATGTGCCCGGGACTCATGCCGGAATCCTTAAAATGCCGGTACAGCTTTTCCGCCGTCAGCTCATCCGGCTGAAGACCCAGCTGAATCAGAATTTTCGTCTGTCGGTTCTGCCGCTCGCACTGAAAACAGGCAAGATTCTGCTGATTAATCAGATTTTCCACAGCAATGTCGCAGGCGAGGTCCCAGTAGGGCTTGTCAAGCGCCTTGTGGATGAAATTGTGCTGGAAAACACAGTGCAGAATGACATGCATGTAATTTCGCGTCATCTGTGACTTCTGATGCCGGTACTCAGAAATGAGATATTCAGGCTCATAGTAGAGATACCGCCCGTCCGTTGCCAGCGAAATATCCCCCGGGAACGGAATGAGCGCAAACAGTGCCGGGTCCATATACCGCATGTTAATGGAGATACTGCTTCGACACAGCATCAGAATACGGCCCGCAATCCGGTTCAGCCGCTCCTGTCGTTCTTCGTCGGTCTCAAAGTTCGAATTCGTCGTCTGCATGGAAATACCCTAAGTGTTTATCGCGGTACTCCAGAAGAATGGCCTTGATTTTCATGTTGTTCTTCCGGTTGACCTCGTCAAATAAGTCGTCGAAATTGGCCTTTACGGTGTCCTGCACAAACGGGAAAGTCAGCACCTTCAGGAACATGGCGTCATTGTACTGATCCGCCAGCAAATGGAGAATCTGCATAACATACCGCGCGATGTAGTCCTTTAACATATTGCTGGAGATTCTCTCATTCAGCAGTCCCGCGGCCAGGAAGACCTTGTCTTCAAACTTGCTCGTGTCGAGAAATATCCGCTCCGCGTTCTGGTTGGTGGGACGGGTTAACGCAATGTCTGTCAGGCTCCGGCAGCCGGTAAACAGGTCGTTGCCCTTGTGTCGAAGCGTCGTCGGCAGTGTGATTTTTCGGAGACTGCAGCAGTCCCAGAATGCCCCGCGCCGAATAGCGGTAACCCCCTCCGGAATGTAGAGTTCAGTCAGGCCGGTGCACTCTTCAAAAGCGTGCTCCCCGATGGTTTTCAGGTTTCGGGGGAGCCGCAGAGACGTCAGTCCCTTGCAGTTAATGAACGCTCCGGTATCTATCGTTTCAATGCCGTCCGGAAGTTCCAGAGAGCGGAGCTCCCGGCACTGTTCAAACGTCCAGCCGCGGATTTCTGTCAGGCCGGCGGGAATGTTGACGGTCTGCAGTTTCGTGCAGTCCTTAAATGCCAGTGGTCCGAGCGACTTCAGATGGTTCGGAAGATGTGCTGTCTTCAGAGAAGTGCATTCCGAAAATGCGCAGGAACCGATCTGCTCGACCGATTCCGGCAGGTCAATACTGGTCAAGTCCGATTGTCCGGAGAATGCCCGGTCTTTGATTTTCACGGTTCCGTCCGGGACCGTACAGCTGCTGTTACTCAAGCACTCTCACCTCTTTTGATTCTATTCTACCGTAAATCGCAGAAGAATTCACTTCATAGTTGTTAAAAAATAGGCAACCCGCGGAGCTTGAAGCCGCGGGCTGCCCGGAGAACTAATGTGGAATTGTCAAAGCGTTATGCGTCGACGGAGACAAGCTGCGTATTGGTAAGCTTGAAGGTGTCATCAGCCTCCATCTTTTCTACCGCGACGGCGTTCCGCTTGCCGCTGCCGGAGAGCGGGAACTGCTTCGTGTTGTCGAATGTACGATAGAGAATGCGGCCGTCCAGCTCAGGGAATGCCTTGGCAATCCGCTTGTCACACCGACGGATGGTGTAGAGGTCGTCGTTCTTCTTGAGCGGCGAGAACTCCAGGTTGACAATGAATACCGTCTTTCCGTCAACTTCCGAGTTAGTGACAATGCTGGTGAGAATGTCAGCAGGATCCTTCTGAATGACCTCGACAATCTTGTACGGATAAACACTGACGCCATTTTCCATGACGACTTTGCTGTCCCGTCTGTCTTTCATGTGAATGCAGCCGAGGTTGTCAAT
This sequence comes from uncultured Eubacteriales bacterium, assembly GCA_964425185.1. Classification (GTDB taxonomy): domain Bacteria; phylum Bacillota; class Clostridia; order Oscillospirales; family Acutalibacteraceae; genus RUG420. The sequence continues at coordinate 6,946 of CAYRKX010000002.1, forward strand.
GTAACCGAAGACGTCGCAGGAAACCCAGTCTACGCCCTGGTCATCAGTAATAATTTTATCCTTGACCTTGCTGAAATCGGAATACCGCTTCAGTGTGGTAGCACAGTTGGCAACAATAACGCCGTACTCGTTGTAGCCGACTTCCTTAAAGGACCCGTCATCCTGTTTAGCAAGGACTGCAGCCTGAACATAGGGAACCGGGCGAAGTCCGAACCGGCCGCCCTTGAGAGCGCGCTTGTGGAGTTTCTGTTCCAGCATTCTCCAGAGAGTGTAATAAATGCCGCCGTGCTCGGTGTCTCCTCCGCCGTAGCCGAGGGTAATGTGACCGAAGTGGAAGGGACCAGCGAGATTAACGCCGCTTCCGGCTCTGGACTGTTTCAGGAACTCATTGCAGAACCGCTCCTCACCGGGAGAGCAGGGTTCACCGACGGCCATGAGAACGAGCAGGAAGTCGAGCTTCCGGCCGATGCCGTGGTTGTGGAACCGCTTGTCAATGAGATAGTCTCTGGCAGCCTGAATGCAGAAGCTGGTCGTTGCGGTAACAATGTTCGGCTTGTCAACAAACAGGTAGTCGAGGAAGATGTCACGGCCGTACTCTGGCTCCGGGCAGACAGCCCAGTGCTGCATAAACGAGTCAGACCAGCAGGTAATGAGGTCTGTGTTAGATTCGGTATGGATATGAGCCAGTGAGCGCAGGCCTGTCATAGCCGGGTTTCCGCAGAGCTCAGGGTCATGGAACACACCGATAGTAATGAGAGAACGGTTCCGATGGAACATCATCTTCGGATATCCAATTTTCGTAGAACCAGAGGTGTAAGTGACGAGGAACTCGTCGTCCATTTTTCCGGTATCCTTGACCTCTTCCGGATAGTCCTTTCCAAGGGCGATGAACTGCGGGAATGTAATAATGTCGTCCTGTTCCGCAGCAAATTTTTCGGCATCATTAGTGTAGCGGTAGAACCAGTCCAGGTCTGGCTCATAGCCTTTGCACTTTTCTGGGTGCTCCGGAAGGGAGTCGGCCTTGGAAATGATGACCTTATGCTGAATCTTGGTCTTGTCAATGTAGTCCTTCATCTTCGGATACTCATCATCTGTGACAAACAGAACTTTGTCCGAGCATTCGCTGATTATTTCATCCAGAAAGTCCGGAGCAAAGTGGGAGCCGACGCAGTTCAGCTTAGCCCCAATCTTATTGAAACCGAGCATAATATAGGCGACTTCCGGCAGATTGGCGAGGCAGCAGAATATCATATCTCCGCGTTTGACTCCGAGAGCGGCGAGGGACTGTGCAACGGCGTCACCGCGGTTGAGCATTTCCTGATAGGTAATGGAATTTCCGCGGTAAAAAATAGCCTCTTTGTCGAGATAACCCTGGGAGCGCTCCTTAATAACGCTGTACCAGGACCGGTCATGGTACCGCTCTTCAATAATCTTCATACCCTCAAGAGCCTTGCGCCCTTTTTTGGTCTCATAGATTCTGTGGGACGGCATTCCGACACGGTCGGCAAAAAGGTCTTCATGATCCTCCGGGTGGTAAACCCGGAGCTCCTGATTTTCTTCATCAATAAGGTCAAGCTTTTTGTTTTCCATGTTCTACTGTTCTCCATTCTTCTAGTTGTTATTGGTTTATAATCTTCATCTCTTTGCTGGAAGTATTGTAATAAATCATGCTTTAAATTGACTTAAAGAATAAATTAATAATCGTTAATCTATGATAATAATCATTAATTTGAAATAGTCTTGTGGCATAATTTGCATAAAAAAAGACCACACCATTGCAGGTGTGGTCTTTTGAGTTTTCATTCCTAGCAGGTCCTTATTCGCGGTGCCACTTTACACCCTGAGGGGTATCTTCCAGGATAATTCCCTGTGCCTTAAGCTCGTCGCGGATAGCATCTGCGGTAGCGAAATCTTTCTCCGCTCTTGCCTTGTTGCGCTCCTCAATCTTGTGCTCAATATCGAGGTCCAGAGTCTCTTTCTTTCGATTGTAGACAAGACCGAGAACATCGGTCAGCTCATCAAACTCTTCTGTAGCGAATTTAACGAGACCTTCTGAGGCGTTGCCGTTGAGGACATTCGTATTAATGTCACGGACGAGGTCGAAAATAGCAGCCAGTGCATCGGCGGTATTCAGGTCGTCATCCATGGCGTCGTTGAACTCACCACGGTGGGCGTCAAGCTTCTTCTTCAGCTCGAAGTCAACCGGGCGGTCCTCTACTTCAGCATTTTCCAAGGCGAAGTCCAGACCGTCGCGGCAGGTATACAGCCGTTTGAGGGCTGCCTGGCACTGCTTAATAATATCAACGCTGTAGTTAATGGGAGAACGGTAATGCGAGGAGATCATCAAGAAACGGATCGGCTCGTAGCCGTATTCCTTCGCTACATCGCGCACTGTAAAGAAGTTACCGAGGGACTTGGACATCTTAACGTTGTCGACATTGATGTAACCGTTGTGCATCCAGTAGTTGGCAAACGGGGCGTCATTGGCGCACTCGCTCTGGGCAATCTCATTTTCGTGGTGCGGGAAGATGAGGTCCTGGCCGCCGCAGTGGAGGTCCAGGGTATCTCCGAAATACTTATGGTTCATTGCGGAACACTCAATATGCCAGCCGGGACGTCCAGGTCCCCACGGGGAGTCCCAGGCAGGTTCGCCGGGCTTGGAAGCCTTCCAAATGGCGAAGTCCATGGGGTCATGTTTCAGCTCGCCAATGTTAATGCGGGCACCGGCCTCCAGGTCGTCCAGCGGCTGATGAGACAGCTTGCCATATTCTGGGTCAGTATTGGTGGCGAAATAGACGTCGCCGTTCTCTACAACATAGGCATGTCCCTTGTCGATAAGCTTCTGGACCATGCTGATAATTTCATCCATGGTCTCGGTCGCTCTCGGCTGAATATCTGCGGGACGGATATTCAGGCCCTCTGCATCAATGAAGTATTCTTTAATATATTTCTCAGAGACGGTCTTGTAGTCTGTGCCGTCTTCGTTGGCTTTTTTGATGATCTTGTCATCAATGTCCGTAAAGTTCTGGACAAATGTGACCTTATTTCCACGATACTCGAGGTAACGGCGCAGAGTATCAAACACACACATAGGACGGGCATTGCCGATATGGATGTAATTGTAAACCGTTGGGCCGCAGCAGTAAATCTTGTACTCGCCGGGAGTAATGGGAATCATTTCCTCTTTTTTGCGGGTCAGCGTGTTGAAGACTTTCATTTTGCCTCTCCTTCACCTTTTAATCTTTCCAGTTCCACCCGAAGAGATGTAATCTGCTTCTGGAGATTGTTGAGCTCGGTCATGACCGGATCCGGAATATCGATCTGGTCGAGATCATCGACTAAGTCAACTTTCTTACCATACTGACGGACCACCTGAGCGGGTACGCCAACAGCTGTACTGTCATGGGGCACATCATCCAAAACGACCGCGCCCGAGGCAATTTTGCAGTTGTCACCTATATGAAGCGGCCCCAGCACCTTCGCGCCGGATCCTACCATAACATTGTTGCCGAGAGTAGGATGCCGCTTTCCCTTGTCTTTTCCGGTACCACCGAGTGTTACCCCCTGGTAGAGCAGAACATCGTCACCAATTTCTGTCGTCTCGCCGACCACAACACCGTGTCCGTGGTCAATAAAAAACCGACGTCCAATTTTGGCTCCGGGGTGGATTTCTATTCCTGTTGTCCTCGCCGCGTGCTGTGAAATGGCCCTCGCCGTAATAAACATCTTGTGCTCATAAGCCGCATGGGCGATTCGGTATTCCCAGATAGCATGGAGCCCGGGATATAGCAGCAGGACTTCGAGTGTCGAACGTGCCGCAGGGTCTCTGCGTTTACACGTCTCAATATCTTCTTTCGCACGTTCCAGAATCGTGCGGAACTTACTCATAGTCACCACAACTTTCCGTAACCCATAGTCAAAAAATTATGATAACAGTTTATTTGGAAAAGTCAATGACCTTGGCGCCCTCGACGACATAGGTCACACCGGAGATGAGCGTCAGTGCCGCACAGATCCACAGAAGGATCTCGGAGATGAGGGGAAGCGGGAATCCCATGGGAATGACATTGAAGTCCTGCTGAAGAGACAGGGCAAACATGATCAGACAGGTAAAGACCATCATACTCATAGTCTTGGCCTTGCCCCAGATGTTAGCGGGAATAACTACGCCCTGAGAAGAGGCAACCAGGCGGATGGAACTTACCAGGAATTCCCGGAACAGAATAATAAAGACAATCCATACGTTGCAGTAACCGTTTACCATCAGTCCGAGGAATGCCGCTGTGGTCAGCATCTTGTCTGCCAGCGGGTCGGTAAACTTGCCGAAGTTCGTGACAATGTCCCGCTCCCGGGCAATCTTGCCGTCAAGGAAATCCGTAACCGCTGCCGCCAGATAAATAATCAGCGCAATGAGGTAGTGTGCGGGAATGGAATTCACAGTAAAGAAGACCAGGAAGATCGGGGTCAGAATGATCCTCGCGATGGTCAGCTTATTCGGGGTATTCATAGCAATTTTCTGGCTCATGATTGTTCTCCTATTCTTCGAATTTATTCGAAGCTCTCACCTTTTAAGTCATACTCTTCGACACCAAAGATGTCGACTTTCACGAAGTCTCCCGTGTTGATGGGATTTTCACTCGTAAACAGGACCGAGCCGTCTATTTCTGGAACGTTTCGATAAGACCGTCCGGTAAAGACATCTCCATACTTATTATACCCGTCCACAATGACTTCCATAGTCTTTCCAATGCATTCGCGGTTCTTTTCTTCGGCAATGTCGTGCTGCATCTGCATAATCAGTTCCTGGCGGTGGTTCTTTACGTCATCGTCCACCTGGTCTTCCATCTCGGCTGCTACAGTTCCCTCTTCCGGAGAGAAGGCAAAACATCCCAGGTTGTCAAACCGCATGTCCCGGACAAACTCTGCAAGATTTTCAAACTCTTCATCTGTCTCTCCCGGGAACCCGGTCATGACCGTGGTCCGAATACAGCAGTCCGGAATCCGTTCCCGAATTTTGCGGATGAGCGCTTCAAAATGTTCCCGGTCTCCAACACGGTGCATCCGCTTTAAGACATTACCGTCGGCGTGCTGCAACGGAATATCGAAATAGTCACAGACTTTCGGCTCTGTCGCCATGACATCCAGGAGCTCGTCGGTAATCCGCTCCGGATAGCAGTACAGGAAACGAATCCAGTGAATTTTTTCAATTTTACTCAGCTGCCGCAGAAGCTCCGGCAGCTTCAGTTCGCCGTACAGGTCCTGACCGTACAGAGAGGTATCCTGCGCAATCAGGATAATTTCCTTTACGCCCTGACTGGCCAGTGCCTTCGCCTCAGCAACAATGCTCTCGATAGGCCGGCTGCGGAACCGTCCACGAATTTCCGGAATGGCACAGAAGGCACAGGCGTTGGAACATCCCTCCCCTATTTTAATGTATGCATAATAGTTCGGGGTGGTTAAGATCCGTTTTCCTTCCAGCGGCAGTTCTTCTTTGTCCGGGAACTCCATAACCTTTTCTCCGGCAAGAACCCGGTCCATAATGTCAACAATATCTGCATCTCCGCCGAGACCGACAACGGCGTCAACCTCCGGCATTTCCTCCATAATCTGCTTCTGATAGCGTTCTGAGAGACATCCGGTGACAACAAGCTTTCCGACCTCGCCGTCCTGCTTATAGCCTGCCACGTCGAGAATGTTCTCAATGGCCTCCGCTTTTGCCGCTTCAATAAAGCCGCAGGTGTTGACAATAACGGCGTCACAGCCGCCGACGTCGTCCTGGATGGCGTACCCGGCTTCCGCAAGCTTGTCCAGCATGAGTTCTGCGTCGACCTGGTTCTTGGGACATCCCAGTGAGATCATCCCGATCTTCTTCGGCTCGGGCGATTTAGTCTTTTTTCGTTTTCCAAACATACCGGTATCCTCCGTGTGAAAGAAACTTTGGAAAGTATTATACAGCAATACCGGCAAAATGGAAAAGCGGCCGCGCCGGAAGGTGCAAAACACCCGGCCAGCACGACCGAACTTGTCTTATATGAGTGAATAGAATTACCAGAGTTTAAAGGCGGAGAAGCTTCTTTGCGTTGTTGTAAAAAACATCTTCCTGCTCTTTTTCTGTCAGGCCGGAGTATTTGACCTTGTCAATTTCGACCTGCGGGGCGTGGAACGGAGAGTCAATGCCGAACATAACCCGGTCACTGCCGACAGTCTTATAAGCCTCATAAATTTTACTCGGCATGGGCATTCCGCTCATTTCCAGGTAAAGATTGGGCAGACGGCGGGCCATCTTAATGGAAGCATCAACATACACACCATGGCCGTGACCCATATGCAGCATCGTAACTCGAACATCCGGGTAGCGCTCTGCTAACAGAGCAATCTGCCATGGCAGAGAATATGGTGGATGTCCGCAGTGGATAAAGACCGGAAGATCATGCTCCTGGGCATAGTCCATAACCGGATAAACTATGGGGTCGTCGGCAACAAAAGCGTCAAACAGAGGCTGCATTTTGATTCCGGCAAACCCTTCGTCCAGAATATAATGGTCCAGCTTTTCCTTGACGTTGTCCTGCGCCGGGTTCATCCAGACCATGGGAACAATCTTGTCCGGATGGTGGTGGAACGCCTTGGCCAGTTCTTCATTGGTCTGGTAAGAAGAGGCTGTCAGAAATGTCTTTTCAATATCAAACTCGTCCATCTGCTCCAGAAGACGGGTCTCGTCAAAGTTTACGCCGGCCCAGCCCCCGAAAGCGCCAATATGAGAATGTGCATCGATTTTTTTCATGGGATTGATTCCTCCTGTGGTTTGGTCTCATTGTACCGTATCTCGTGTCACCGAAAAATACACAAAGTTATTGTTTTTTTAGTGGTCAGCTGCATTTGGGCATAAAAATACCCTGTCGGTGGTCGGCCGACAGGGTTGTTTTCTTTCCGTTTGGTTCGATAGGGGAAAGAATAGGAGAAATAATAAAATGAAAAAGAAAGGAATGCTAAAAGAATAGTGGTTCCTTTAACAGTTACTACTATAGAGGATATCCACGGAAAGTTCATGACATCTCAATAGACAAATTATGAACTTTTTTCGATTGTTTTTTACAGACAACGAAGAACCGCCATCCGGGAAGGAAGATCCGGTATGGCGGTGTTCGTTCTCTAGTGTGTTTCTAGTTAAAGGAGAAAATGAAATGAAAAAGAAAAAGGGGGAATTTGCTTTCGGGATTTCTCCCTTCAGCGATTCTTACTATAGGACGGTTCCCTAAATACAAAATAAATAAATTGAGAACAATCTATGAAGTTGGAAAAGTTTTTGGTAAGCCCCTGCCCTGAGTTTATCCTCTTCTCTTCTCTGGGATTCCAGATTCCCGGGAAATCCATTTCATAATGACATTCACGATATAGTCCTGTTCCTGTTCTGTCAGTGGTTTGCCGGCAGGAATGTGATGCCACTTCTCCAGGCACTCCCGGCAGCAGGTTGCGGTGGCATGCTGGGCTTTGAAGACTGGATGTCCTTTCATGGGAGTCTGCCTGCCATCGTTGGTGGGATTTTCCACAGCCAGTCTCATGCGAATAAAGTTTTCTGCATGACTGCGAATAGTCGGCATCCCCTTTTTCTGTACATAGTCCAGCTCTTCGGAATTCAGATGAAATCTGCTGCGAAAATTAGACCGCGCCAGACGGCTGAACAGCTGCTCTTCTGTGGGCAGGCGGTACGGAATACGGTCAGCGCAGCCAGATTTTGGGACATAGCTCAGCCAGGATTTTCGAGCCTGGGCAAGCTGTGTCTCCAGCTTGGGAATTTTATATGTCTTCCCTGCCCGGGAGAAAGTGGAGCCGGTGGAAATAAAGTCAAACACAATGCCCGTGCGAATGCATTGGACTCTCACGTGACGGATCCACTCGTATTTGCAGAGTTCTCCATCTGGTTCCGAGTCTCCGCCACACAGTACTTTTTCAACGCCATTGGGTTTTCCAAGATACTGCTGAATATCCACGTCTTCCCGCAGCGGGAGCAGACGCAGTTCCCGGGTCACCTGAATGCCTTCGGCCCGTTCCTGATTGTCACAGTCCTGTAAATACCGCGGCAGTTTTTCATTGACCTCTTTTTGTGTATGGCAGAGACAGAATGCAGTTTTCTCCATGGATGGTCTCCTCTTTTAGAGCTCTCTTTTCCGGGCGTTATGGGAAAAGAAGCGAAGAATTAAGAATAAAGAAGGCACGCGGTTTGTCGCGTGCCCATTTTAGTTGTATTCACTGTCAAATATTGTATTAGCACTTATAGTATGAGTAGTATGAGCGCCTATTAACGCTCTTTCGGTTCAGCGGTCTTCCTGGATGACGCGGGTTATTTCCGAGTACGTATACCCGAGGCGCTGGAGAGCCTGAATAGTCCGTCGGCGGTCCCGCTCATCTGAGAGGTCCCGACTGCGGTACTTGGTCTGCAGAAGCTCTCGTATAGCCTCGTCTGGGTCCGGGTTCAGGTCTTCAACAACGCTGTCAGCAAGTTCCCGGGAGACTCCCTTCTGCTGCAGAGCAGTCTTCAGCCCGCGGGCACTGAGATGTTTAGTCCGAAGCTTTTCCTCCGCAAACATCCTTGCAAAGCGTTCGTCGCTCAGCAGGCCCTGTTCTTCCAGCTTGTCACAGACCTCATTCGCCCGCTGCCGGAGCTTAGCATAGTTTGTTTTCTGGGCATCCAGAATAATGTCGCTGAAACTGGCGTCTGTTACACCGAAGTCTCGGATGTCCCGGTTGGGACGCTTTTTCCGAGCCGCTTTCTGAACCAGTTTGTCTGCCAGCTCTTTGCGGGAATACTCCCTCTGAGTCAGAAGGTCCAAAGCCTTTTCATACATGCGCCCCTTGGCAGCCATGTCTAAGATTTCCGAGAGCTGCTCCTTGTCGATTTCGCTCTTGTCTGGCAGACCGAGAGAGTACCAGCGTGTTTTGTCAGTTGTGGCTATATACTGCCCATTGACCAGCAGATGGATTTTTTCTCCGCGTCCAGGCTGGGCAGTCAAAATAACACTCATAAAGAACCACTTACCTGTTCTTATTCGTCGTCGTCAACGGTAATGTCCAGCTGAGCTTTTGCTGCCGCTGTAGAGGTAGCTTTCCGCTTAGCGGCGGGCTTGCTCTTTTCGTCAGCTTCTTTGGCCTCTTCCGCAGTAGCGTGCATATTTCCACCGCGGTAGGATGCCTTGGCCTTAGACTTTTCTGTCAGCTCTTTCTCCTGCTCCTTGATTTGCTTCTCAAGGTCGTCCATGAAGTCCGGATGCTCCAGGATATAATTTTTGACATTGTCACGTCCCTGGCCAAGCCGTTCTTCCTTATAGGAGAACCAGGAGCCGCTTTTCTGGATGATTCCGAGCTCAACAGCGGCATCCAGAATTTCGCCTTCTTTGGCAATGCCGCGGCCGTACATAATGTCGAATTCTGCGGTTTTAAACGGCGGGGCCACCTTATTCTTAACCACTTTGGCGCGGGTCCGGTTACCAATAAACTCGTTCTTGCTGTTTTTCAGCTGTTCCGCTCTGCGGACATCAATACGCATGGAAGCGTAAAACTTCAGTGCACGACCGCCGGTCGTAACCTCCGGGTTGCCGTAGACAACGCCGACTTTTTCACGCAACTGGTTAATAAATATAATAATACAATTTGATTTAGAAACAGCACCGGCCAGTTTTCGAAGGGCCTGGGACATGAGTCTTGCATGCAGGCCGACATGAGAGTCTCCCATGTCTCCCTCAATTTCCGCCTTGGGAACCAGAGCGGCAACCGAGTCGACTACCAAAATGTCGATGGCACCAGAGCGAACCAGCTGTTCTGCAATTTCCAGTGCCTGCTCGCCGTTATCCGGCTGAGAGACGAGAAGAGAGTCTACATCTACACCGAGGTTTCCGGCATATTCCGGGTCCAGAGCATGCTCGGCGTCAATGAATGCCGCCTCACCGCCAATTTTCTGGGCCTCAGCAATAGCGTGAAGAGCCAGAGTCGTTTTACCAGAAGACTCCGGTCCATAGATTTCAATGATTCTTCCGCGGGGGTATCCGCCAATGCCCGTCGCCATATCCAGAGTCAGAGAGCCGGTGGAGATAGCCTCCACCTGCATAGCCTTACTGTCGCCAAGGCGCATAACTGCGCCCTTTCCGTACTGTCTCTCAATCTGGGCGATTGCGGTGTCAAGTGCTTTCTTTTTCTTGTCTACAGCCAAATTCGATTCCTCCATTGTCAGCGTCAGAAGATATTTTTCTCTTTTTCACAGGAATACGAAAGTCTGACGCACAAATGTTCGCTTCTTCTCTCACATTATATCTAATGCCCCTGTAAAAATCAATATGAAAAGTATTTACTGTCCCGTTGATAGGACTGTACTGTCTCCCTTCTCTTTCCCCTCCCTTTATGTCTAAAAAATCCTTACAACAGGGAAAAAGTTCTTGCATTTCACTTTGGGAGATGATAATATATAGCCGTTGCATTTGAGACGGGTCAATTCTCCCCGTTGTTAAAAGGAGGTGCCGACACATGGCAAAATGCGCATATTGCGGCAAGGAAGTCAAATTTGGAAACAAAGTTTCCCATTCCCACAGACGTTCCAACAGAGCCTGGAAACCGAACCTCATGAGAGTTAAAGTCGTAGAGAACGGAACTCCAAAGAGAGTTTATGTTTGCTCACGTTGTCTGCGTTCCGGTAAGGTTAACCGCGCGTAAACAAGCACTCTCCTGAATTTGTATATAAGAAGCTGCTTTACAGCTTCTTTTTATACACATAGCGGAATTGTGTAATGGTAGCACGACAGACTCTGACTCTGTTTGTAGGGGTTCGAATCCCTTTTCCGCTGCCAGATAAAAGCTCCACCAGAAGGTGGAGCTTTTCTTTTTGCTTTTTAATGTAGGGCTGGTTATGGGAACTTCCTGCCTTCAGATTCGCTCAACCAAGAATAAACTTCAGCCAGAGTTCCCGGTAGGCATCGCCAATGGACCGGGCCTCCTCTGCATCTATGTTCTGAAGGAACGGTGCATTACTCCAGGCATCAAAGGTGCCAAACAGGAACGGAACATCAAAGCAGTGGCAGCCATATACATTGGGCTGTTTCGACTCATAGGGAAAAGAATAGTTAAGTACCTTCTGCCCCGCTTTTTCCAGCGCAAACACAAACTGGTTCGTCGGAGTTACGAAGGTGCGGTCGGACAGTCTCTTCACTTCCGCCAGATATCCAGAACCCATCTCCTCCGCATTTCCTGCCAGAAAGGCCGCATACTCCTGCCGGTTGTTATTGGCAAATATTCTCATTTCTTTCGGAGCGTTCTGAACCGCTGCCGTGTAGATATCGGAGGGAATCATCCCCTCCTCTACCATTGGCATGTAGACACAAAGGTCTGTAGAGGGAACTTTAGCGGCAGCCATCTGAATTTTTAGCAGGTCGGCGGTATCCATGTTCTTCAGTGTCTCCCCATCTGCTCCCGGACCAGCAGCTTTCAGGACCTCATTCATCATGGCCTGCATCCGTTCCACTGACTTCGGCGGGTCATTGGCGGGAAGGCTGAACAGCGACGCGCTGCGAAGCCCTCTACTGAACTTCGGGTTGGCCATCATGGCTACCGTATACCACGCACCGGCAGATTGACCACCAACATGGAGACTGTCAGGATCACCGCCAAACGCGGCAATGTTCTCCCGAATCCAGTCCATGGCCATAAGGACATCCTTATACGTGCAGTTTGGCTCGGCCGTTCCCGGGAAATACGCGCTCCCGAACACGCCCAGACGGTAGTTGAGATTTACGAAGACCGCCGGTGTCCCGAGCTGGACGGATTTACGGACGATTTCATCGCCATAATACCAGGGAATGGAACCACCGCCGGTGACCCAGGCCCCTCCGTGCATAAAGATAATGACCGGAAGTTTTCTGCCGGCCAGCTCCTGCGGGCTCGCTGCATCCGGGACCCAGATGTTCAGACGAAATGCATCTTCGCTGCAGTTTTTCTCTTCCTCTGTCGTCCCCATAACAAACGACAATCGTCCTTTGGTCTGGGAAAAGACCGGGCCCGCCTTTGTGGCGTCCCGTACTCCATCATACGGCTTCGGCGATGCTGCCTTCTGGAATCTTCCGTTGAACTCTGCATATGGGATGTTCAAAAAAGACAGCACGCCGTCATGGACTCCTCCGTTCAGAAGTCCCTGTCTGGTTTCTACTTGCACAATAGGTCACCTCAAAAAAATACAATCTTTTCTACTATGTCTATTTTATCCTATTATAAGCTTGATAGAGAGGTGGATTTTTCATGTCAAGGAAAAAAGTTGCCATTGTCACTGGAGGCTCCTCCGGAATTGGCGCAGCTACGTCGATCGCGCTGTTCAAGTCTGGCTGTAAAGTATATGAACTTTCCAGGCATAAGGAGGGTAAATTGCCCGATATTGGACATATTCAGTGCGATGTCACGGAGATTTCCCAAGTTGAGGCTGCAATTTCCAAGGTTCTCGACGCAGAGGGGCAGATTGATATTCTGGTCAACAACGCAGGGTTCGGCATTTCCGGCGCCATTGAGTTCACAGAGTCGGAAGCGGCGAAAAAGCAGTTCAAGGTCAACTTCTTCGGCATGGACAATGTCTGCCACGCGGTACTGCCCATCATGCGGAAGCAGGGTTCAGGGCGAATCGTCAATATCAGTTCCGTTGCTGCGCCTATTGCCATTCCGTTCCAGGCGTACTACTCGGCATCGAAGGCGGCTATCAGTGACTACTCGCTGGCCCTCATGAATGAGGTGCGCCCGTATGGTGTTGAAGTGGTCACGCTCCTGCCTGGTGACATCCACACCGGGTTCACGGCGGCACGGGAAAAGAGCCCGGCGGGGGACAAGGAATACGGCGGACGCATTTCCCGCTCTGTGGCTGTCATGGAACACGACGAGGAAACCGGCATGAGTGCACAGGCCGCGGGCGATCTAGTTGCGAAATATGCACTCAAACGCCACCCGGCACCGGTGTATACCATCGGGACGTCGTACAAGTTGTTTGTCTTTTTGCAGCGGTTCCTGTCCAACCGGCTGCTGTATTATATTGTTGGAAAGCTGTATGCAAAATAAGAGTGGGCATACAAGCCAGGTTTTCGCCATATTAGCTCCATGGTCTTTTGCGGCAAAAGTTGGCGGGAATGCAGGAGACTTTAATCAAGTGTTCCACCGCTCAAGGAATAGACACTAGTCCAAGCCAATACCCAATAGCCAAAAGAGGGCTGTGCCAAACTGGCACAGCCCTCTTCTCTATTAAACTTGTCTTTTATTCCAGGCTTGGAGTCAGCCTGTATGGCCCACCTGTATGCTTAGTTCAGGTAAACAACAACAACGCCGTTTACAACGCCGTTCTGTCTGAAGTCTTTCTCAGCGCCGCGTTTGGCATTGACAATCTTGCCGTCCATAAAGTCCTGACGAACCTGTGCAGCCATAGTGGTGTTCGGGAGCTGAACCTGAGCAACCTTCTGAGTTTTCAGGGTCTCTTTAATAGCATTCTCTGCTTCGTCAACAGAGGTGTAATACATGCCGTTCTTCTTGTAGTAACCCTGGTCAGTGTTGGTGCAGGCATTCTCTTCACTCGGATTCTTCGGCTGATGATCAACGTTCATCTGATCTTTAGTTATGTTGAAATAGCGGTGAGACAGCGCATGCTGGGTAGCAGAAGGATCGTCCCAGCCAGTATCGGTGAGATACTCTTTACCATTCAAAGTAACGACGTTCCACATGTGGTCGCCTTCACCGGTAGCCGTACCAATGCAGACACGGCAGGTAACGCCAAGCTTGTTCAGAAGATACTTCATAGCATAAGCATAACCCATGCAGTTGCTCTTGTGCTCAACAAGGTTGTTGTAAATGCTCTTTTGACCTCTCTGGTAAGTGGTCTGGTTGACGAGCTTGTCATGAACGAACAGCTCTTTATCATAGTCAGAGCCGCTGGTCGGTGCGCCGTTCAGGAACTGCTTTGCAGCATTCTCAACCGCACTCAGTTTGCTTCTGGCATCAGAAACATAGCTGATGGTCATTTCCTGCCATTTATACCCGTCAGAATCCTGATGGGTCTTGGCACCAATGCCGGAAACATAGAACAGCTCCGGATGCTCCTGCTGGATAATCTGAGCAAACTGGCTTCTCTCGCTCTGGCTGATGTTCGGGATGTCAACAGAAGTCTGGAACTTCTTAACAGCGTCTACGAAAAGCATATAAGCAGTCTGACCATCAGTGCTGAACTTGGAAGACCAGTAACCGTCAGCTTTCTGCGGAGTGAACCTTGCTTTTGCAGCAATAGTCTTTGCACCTTTGCTGAGTGTGTCTTTTGCGTCCTGTTGTAACTGCGCCGTGTTAATCAGTGCAGCGGAAGCAGATGTGGCAGCAACGGCCAATACCATAACCATTGCGAGTACCATGGAAATAATTTTCTTCATCCTCGTTTTTCTCTCCTTTTTTCAATTTCCTCTTTCCTTAAAAGGACAAATGAGATGTTAGCACTTTATAGATGAAAATTCCACGTCAATTGTTCATTTTAAGACGATATTTATGCCACAATGCACCGTTTTTTGTACAAATACAAATTATTGTACAACGACGTGATGTAGTTTTATTAACTTCCAAATAAAATACTGAACAAACTTACTGTCATTGTCCACAAGCTATTCATTTCCGTCTGATAGTCAAAAGATGTCTGGTATTGGAATCCTGGGAACCTTCATAACGGCACTATCTACGAGGTTCAGTCCTTTGGCAAAGTCTAATAAGACTGCCGAGCGCCTGGTAAGTTCAACAACCAGTCCAACAGCAAGACCCGCACTCAGCGACAGCTGAGCGCGGGTCTCTTGTTTATGGGAAGGAATACTCTTTAAGGAGTTTAAATTTTGCGGTCCCTCTTCTGCTTATCATAGTGCTTGTTCAGCATGGGACGAATGACATAGTAAATCAGCTTGTTCTCGCCGTTCGTAATGTAGAGTGTGAAGGTCGAGACAAAGAAGATTCCAAAAATCAGAGCGAGTTTCTTCGCCACTTTCTTTACGGTATCCATAACACCGCCTCCTTACCAGGCTTCTGAATCGTTGAACTCGACAAGCGTCGGGTCCAGCGGCTCTTCATTTAATACGACCGACATGTAATCGTTGATAGCATTCCGCATTCCCTGGCGGGAAATGGTGCGGGAATCCTCGAGATCATGCGGAACAAAGACAAACTTGAATCCGAACTTGTGGGCCTGCTCTTCAAGCATTCCGTGAACGCCGTTCATGCCCTTGCAGGCAATGTTGTCGTTCATAATAACCATATCGCAGTTCATCTTTCTGGCCCACTCCCAGACAGCGTTGATGTTCTCCCATCCGCCGACGGCGTGGTGACGCATAACGCCTTTTTCCTCGAACTTGGCGAGGTCAACAAGCGCCTGCTCCTTGTCTTCCGTATTAATAATGTTG
Source organism: uncultured Eubacteriales bacterium (assembly GCA_964425185.1). Taxonomy (GTDB): domain Bacteria; phylum Bacillota; class Clostridia; order Oscillospirales; family Acutalibacteraceae; genus RUG420. The sequence continues at coordinate 22,377 of CAYRKX010000002.1, forward strand.
TGACCCATGGTGGAGTCCATGTTCAGGACAATGTTGATGCCCCAGCAGTTCTGCGTCCATGTCGGGAAGTCGGTGTAATAGACAGCCGACGGAGCCCACAGGAAGGCGCGGTGTCTGGTTCTGCCCTGGAAGGGTTCATACTTCTTCGCGCAGTATTTCCGCATCATCTTGATTGCCTTGCGATCCACTTTGTTGTAGTAAGGATCTCGACCGTTAATGAGCGCCCACTCTACCAGCTTATAGAGAAACTCGTTGATACCGACCAGGATGGAATACGGCGTGGACATAATATCCCACTTTTCCATCTCAATCGTGTTCTGCTCATTCATGAGCTTTGCCTTTTCAAAGAACGCATCCCAGTCAAATTTGACTCCATAGACCTCTTCAACTTTGGCAATTGCCTGTTTGAGCTCTTCAGCGGAGTACTCATGGCCCGGTTCTTCATTATGCTGCATCGAGAATACGAATGGATAAACCTCCATGCCATAGCTCTGGAACCGGCGGCGCTGGAACATTGAGGTGGCCTCACTGGCGTTACAGGGCTGGTTCGTCGACATCTCGAGCTTTCCGAAGATGGGGAATGCATCGTCAATGGTGACGCCGGTTTCGGCGGAACAGCGCGAACATACGTCGGCGGGAAGACCGTAAGACTCTGCGACGTCAATATAGTACGGCTCAATAAACTGATCTACATCGCAGATAACGAATTCCGGCAAAGTCTGCATAGGAGCCGCCTGCAGCGTCGGGAAACCGGCGGTGAAGAGCGGCGGGATAGTCTCGTCGAGGCCGATTATATTGTCGGACATGGGGCCTCCTCCGAGGCGTTTGTCGTTTTTGAGGACAACGCCGATGGTATCGGTCAGGCCGTGAACGATGGCATTTCCGTGCAGTCCGGCGAGCCGGAGCTCGGGTCCGCGGTACCCTTCATACAGGCGATCAATGAATGCGAATGATCCGAGGAAGGATCCCATCCACCGATACTCGAGAAGTCCCTTGGTAAAATGAACCGGGTCTTTCAGGACCATCTTTCCCATGAGGCCTAAATTGATAAGCCAGTGGTAGTAATCTGTCAGTGTGTCGTCTAATCCGCGCCACTCTCTCCATTTGGCAATACCGGTTTTGTCGTAGTATCGGTCTCTCTGGCCGCCCTTGCCATGTTCAGCCTTCCAGATGGGATCAAAGCGCCGCAGTGGAATATCAATTAAATGTTTCATTTACGCTCCCCTCCTCTCTTCGTTTGCCTGGATTTTCTTGATTTCGAGTCCTTCGACAAACGCCTGGAAGCGGGTGCGGAGCTGTCCTGCCCCGTTCAGAGCGTACTCTTTTTCAATGGTACAGCATGGGATGTGCTTCTCATTGGTCATAATGTAGTTCGAGAGCACCTTCTCGTAGCTCCAGAACTCACAGAATTTCATATTTTCAATAATAATGCCGTCTGCGTGGTAGTCCTTGTACAGTTTTTCCAACTGGGCATGGCGGGCATCAATCTTTGAGCCCTCCATAAAGCGCGGACATGCGCAGGTTTCAAGATAATGGCGGCAGATGGCCTCAAAAGCGGTCTCATCGTCATGGATGGTGATGTGCTCACGGCCCGGAATAGAACCGAAGCAGTAGCGGTCGGCAACGACCATGGCACCGCACTGCTCAATGAGTTTGGTAAACTCCGGGTCATCAATTTCGGAGCCGGCGAGAACGATGCGGGCACGGAACGGGAATTCCGGTTCCGGTTTGCGGGTCTTCAGTTCTTCCAGAGTCTCCTGAAGATAAGGAAGAATCAGCTTGTGCGGACATGTCTCACTGACCAGCTGGATGACGTGAAATTCATATCCGGTAATAGGCGGATTCGGAAGCTTGCGGTACTCGCCGATAGCGGTAATGACATCGTTGATAGCATTCTGGTCCGCAATGGCCTCACGCATAGCCTTGTCAGAAGTATCTACTCCAATGGCGGCCAGGCGGTCTACCACTTTGATTTCCAGCTCGGTCTCGTAATAGTCGAGCGCCGCCTTGTCCGATTTCAGCGGTGCATCAATGATAGTGGAGAAGAACCCCTGGTGCTGTACTGGAGACAGAAGTTCAAAGTGCTCTTCCATGCGTTCCATACTGGAACACGCCTCTTCGCCGAACAGCGCCGTCAGGTAATTGTAGGCGCCCTCCAGTGCCCGCTCCAGAATGGCGCGGCAGTACGAGCAGTTCCGGTTGGTCATATAATAGTTTGCAAGCTCTGAGGACTTGCAGTTCGGAGCTCTCAGTCTGGTGGAAAAACATCCCGGCAGATTGAGCAGAGCTTCCGGCATATAGTAACAGTTATACCCGAGAGCCTTTTCTCCGTTTTTGACTGCCTGCTGAACCAGTTCATTATTGGCCTCCTGCAGCAGGTTTTCAAAGAAGATCAGATGTTTGAGATCTTTCATATAATTACTCCCATAGTTAAAAAGTCCCATAGTCTAACGGGGCGGTGCCCTTATTTGCAATATATCACAATTTTGTCTATATATCCGTCTTATTTTTATATATATTTAACAATTCGGAACTGTACACAAAAAAGTTTGTTCATCTTTTGACAGGAAATCCGACAAAAAAAGCCGTAAGTTCAAAAACTTACGGTTTTTTCATTTTGTGTTTATTTTTTTGACATTGGTCTAATAAGAGTGAAAGTGTGTCAAATAGTCTCCGGATGTATGATGGTTCCGGTTCCTCCGCAATACTTCTCAGTCGTCTCAAGGATTTTTCCAGCTGTCTCCTCGAGCAGTTCGTCCGGTGTGGCCTCGTTTCCCTGGACAATGTAGAAAATATTGGTGGTATCCTCATCCACTTTGGTCTTTTCAACCTGCCGAATTTCGAGATGGCAGAGGATTTCATTGGAATCGTCACAGTAACTGTACTCGTGAGGTTTAACCGGCTGGGGTTCTGTCCGCCCTATGGGGACAAAGCGCTCGGTTCCATCCGTAAATCGCAGAGTGACATTACCGTCTACCTTATCCATGTTATGCGCCCCGAGGGCGAGCTTGGAGTCCATGGAAATGATGTTGTAGATGTCGACTGCCTTGTTAATGAAAGCCATGTCGTGCCGCTTCTTAAGCAGCTTAATGAGATTCTCACTGGCAGGAATATTTTTACGGCGGCGCACGCCGGTATTGTCATGAAGAATGTTGAACCCTTCCAGGATGGGGTCATCATGCGGATTCAGATCCTTGTACCGCTCATACAGCTCTTCAATTTTCTTCGTGCGGTATTCGTCCCATTCGGCACTGCGGCCGTGATTGTCGACGCCCTCCACCGTGGCGAACAGAATTTTCACCCCGCTGTCGAGGACATCTTGTGCAACATAAAAATTCACTGATGACATCTCCTTGCTTTTCCTATTAATTACGTAGGAATAATACCATTACGATACCACCAGGGCCCAGGAATGTCAATCCAGCTTTGCCGTTCCGCCGTCAAGGGTCATAACCTGGTTCTCCTGGTAGCTGATGACCACTACTTTACCCTCATTCAGGTACGTAGCGCTCGGCGTCCGCATAAGCTTGTATTTGTCAAGCAAAACAAGATTATTCTTCGCCATAACCGCCACCGGTCTCAGTAGATTAGCCATTAAAAGCAGCACAACCGCCAGTGCGGGAAGCATTTTTGTTCAGTTTTTCATCATGTTTCCCCTTTTCTGCGATATACTTTTCGTGTAGAATATTAGAATATATTATCTTAAATAGCAATTAGTCCGGAGGATAATTCATGAAGAAATTCACTTCTGTCCTGCTTGCACTGGTTATGGCTGTCAGCATTCTCTCAGCCTTTTCCTTAAATGCAGTGGCTGCAGGCAACTATATTCCCAAAACCATCAAGATGACCCAGACCGGAGGTCAGTACTCTGTCTCCTACAGTGATGGGACCCTGACCGCCCGTGCCAACGGCTCTCCGATTGACCACGGCCTTCCTTATGCCTTCATTGCTCTTGCTGATGTCAGCACTCAGAACCGTAATATTATGATTACGGAGGGCAACGATGAAATTAAGTACGCCATGGCCAATGTCTGCCGTAATGGTAAAGTTAAGAAGATTGTTCTTCACAACTATGTAGACCACTACAACAGTTCTACAGATACCATCAATATTAAGGCATCTGGCGGACGTGTTACACAGATCAGCCACAGTGTCAAACGGTACTACAAAGGCGGGAACGACTCTCAGCAGCCATCCACCAGTGTATACACTTACACTTATAATGACGCCGGCGACATCGTCAAGATCAACTGGCATGCCGGAAGCGAAGCGGAAAAGACTACGTTTACTTATGACGCCAGCGGCCGTCTCGTCTCCTCCACCTGGACCTGCGGTGTCGGCAAAGAGGTTGTCACCAACTTTGTTCTGGACTCTCAGGGACGTGTCACCCGCTATGGCAGACTGAAGTACTCTTATGACAGCAAGGGTCAGATTACCAAGAACGACACCTTCACCTATACGTATAACGACAAGGGCTGCATTACCAAAGTCGTTGACCATGATGTAAACAACAAAGCTGCCGCTACATTCAATTACACTTATCAGGTTATCTGATTGTTTCATGGAGCTGCTTAGCTGAAAATGAATATTAGAGCCTCTAGGATGAAAAGCAGGCTTATATTAGAACCAGCTGCACTGTTTGGTGCGGCTGGTTTTTTTGCGGCTGGCTGACGCGCGGTTTGGCTGGTACGCGCAGGCTGGTTGTTGCGCGCGGGCTGGTTGTTGCGCGCGGGCTGGTCGATGTGCAGATCCTCACAATTTCCCGCACGGCAGGGAGCTCTCGCTCTCCCCGCTTTTTCATTACGAACAGAAAATAAACAGGCTCAAAAAGGACCACACTCCCGCGCAAAGCGGAGAACATGGTCCCATAATATCGTGTTCAATTGCTGAAGCCAAAAGAGCTTCGACTTTCGGCAAGCTTACTTCAACAGATTTCTCATGCTCATCAAGGTAATGATGATGGTAGAACCGTTGTGTAGCAGCGCGGACTGCTGCGGCATCAGGATGCCGGAAATTCCGAGAGCAATCAACGTGCCGTTGAAACCGACAATGAAGCGGTAGTTGCTGTTGATGCGGTTCATAAGGCCATCGGCAATTTTCTTGAGGATGACAACATTCTCGAGACTCTCGCCGTTCATGGTAATGTCCGCGACCTCGCGGGCAATTTCTGCGCCGCCGCTGATGGCAATGCCGACGTCTGCGGCAGACAGTGCCGGAGAATCATTAATGCCATCACCGATCATAACAACTTTGTGGCCCGCTTTCCGCTCTTCCTCGACAAATATTGCCTTGTCTTCCGGAAGAACCTCAGCGAAGTACTGGTCTACGCCGACCTCATTGGCGATGGCGCGTGCCGTACGATCTGAGTCACCGGTCATCATAACCACTTTCTTAAAGCCGTTTTCTTTCAGCTCACGAATGACACCTTTAGCCTCCAGACGAAGCGGATCCTCAATGAGAATAACCGCAATAAGTTTTCCGTCCAGCGCGAAATACAGGTGAGAGCAGTCATCCGGAATGGACTCCCAGACTTTCCGCTTCTCCTCCGGCATTTCAATCCTTTCGTCCTCAAACAGGAAATGATAGCTGCCAATCAGCGCGCGCTTTCCGTTAATGGAAGAAGCAATACCGTGAGCCACAATGTACTCAACCTTGGTATGCATCTCGTCGTGCTTGAGTCCCTTGTCCTTAGCCGCCTTAACGACAGCGTTGGCAATAGAATGCGGGAAATGTTCCTCCAGGCACGCAGCCATTCGGAGAAGCTCGTCCGGATCTTCGCCGTCAAACGAGATTACTTCACGGACTGTCGGCTGAGCCTTGGTCAGGGTTCCGGTCTTGTCGAATACGATTGTATCTGCTGCAGAAATGGCCTCCAGGAACTTGCCGCCTTTGACGGTAATACCATGACGGCCCGCCTCTCTCATCGCCGAGATAACAGAAATAGGGATGGACAGTTTCAGGGCACAGGAGAAATCGACCATGAGTACCGATACTGTCTTTTCAATATTTCTAGTGAAAATATAAGTCAAAATAGAGGTGAGGAACGTGTACGGAACCAGTTTGTCCGCCATATGGTAAGCCTTGCTCTCCACAGAGGACTTCAGATTCGAGGAGTTCTCAATCATCTTGACAATCTGTTCATATTTACTGTCTCCGCCAGTCTTCTTGACGGTAAAGACAAGTTCGCCTTCCTCAACAGCAGTTCCGGCATAGACTGTATCTTCTACCGTCTTTCTGACAGGAAGCGATTCACCGGTGAGAGAAGCCTGGTTTACCATACCTTCTCCGGAAATAACCGTGCCATCAAAGGGAATCGTGTTTCCGGTATGGGCCACAACTTCATCGCCCGGGTTGACGTCAGTTACAGGGACAAGGACTTCCGTGCCGTCCGGCGTACGAACCCAGACATCCGTTACATTGAGGGACATGACACGTGCCAGGTCTCCCATGCTGCGTTTGCGGGTCCACTCCTCGAGGAGATCGCCAATGCCGAGCAGGAATCTGACAGAGCCGGCGGTGCTGTAGTCGCCGCGGATCATGGAGACGAAGATGGCTGTTGCATCGAGAACAGAGACTTCGAGTTTGCCGTGGAAGACGGACTTCAGGCCCTCCTTAAAGTACTTCAGAGAGTTGACCCAGTTCCAGATTACCTTCACGGTATGCAGGGCATCAAACTGCCACAGTGCCTTGCGGGCCAGATAGAAGAATACCTTATTAAAAAGTTTGTCGGCATACTCCGCATTCAGCGGTCTGACAGAGTGCTCTACCAAGCCTTCGGGAGCCTCGACATCTTCATAATGGAAGGTCTGCAGCGAGTGGATGAGCGTCGACCGGTCGCCGGAATAAGTGAACTCCGCGTCCCCGGTACGCTCATGAACCCGGACGTCATCTACGCCGTCCAGATTCATTAAGTAGTATTCGAGAAGATCCGCCTGCGCAAAAGTCATATTACCATATTGATTCACACGAATGCGCATGCGGGTCTTGTTCTCATGCTTTATGGTAAATTTCATTATTTCTTAGCGCCAGATTTCTTTGTGGTCTTCTTCGGGGCAGCTGCCGGAGCTTTCTCGTCCTCATCGGTTACATCTTCGTACTCAGCCTCAGCTTTGGCCTTTGCCTTGGCAGCTTTCTTGGCTGCATGCTCTTCGTTAATTTCTCTGGCGTCGGAAACCATGTCGTTCCAGGTCTCCTTAGTATTGGCTGCGTTGGTCATAACAGCATCCTTAGCGCGAAGAGTGGCTGCAATTACGTGAGTATACCCTTTCTTAGCGGTATCGCTCGAAAGCATATCAAAACCTGCGGAACCGAAAAGAGTGCCGCCCGCGAAAAGTGCTACATGTCCCCATGCTGACATAATGAATTCCTCCAATATAATAAATGTTAGTAGTTTTTGTGAGTAATCGACAAATTGCCTTATAGTTTGTTGCATGTGTGCTACAACTGACTACATTTACATTGTACCACGCTTTGAAAGTCTTGTAAACCGCAAGCCTACGCTAATTTTCTGGATTTTCGAATTTTGATTTTTAATGAAAATGTCTTGTCATCTGTAACTTTTCGTGCTATACTTCGAGTCAAAGTTAAGGATTCGCTCTCAAGTGAGTTAGAGAGAAATGACTCCTGCTAACTTTTATAGCATGTGTGCAACGAACAGATTTGACTTTATTTGCTCATTTTGGCGGATAAATCATTCAAAGACGATCACTTTTTATAAACTTTATCATTACTATTTTAAGGAGGCTCGCCCTATGAGCAAAGTAGATGAACTCTTAGAACAGGTTAAAGCATTAGAAGAAAAAGCCGATCTCTTAGAGAAAAAGACGGATCACAGCGAAGAAGACGCTGACGACCTTGAGGAAAAAACCGATGATCTCAAGGATGTCATTGAAGATCTCATCGATGACGATGATGACGATGATGATGACGACAAAGAGTCCAAAGATAGCAAAGATGCAAAAGACAGCAAGAAGGAAAAAGCTTCCGGCTGGCAGATTTTCGGCCGTATCTGCGTCTGTGGTCTGATTGCCGCCGACCTCTACTATCTCGGCAAGAGCTTTGACAAATAAGCTTATATAATTTCCAGAAGGAAATTTGACGCAAAGCCGCGTCGGAGCAGTGCATCGGCATTGCCCGGCGCGGTTTTTTATTTTTTCCAGGCGATTCAGAAAAAAAGTATAAAAACAGGGCCGCCCAGCACGGGCGGCCCTGAAATTCTTTTCATTCAATTTTTTCAACTAATCCAGTACTGGTATCAAAGACCCACCGTACCAGTTCCATCCAGAGCACAATCAGCCAAGCAGCTGTTCCATTCTCTTCATGGCCTCTGTCGTTGCCTCATGGCTGCCGAAAGAGGTGAAGCGGAACCACCCCTTGCCGCAGTCGCCAAATCCTTCACCTGGAGTGCCAACAACCTGAATGTTTTCGAGAAGATAGTCGAAAAACTCCCATGAGCCCATGTTGTTGGGGCACTTAATCCAGACATATGGAGAGTTCTTACCGCCGGTATACTCAATGCCGAGCTTATCCATGGTCTTCATAATAGTCTTGGCATTCTCACGGTAGTAATTGATATTGTTGTCAATTTCTTTCATGCCCTGCTCGCTGAAGACAGCAGCAATAGCGCACTGTACCGGCCAGGAAACACCGTTGTACTTGGTGCTCAGGCGGCGGTACCACAGATCGTAAATATTGTGGCCGTCTCTGACAAGTTCCTTCGGAATAACGGTATAGCCGCCGCGGGTTCCGGTGAAACCTGCGGTCTTGGACATGGAGCAGATTTCAATCGCGCAGGTCCGTGCACCGTCAATGGCAAAAATGGAACGCGGAGAGTCGTCAACAATGAAGTGCTCATAAGCGGCATCGTAGATAATTACAGCATCCTCTTTATTTGCGTAGTCAACCCATGCCTTGAGCTGATCCTTGGAGAAGGTAGCTCCGGTCGGATTGTTCGGAGAGCAGAGGTAGATGAGGTCAGCGTGGACGTTCTCATCCGGAGCGGCACAGAATCCGTTCTCTCCGGTAGACGGAGCGTAGAGAATTTTGCGGCCCGCCATAATGTTGGAATCCACATAGACCGGATAAACCGGGTCAGTTACGAGAACAACGCTGTCCTGACTGAAAATTTCAGCGAGATTGGCGCTGTCGCCCTTGGCACCGTCGGTAATAAGAATTTCAGACGGATCTACTGAGACGCCGAACGAAGCATAGTATTTGGAAACAGCTTCCCGAACAAATTCATAGCCCTCATAGTCCGGATATCCTTTGAAGGTCTCCTTGTGAGCCTGGTCCTCGGCGCCTTTCTTCAGTGCATCCACAGCAACCTGGGGAAGAGGAAGAGTGACGTCGCCAATGCCCATGCGGATTAACGGCTTGTCCGGATGTGCCTCTGCATAAGCAGAAGACTTCTTCGCAACGTCTGCGAAGAGATAGTTCGGAACGAGATTGTCAAAGTTATGGTTAATCTTCATAGATACTGCTCCTCATACTATTTATAATTAAAAATCTTTATTATTATTTCATTTTTCCAGTACCCGGTCAAGGAGTTTTTCCGAGGCATGCCCGTCCGGGCTGCCGAAATGCAGTTTTCGGAACTGCTCCAACCTCTCCGGCATAAAGTCCTGTGTCTCAAACACCCGGCAGAGGTCGTCCATGGTTTTCACGACCGGACCCGGGGCGTGTGTCTCGTAGTCAAAATAGAAGCTGCGCTCGGACTCAAACTCGTCCAGGTCGTACGCATACAGCACCACCGGTTTCCTGAGCAGTGCATTGTTCATACAGATGGACGAGTAGTCGGTAATCATGACATCGGAAATGAGGCTCAGCTCGTTTCCATCCGGGTAATCTGTGACGTCAATGACACCCTCCTGACTCCGACAAATGGCTTCCAGCTTCCCGCGCGATTCACGGTCGTTGGGGTGCAGCCGCACGAGTATTGCCGTCGACTTTCCAGCGCCTTTTTCCGCGGCGTTCTTCAGCCGTGAAAAGTCCATGTGATCCAGTAACTGTGCGGTTTCTTCAGGGTTATCCCGGAAGGTCGGAGCATAGAAGACAAGGTATTTACCTTTACAGGCTTCGTGTTCATTATCAAACAAATTACGGTGCTTTTGTACAGCACTTTTGCCGACATTTTCCGGTCGAAAATAGAAATCCTGGATTGGAGTTCCCGTTGTAATGACCTTGTCTGGAGACAGGTGAAATGCATGGGCGTAGATGGGACGGATCTGCTCTCCGGAGCAGACCACATAGTCAATGTTCTTCTGCGCACCCAGCTCTTTTTTTCGGATGTCCGGGGGCTGTGGAATATCAAATCCAAACTTTTTAAAGGCGCCCATTCCGTGCCACAGCTGAACCACTTTTGTCTTCCGGTTCGGGTTCATATAAGCCATGGGAAAGAAGTTATTGTTCAAAAACAGGTAATGAGCCCGCCCCATTCGAAAGGCATCCACTGTCATAAACCGCAGAGCACCTTTCAAGTTGTTGATTTCCTCCCGGGAGATGTGAAGAATTTCATAGTCTCCCCGGCGCTGAAGCTCCCGCTCCACCTCATTCATGGAGTCATAGTGGTCTCCGGCAGTCAGACGGAAAAACACCACCCGCTTGGATTTTATAGGAAGTTTTGCGGCTAAATTATATACAGCGGCAAAGTTGCGGTATGCCAGGTCACGAATATTCACGGAATATTAACTCTCCTACTTTCAAATCGAACGGATAGGTAATCTTGATGTTGTAATTTTCACCCCGTACCAGGTATACCGGCTCACCCTTCATGGTGAAGATCTTGCATCCGTCTGTCAGCGTCTTCTTCTCCTCGTCCGTCAGCGAGTTCATCAGCCGCTCAAGCTTGCGGGCGTTGAAGGTCTGCGGCGTCTGCATCTGGTATAGTTTCGAGCGGTCCGGAATCTGGTCAATCAGCTTCCCGTCGCCGCTCTCGAGAATAGTATCTGTAGCAGGAATGGCTGTTCCGCACGCACCGTATTTCTTTGCAGCAGCTATATTCTCCTGAATAATCCGCTTTGTCACAAACGGCCGCACCGCATCATGGGTTACAAGAATGGTGTCGTCGTCAAAATGGTACGTTTTGTCCAGAAACTGTATGGCCTGGTCCAGTGTATCATTGCGTGTGGCGCCTCCCGGAAGAACCGTTAATCGCCCGGAAGAGCCGAGAGAATCCGCCAGAAGTTCGCGGGTATAGTCGACCCAGTCCGCCGGGGTCAGAACAACTACATGTTCGAACGCGGGATCCGACAGAAACTTTTTCACAGAAATAGTCAGAATGGCCTGACCGCCGATTTTGAGATACTGCTTCGGGGTATTGGCCCCCATCCGGCTCCCTACGCCGCCGGCCAGCACCGCTGCGAATATCATACTCTGCACTCCTCTCTTACGCGCGATTTACCGCTTAAATGATAGCACACGGGACCGAAATATGATAGTATGATAAGAAGTAAGAACGGAGGAAACCGCGCATGAATATTCTTGTCATTAACGGCCCAAACCTCAATATGCTGGGCATTCGGGAACCCGGAATTTACGGGTCAGACTCCTATGATGATCTCTGCCGTCTCATCCAGAAGAAGTGTGATGATGAGGGCATTTCCGTAGAGTTCTATCAGTCCAACCACGAGGGCTCTATTGTCGACAAAATTCAGGAGGCCTATGGAAAGGCTGACGGCATTGTCATCAACCCTGGAGCATACACCCACACCAGTGTTGCCATTCTCGACGCACTGAAAGCAGTCAGCATTCCGACCGTAGAAGTACACATTTCCGATGTGGATGCCCGCGAAGAATTCCGCCAGAGAAGTTATGTCTCTCTGGTCGCCATTCAAACCATTAAGGGGCATGGCTTCAACGGATATCTCGAGGCCATTGACACACTGAAAAGACGGGAGAAGTAACCATGAGTAAGAAAAACAAGGCTCCCACTCTGACGCAGTTTTCCACAGCCCAGTCGAAGAGCGGTTTTTCTGTGAGCCAGACCGAGCCCACCGTTGAACCGGAGAGCCGCTGGAGCCATTTTCGGAAGCACTTTTTCGACACCGCAGATAACAACCATCTCAGCGGTTATGAACTCTTCCTCATCTTTTTGATGGCCGCCATCCTCGGGTCCGTTATTGAACAGGTATTCTGTGTCATTACCAACGGATACTGGGAGCGCAGAACGTCTCTGGTTTACGGAGAATTCGGATACGCCTATGCCATCGGTGCTACCCTGCTCACACTTCTGCTTTTCCGAAACACGAAAACCGAGTGGTGGAAAGTCTTTCTCAAGGCTTTCATCGTCTGCTCTATAGCTGAATATATTATGTCCTGGGGTGAGGAACTCGTCTTCGGATATGTTTCCTGGAACTATCACCGAATGCCTCTCAACGCCAATGGAAGGGTCTGCTTCCTGTACGGCTGCTTCTGGGGTGCACTCGGTCTGTTCTGGTCCAAACTTATCTACCCCGGCCTGAAAAAACTTATCCGCGCCATTCCCAAGAAGGTGGGAAAAGTCGTGTTCTGGGTCTTTTTTATCTTTCTGATCTATGACACTATAATTTCTGTCTGTGCCACTACAGCATTTAATGCCCGCCGGGCCGGTAATCCTGTGGATACACCGGTAGAGCGGCTCATGGAGTGGCAGTTCCCCGATAAGTTTATGATCTGGACTTACCCCAACTCGTATCAGGTCAAAAACGGCAAAGTATCCAGTGACACGTTGAACGGGAGCAATTCCCGAGCCAAAGAGCTGGATCCGGGAAATACGCGGAGCAGCCTGTCCTGTATTTCTCTGGCCTTTGCCGCACAGACTAACCTCTGACATCTTTTGGGAGAGTTTATGGATAAACACAAAATAGACTGGAACGCGCTGCTCAAAAAGATTGACTTAAATGAGATGTTCCGAAAGCTCTATGACAGGAGCGCCTTTGCTACGGTCCGGGACCGCGGTGGATTTTCCGTCAAAGATATCAGCTTTGAAGATTTTTCGGAGCATGTTGACTTTGAGACTCAGCGTAAAAATGCCAAAGAGCAGTTCGAGTACATGATCAAAAACTTCTATGGCACGGGAGACCCTGACCACTTCAGTTTTTATGAACTGTTCTACATCTTCGTATTCAGTGCCTTTGCCGGCAGTATTATCGAAGAGCTGTGGTGCCGGGCCTCGAACGGGTACTGGGAAAACCGCACCTCGGTTGTTTACGGACACTTAAGTTTTGCTGAAGCCATCGGCGGTGCGTTCATGACCGTCCTGCTCTACAAAGATATGGACGCTCCAGTCACGGAAGTGTTCGCCAAGGCGTTTGTCTGGGGATCCGTTATGGAGTACATCATGTCCTGGGGCGAAGAGACATTTACCGGCTACCGTTCATGGGACTACTCTCACCGGCTCTTCAACATTAACGGCCGCATCTGTTTCCTGTACAGCTGCTTCTGGGGGTTCCTCGGCGTGCTGTGGATCAAGTTATTCTATCCCATTTACAAGGTCATCTTCGAGCGGATTCCGAAGAAGTTCGGAATTCCCATGTTCTGGGCTCTTCAGGCATTTCTTCTCTATGATATTCTCATCTCCATCATGGCAAAAACCCGCTTTACCTTCCGCCAGGACGGCAGGCCGGCCAAGACCAAGCTGCAGAAGTACCTGGATCGGAAGTTTCCGGATGAGGTCATTATTGATAAGTACCCCAACTCCATCCGCTCTAAAGACGGTAAAATTGACCGTGACACTCTGAACCATACTTCCGAGAAGGCAGTTCAGAGCTCTCCCATGAAGGCCAAGCTCAAGGAAATTGACAACGTCCGGGAGAACGGCGGAGATATCCGTGAAGTCAGTGCGGCATTTATGGATGCCAAGGACGAGTTTAAGGATTACGCCGGAACGACAGTCCGCGACATGACCAGTGAAGTCATGGAAATGGCTACCGGTGCAGTAAAGGAAAAAACGGACGCCTTTAAAGACGCAACCGCCGGTGTTCGGGAAAAGACGGAAGAAGTTCGAGAAAAAACCGAAGAGGTCCGGGAGAAAACGGAAGCGGTCCGGAAAGAGGCCAACACTGTCCGGGACTCTCATTTTTCCCGCAAAGAGCGCTGGGAGGCGTTTAAGCGCGCCCTGCGAATCAGCATTTCCATTATTCATCCAGGACGGGAACGACACTGACCCCTCGTTTATAGCAAGAATGCGACATTAGTTAGAGCACCATAACTGGTGCTCTTTTTTCGTTGTGATAAACATTTTTTAACAAACGTAGGGCGCATTCAGACCATAATATGGTATGATAGGGGATGAAAAACTATGCGGATTTACAAATTTGCTATGAGGAGGAAACTATGGAACAGGTTAAGACCAAGAGTGATCTCTCAAAGATTCAGCCCGTTCTGGACCACTATAAAGACGTCCCGGGCAGTATGATTACCATTCTGCAACAAACGCAGGATATCTACGGGTATCTTCCTATGGATGTACTGGAGCTCATCTCCAAGGAGACCGGCACAGCCATTGCCACAATTTTGGGAGTCGCCACGTTCTACGCACAGTTCCGGCTGAAACCGGTCGGAAAATACCTGATTATGCTATGTCAGGGCACCGCATGTCATGTCAACGGTTCGGAGCTTATTTCTTCTGCTATTACCGACGAGCTAGGCATTCATGATGGTGAGACAACAGAAGACGGACTGTTCACTCTGGAGCACGTTGCATGTCTCGGCTGCTGCTCTCTCTCCCCTGTCATGATGATCAACGGGAAGGTTTACAGCACACTCACCCCGGACAAGGCAAAACAGGTTCTCCGTAAACTCAAAAAGGAAGCTGAGGAAGGAGGAGCTGAAGCATGAAACTGCTTGTTGGTGAAGGCAGCTGCGGTCTTGCAGCCGGTGCCGGTGCAGTTTATGCCCGGCTGGCCAAACTTCTCGAAGAGAATAACCCCAACCACGTCGAGCTCGGCATTACCGGATGTATTGGCATGTGTTTCCTCGAGCCTATCGTAGACCTCTACGATGACGACGGCGAAGTCCACCGTCTGGTCAAGCTGAAAGAAAAAGACGCGGACACCATCTATGATGCGGTATGTTCCAAGGACTTCTCTCTTCTGGACCGCATCCATATTTCTGATGAAGATGCAGAATTTTTAAGCAAACAGACCCGTATTGCTCTTCGTGACTGCGGTCTGATTGACCCATGTAATATTGATGACTACATCGCCCGGGACGGGTATGCAGCCATTGGCAAAATTTTGAAAGAGGGATGGACCCAGGAAGAGGTCATCCAGCAGATTGACATTGCCGGACTCCGCGGACGCGGCGGCGCCGGGTTCCCAACGGCTTTCAAGTGGCGTGCCGCGAGGGACGCTGAGGGCGACGAGAAATACCTCATCTGTAACGCCGATGAGGGCGATCCCGGTGCATTTATGGACCGGGCCGTTATTGAGTCCGACCCGCACAACCTCATTGAGGGTATGCTCATTGGTGCGTACAGCATTGGCGCCAAGACCGGTATCGTCTATGTCCGTGCTGAATACCCGCTGGCTATTGTCCGGCTGAAACAGGCCATTAAGGACGCAGAAGCCAGAGGATTCCTCGGGGACAACATCATGGGATCCAACTTCTCCTGCCACATTATTATCAAGCAGGGCGCCGGAGCATTCGTCTGCGGCGAGGAGACCGCATTAATTGAGTCCCTTCAGGGAAGCCGCGGCATGCCCCGATTGAAGCCTCCGTTCCCGGCACAGGCCGGTTACTGGTATAAGCCGTCCAACATCAACAATGTTGAGACCTATGCCAACGTAGCCTGGATTATTAACCACGGCGGCGAGGCCTTTGCTGCTATGGGCACCAAAGATTCCAAAGGCACGAAAGTATTTGCGGTCACCGGTAAGATTAAACGCGGCGGTCTCATTGAGATTCCCATGGGTAAAACTCTCCGCGATGTCATTTTTGACATTGGAGGCGGAATCCGCGACGGCAAGAAATTCAAAGCTGTCCAGATGGGCGGTCCTTCCGGTGGATGTGTTCCGGAGTCCAAACTCGATACAGTCATTGACTATAAGGCTCTCCAGGCCACCGGTGCCATAATGGGATCCGGCGGAATGGTTGTCATGGACGAATCCACCTGTATGGTCGGTATGGCGAAGTTCTTCCTGGACTTCACAGCAAAAGAGAGCTGCGGCAAATGTGTACCATGTCGACTGGGTACCAAACGCATGCAGGAAATCCTCGGCCGCATTGTTGACGGTAAGGGCGAACCCGGCGATATTGAGAAGCTCGAAGACCTCTGCTACGCCATCAAAGATGGCGCACTCTGCGGCCTTGGGCAGACAGCTCCCAACCCGGTTCTCACCACAATCCGGTACTTCCGGGATGAATTTGAAGCCCACATTAACGACAAGTCATGTCCAGCCGGAGAGTGCCGTGAGCTTATTACCTATTACATTGACAAAGATGCATGCCGCGGATGTACTGCCTGCGCCCGGAAATGTCCTGTCGAGGCCATTTCCGGTACGCCCAAGCATCCGTACAGCATTGATACTGACGCCTGTATTAAGTGCGGCAACTGCCGCCAGACCTGCCGCTTCGGTGCGGTACGCGTACACTGAGGAAGGAGAGAACTTATGTCGATTAAATACACACTGGATGGCGTAGAAGTTACCGCCGAGCCGGGTGAAACTATTCTCTCCTCGGCTACACGGGCAGGAATTGATATTCCCACCCTCTGCTACAGCAGTGAAACCAGAATTTACGGTGCCTGCGGCGTCTGCGTTGTAGAGGTAGAGGGTGTTCCGAAGCTTCTCCGTGCATGTTCCGCAAAGCCAATGGACGGCTATGTAGTCCACACCGACACTGAACGTGTTATTCGTGCCAGAAAGACCGCCTTTGAGCTTATCTTTTCAGACCACACCGGCGACTGCCGCGGTCCATGTAAGCTCAACTGCCCGGCCATGACCGACTGTCAGAAATACGTTAAGGAAATTGCCCAGGGCAACTATAAAGAAGCGGTCAACACCATTTATGAGGCCTTTCCTCTCCCCGCTTCTATTGGACGGGTATGTCCACACCCTTGCGAGGACGCCTGCCGTCGTCAGCTGGTAGAAGAGCCGCTGAGCATTGCCTTCCTGAAAATGTTTGCCGGCGATAAAGTGCTTGCAAGCGATGACAAGTATGTTGTTCCCGTTGAGCCAGATACCGGAAAGAAAGTTGCCATCGTCGGCGGCGGTCCTGCCGGTCTCACCGCAGCTTATTTCCTTCGCCGCTACGGCCACGACGTCACCATTTTTGACCAGATGCCGAAGATGGGCGGCATGCTCCGCTATGGCATTCCTGAGTACCGTCTTCCCAAAGCAGTTTTACAGCAGGAAATTGACATCATCGCCGATGCCGGCGTGAAGATGAAGAACAACATGGAACTCGGCAAGGATATTCAGTTTGAAAATCTCCAGCAAGACTACGACGCTGTCCTGCTCTGTATAGGGGCCTGGAAGTCCATGCCCATGCGCGTTCCCGGTGAAGACCTGGACGGTGTAGAAGGCGGTATATACTTCCTTGAGAAGCTCGGAACCGGAGAGATTGGTCTCAATGAAAAACCGTTTGCCGGCAAGAACGTTGCAGTCTGCGGCGGCGGTAACACAGCTATGGACTGCTGCCGTACCGCCATTCGTCTTGGTGCTGAAAATGTCTATGTCTGCTACCGCAGAACCCGAAACGAAATGCCGGCAGCCGACATTGAAATTGAAGAGGCCATTGAAGAGGGCGTACAGTTTAAATTCCTCTCCAACCCGTCTGAGTTCTACGGAAAAAACGGCCATGTTACCGGTATGAAGCTCCAGATGATGGAGCTCGGTGAGCCGGATGCCTCCGGACGCCGTCGTCCGGTTCCCATTGAGGGCAAAGTTGAGGACTATCCCATTGATGTGGTTCTCATGGCCATCGGCCAGGGTCCGGACACCAAGGGAATTTCCGGCCTGGAACTTCAGGAGCGGAAGAAGACCATTCTCGTCGACGAGATGACTTTCCGTACCAACATTGATAATGTATTTGCCGCCGGTGATGTCACCAACCGCGGTGCCGGAATTGCTATTCAGGCTATCGGCGAAGCGCAGAAAGCGGCTTTCTGTATTAACAACTACCTGGAAGGCGACGAAGTCCGCTGCAAGATTCCGTATTTCGTGAAGACCGAAAAAACTGCGGAAGACTTTGCCGACCGGCCGAAAGAGTCCCGTACTTCCATGCCGACCCTTTCTCCGGAAGAGCGCAGGGACAACTTCAAGCCGGTTTACACCGGATTTACTGAGGAACAGGCCAAACGCGAAGCCGAGCGCTGCCTCGAGTGCGGATGCCACGACTACTATGACTGCCGTCTTATTAAATACGGTAACTGGTATGATGTCCATCCGGAGAAATTCCCTGGCGAAGTTCACCACCGTCCGCTCAAGAAGGTCACCAATGTCATTACCCACAACCCGGACAAATGCATTCTCTGCGGGCTCTGCTACCGCACCTGCTCTGAGGTCGTCGGCAAGACATTTATCGGCCTGTACAATCGCGGATTTGCCACCGAAATCAACCCCATGGTTCCGGCTGACGAGGCCGCATCCTTCTGCTCGAACTGCCTGCAGTGCGTAGCCAACTGCCCGACCGGCGCCATGAAGAGCGAAATTCCAGTTAAGAGAGTCGTACATAAATAACCTGCCGACCGCGCCGCAAGCTCGGTTCGACTGAAAACTAAAGACCCAATCAGAGGCCGTCGCGGGCGTTACGCCTGCGGCGGCCTTTTCTTCAAGACAGGAAGAAGGACCGCACCACTCTGTGGCACGGCCCTTCTCCCAACTGTTTTTGTGAGCATTAAAACTCTTTTATTGGAAGTCCTTGTCCTGAGGGATCAAGGACGGATCCACCTGAAAGGTTCCATCATAAAGTTTTGCAAGAAAGAACAGCGCTTTCGCCTTGTCCACTTCTCCACGCCGGTAATAGTACTGGCCCATGCGGTTGTACAGGGCCGCGTTCTGCACTGCGTCATAGTACAGCGGAGACTGGTAAGCGGTCAGTGTCTGGCTTTGCGCCGTCTGCAGATTCATGTTCATTGCCATATTCGGATACCTCCTCTGGACCAATATCCTCTCGGCAATTTTTAGTATAGAGACACTTTGTATAATAATTATGAACGCCGCTTTAATGGAATAAAAAAATCTGCATCGCCCGAGATGGACGATGCAGAATGAATTCTTATTGTTTTGGCGATGCAGAGATTATTTGTCCGAAGCAGCTGCTCCTGCCGGCATCTTAGCCACTTCCTGCTCCTGCTTCTTATACTCAGACGTAGCATATGAGGAGTTGCCAATGGAGTACTCGTGGCGGAAATCGCCGTACTGCTCCATGAAGTTTCCGTCATCAGACTTCTTGAGATTGGTGAGATACTCATGGTGGTCAAACTCTTCGGACTCGCCCTCAATAATGGCAACAGCAATGTTGGAACAGTGGTCGCCAATCCGTTCGAGGTTGGTGAGAAGGTCGGTCAGAATGAAGCCGATTTCCACAGTAGCATTTCCGGACTGGAGGCGTTTAACCTGACGACTCTTAATTTCGGTAATCATGCCGTCAATAACCTCTTCCAGAGGCTCAATGGTCTTGGCAAGCTTGACATCGTTCTGGTCAAAGGCCTTGTCGGTACGGTCCAGAATGTCTTCCACAGCCTCGTACAGAACTTCCAGTTCGCGGATGGTGCCGTGGGAGAACTGAATGTCCTTGTTAGACTTGTCCCGGGCAATTTCCGTGAGGTTCTCAGCGTGGTCTGCGAGACGCTCAAAGTCCGGAATGGTGTGGAGCATTTTGTAGACTTTCTTAATGTCCTTGTCGGTCAGATCTTCCTTGGAGATCTTGACGATAAAGGTCTGCAGCTCATCCTGGAGATGGTCAGTTCTGTCCTCTAATTTCAGGACGCCTTCAACCGACTTTTCAGAAAAGTCTGCCGTGTTATTGTCCGCTACAATGGCAATAGCTTTTTCACATGCCTCTTTGGCAATGTCAGCCATACCCTTGGTGACTTCATAGGACTTATTGACAGCGAACGATGGGATTGTCAGCAGGTTCTCGTCCAGGAGAACGGTGCCCTTATGTTTGCCATGTTTACGGTCACGGACGATGAAGGATGCCAGCTTGCAGAGCTGATTAGTAAACGGCAGCATAATAAGTGTGCCGGCTACGTTGAATGTCGTATGGATAATGGCGATAGTAACCGGAGTTACCAGGTCATTGGAGAACGCACCAATAGCCGGAACAGCGTGCTTCAAGATAAGCCAGATGCTCAGGAACAGGATGGTGCAGATGGTGTTAAAGGAAACATGGACTGCTGCAACACGTTTTGCGTTCTTGCTGGTGCCGATGGAGGCAATGACCGCGGCAACGCAGGAACCGATGTTCAGGCCCATGATGACCGGAATGGTCGTCCCATAAGTTAAAAGACCGGTAAGAGACATGGCCTGCAGAATACCAGATACGGCAGAAGAGGACTGAAGCAGAGCTGTGAAAACCAGTCCGAAAATAACTGCGAGAATAGGGTTCTTCAGTCCGACCAGCATAGTGCGGAATGCAGGAACCTCACCGATGGGCTTCATAGCATCCGACATGGTTGTCATTCCGGACATGAGGATGGCAAATCCAAGTAAGATTGTCGCGATATCGCGCCGTTTCTGCTTCTTCGAGGCCATCAGAATGATGACACAGATAATGGCAATGACCGGAGCAAAGTTTTCCGGTTTCAGCATGGCGACAAACGGGTTGTTGCTGCTGATACCTGCCAGAGATAAAATCCAGGCCGTGATAGTCGTACCGATGTTGGAACCGAGGAGCGTGGGGACCGCGGCCTCCAAAGTCATAATTCCCGAGTTGACCAGTCCGACGAGCATAACAGTCATGGCACCGGAGGACTGGATGACGGCGGTAATTCCCGCACCCAGGGCAACTCCCTTAAACTTGTTCGATGTAAGCTTGCGGAGGGTTTTCTCCATCTTGCCACCGGCAAGTTTTTCCATGCTTGCGGACATGACATTCATTCCGTAAAGGAAGAAGGCCAGACCGCCAAGCAGGGCAATCCAGTTGGTATAATGCATAAATCTCTTCCAATCTCAGTAGTCTTCTTTAATTGTGAACAGCAAATCTATTATAAGCTATGGCAAGGCAGGCACACAATAGTCAAAACAAAATTCGAAATGTAGAGCCCTTGCCCTCGATACTCTCCACACTGAGCTCCGCTCCCATGTAGCGGGCGCCATGTTTGACAATGGAAAGTCCCAGTCCTGTGCCGCCCAGAGCCTTCGAGTGGCTCTTGTCGACACGGTAAAACCGCTCAAACACATGCGGCAGGTCTTCCACAGGAATTCCAATGCCGGTATCCTTCACGGACACCTCTACCCCGTCGACATACTGCCGGATTTTCACGAAGACGCTGCCGTCCTCACGGTTGTATTTAATGGCATTGTCGCACAGGTTGAAGATCATCTCTTCTGCGATCTGTGCCACACCATGAATAACTGCATGGTCTCCTGTCAGGTTCAGGGTAACGTGCTTCTTATCCGCTGCGTGCTGCAGATGAGACAGCACAGACTGGCAGGTCTCCCACAGATCAATCTCTTCCTTTACGACCGCAACTTCGTCCTCGTCCATCTGAGACAGCTTAATGATGTCCCCGACCAGGGTGATGAGCCGCTGGGACTCCTTGTGGATAATTCCGCCAAACCGCGGCGCGTCTTCCGGTCTGGCAATTCCCGTCTCAATGAGCTCCGCATACCCCGAAATGGAAGTCAGGGGCGTCTTCAGCTCATGGGAGACGTTGGCAGTAAACTGCTCTCTCATTTTATCCTGTTCGTCGTGACGCTGCTCGAGCTCCTGCATATTCCGGGCGATTCTCCGGTTCTGCTCATCGAGCCGTTCCGTAAGCGGTCGTAACTCTCCGTAGACATCTGTCTCCACCGGATTGGTCAGATCAATTTCATTGATAGGCCGTGTCACCTGCCGGGAAATGCGTCTGGCCAGCAGAAGGGCCAGGACAATTGCCACAACAGCGACCAGAATCAGCGGCAGCGCGGAAGTCCGAAATGCCGCAAAAATATTGTACCGGTTGCCCGACAGCCGCAGCACCGTTCCATCGTTCAGCCGAACCGCTGCATACATGCTGCGCTCCGACATGGTCTCTGACTTTCGTTCAGAGAACCCCCGTCCCTCTTTCAGGGCCATCTGTACTTCCGGGCGGTTTTTGTGGTTTCCCAGCCGGCTGCTGTCGTTCCGGTTATCGTACAGAACCGTTCCGTTCCTGTCAATGATCGTCACGCGGCGGTCTGTGGGATACCGCTGCATCGCCCGCCAGCCTCCATTATCATTGCAGAACTTAGCAAGAATTGTGAGTTCACTCTGCAGGGCGTCTTCATAGCTGTTTGCATACTGCCGGTACAGAACTCCGACCTCAAGACCGGATGTGACAATTAACACCAGAAGTGAGGCGAGCAGAATGTACCGGAACACACTGCGCCGCAGCGATTTAGTCTTCTTCATCGGAAATCTTATACCCTATTCCCCGCACAGTCTGGATAATCTTCCCGGCACTGCCCAGTTTCTGGCGCAGGGTCCGGATATGGACATCGACAGTACGGCTCTCACCGTCGAAGGAATACCCCCAGATACGGTTCAGCAGCTGGTCTCTCGTCAGAACAATGTCCCGGTTTTCCAGAAGCAGGCACAGCATGTCAAATTCCTTGCGAGTCAGATTGACGGTCTCTCCGTTCACCTTAACTTTATGTTTCTTCGGGGAGACGTATAAACTGCCTATAGTGTACTCGTCCGGGGCCTCATTCCGGTCATCGGACGTCCGGCGGAGCAGTGCTTTGACCCGCGCCACCAGCTCCATCATGCCAAAGGGCTTGGGAATGTAGTCGTCCGCACCGAGTTCAAACCCGCGGACCTTGTCCATCTCGCTGCCCTTGGCCGTCAGCATAATAACCGGAAGTTTTTTGGTTCGGGAGTCTTTTCGGATTTTCTCCAGAATGGACAGTCCGCTCTCTTCCGGAAGCATAATGTCCAGCAGTACCAGTGCGGGAAGCTGCTCCTCCATGGCCTTCCAGAACTCGGAAGGCGTTCCGAAGCCTTTCGCCTCAAACCCGGTGCTGTTAAGCGTGTAGATGACAAGCTCCCGGATATTGGCATCGTCTTCGACAAGATAAATCATGTTTCGATCCCTCTTCAAATTGTGCTCAGAGTTTATTTTACATGAAGTCAGAGAGCCCGAATGTTAAATGTAGGTTAAATGTAAAAAAGAGGACCGGTGCGCAGGCACTGGTCCCCTTTGAACGTTTCACTTATTTCTGCTTCTGCTGTTTTTCTCTCTTTTTGGCCAGCTTTCTAGCTTTCTTCTCCTTTTTGGCAGCATCTTTTTCCGCCGCCTTATTGGCCTTGATTCTGGCTTTTTCCTCTTCCATCTGCTTTCTGGCGGCAGCCTCCTGTTCCAGACGCTGTGCCTCCAGCTGACGGTCCATCTCCTTCTTGCTGCGGCTGAGATCCTTCCGCAGGAAAGAGCCAACCTCGACCTTCTTCTCGACCAGATGAACAATGTCGGTTGCCGCGTCAGGGTTGATGTATTTCTTCTGATTGGCGATGAGCTGCTCAGCGAAATTTTCATCCTGCAGCTTATCCACACAGGTCAGGAGATCTTTCTGCATGGACTTGGCGTACAATGCCATGCCGTGCTCCTGGAAGAATTTTACGTTAGAAGACTCCAGTCCGCCCGGGATTGGGCTCATAAAGATAATGGGCTTGCCCAGAGAAGCGGCCTCCGTCGTGGACAGTCCGCCCGGTTTAGTAATGACAATGTCAGAAGCGGTCATGTACTCTGCCATGCGGTCCGTGTGCTCCATGAGGATAACCTTGCCGGAGAAGAGCCGTTTAATCTGCTTATAGACAATTCCATTCTCACCGCATATGGCAATAATCCGAACGTTGCTGTTGAGAATGTAACGTCCTGCAAGAAGGGTGACACCCTCGAGAATCTTACCTGATCCGACAGCACCGCCGGAGATCATAATGTATTTCTTATCCTGGTCCAGTCCCAGTGCCACTCTTGCCTGCTCTTTGGTCAGTCCGGTCCGAAACTCCTTTTTGACGGGAATGCCGACGGGGTACAGATGGCTCTCCGGAATGCCCCGGGCAATGTACTCATCCATCAAATCCGGAGACGCAATAATGTAGTTGTCCAGATTCGTCTCCCGGGTCATGGGAATACAGTGGTAGTCGGTGGAGACCCAGAATGTCGGCGGAAGGAAGTGATCCCTTTCGCGGATGGCGTGAAGCATTTCTCCTGGATACGGATGAGCGGCAATAACGGCGTCGAACTTATTTTTAGTAATAAACCGGTAGAGACGCTCTGCCATGTTGTAGTTCCAGTAGTAAACCGGCGTCATCAGAGGACCGTCGGTAGCATGCCGGTTAAAGATTTCTCCGAGGTTATAGAAGAAACCAAACACATGGGGGATTTTCTGAACCGCCTTGGTGTAGGTGTTATTGACAAAGCTGCTGGTCAGCTTGCCGGACGTCTTTCCTTTCAGCTCGAAGGGGTCCATCATAATGGCCTCATGGCCGTATTTGCGGAACTCCTCTTTCAGAGCAAAGGCGGCCGCGTTGTGTCCGCCGCCGGTCCCGTTGGCGAGGATAAGTACTTTCATGTAAAAACTCCTAGTAAGAATGGATTCTGGATTTCCATTAGTCTCTTCAACATACTACAAAAAACGTAGAAAAGCAAGAAACGAAACGGCTACAGAACGCGAATGTTCACGGTCATGGATTCTTCCTTATAAATAGCGGACGAAAAGGTCACCTTTGTCGTCTCTGCATCTCCAACCCGGACAACAGCCAGCGCCCTGCCCTGGTATGTCGTGGCAGTGTCTGAATCATAAGATTCTTCTGTCTTAGGGCAGGCACTGCCGAATCCAAGAAGAACACCATTGTCTACCAAGCACTTTAAGGTTTCATCGCTGTTGCTCTCCACCACTCCGTTTTCGCCGAGTAAGGATACGGGGATATACACTACATCGCCCGAAAAGGCGGTGGGCTGTTCCGCATGGGCACTGATGCGCAGATTTCCCGTCGCCGAGCGGAGGTTTGCGGTAGAGATCTCCTTGAGGTGGGAGTCGTAGACGACTGCCGTGAGGACGCCGGGGTGGTACAGGATATGGAAGACGGCTTTGTTTTTGCGGAGCCGGGCAAAGCCGACAGTCTCCTCGTTCAGGATGAGCTTGACAAAAGCACCAGAGGCGTAAACCTCTACGGTCGTTTTATAGTGGGTGCAGCCGCGCCAGGACCAGGAGTCCACCGCATTGCTGTCCCGCCACGGTGAACGGGAGATGGTCTCACCCGGGTGATTCATGGGCTGGACGCCGATCCACGGCTTTTCGGAGAACCCCCAGACTGAGGCGGCGTAGTGGGCCAGAGATGTGGAATTTCCCAGGATGTCGAACGCACCGGAGCCGTTGACAAGCCACGGATAGTCCGCGGTCAAAATATTTGCCCCCTCTGTATTCCAGGTGCCGCCGGCCGCCTGGCCGAGGTAGTCCCAGCCGGACCAGACAAAGTCACCGAGGACACGGGGATCTTCCCGGCTTTTCTTTGAGGCATCGTACAGCTCACTGGGAAAGATTTCCATTCCGGCAATGAGACGGTTCGGATACTTTTCACGGTCTTTCGAATACCGGGAAACACCGTAAACATATCCCGCGACATCCAGAGAGTCAAAAAGTGGAGCGCTGGTCTTATCAGCAGACGGAAGGTCGGCTATGGTACTGACTGCAGGTGCGGCAAGAGCTGAAGACTGCTTATGCGCCGCTTTCAGAATGGCCTTCAGATATTTATTGGGGGTCTTGAGCTTGTCAACCCGATCCCGGAGCCGCTGCATGAACGGGTTAGTTCCGCAGGTGACCGGACGGGTAACATCTGCTTCGTGGATTCGTTCCATTAGCAGAGAAGGATATGTATCTGTAACTTCTTTTCCAAGACAGTACATAATGACGCAGGGATGGTTTCGTACCGCACGGATGACCTCCGGAATATGATCTACATACAATTCGTCGAGGACAACGTACATACCGTACCGGTCACAGGCTGTCAGAAATTCTTCTGATGGCAGAGTATGGGACACATGGACGGCATTGAACCCGCACTCTTTGAGGAGAAGGATTTTCCGATTTTCCGACTCCTTATAACTGCAGGCCCCGAGAAGGCCGTTGTCGTGGCGGACACATCCCCCGCGGAGCTTCACCGGGAAGCCGTTGAGAAGCAGGCCGTCTCCTCCCCACTCCAGCGTCCGAATACCGAAATTAAAGTGGGTGGAGTCGAGAGTCGTTCCGTCTTTCTGGACGGAGACACGGAGTTTGTACAGATCCGCGCCGGTCTCAGACCACAGCAGCGGGTCCGGGACCCGAAGGCAGCAGTCCGGTCCGTTCCCCTCCACAATACGTCTCTTCTTATAGAAAATTTCTGCCCGCACCGTCAGATCTTCCGGGACATCCATGGTCTGGACCCGGACAATTGCCGCTTTCTTTTCCAGGGAGACCGTGGAGACAAACACGTTGTCCTGAGTCAGCGGGCACTCCTTGGAGCCGGTCAGCACATAGACGGGGCGGAATATTCCCGCTCCGGTGTAACCATCTGCCGAATCCATTTCCATATTATTTACAATAACTTCCAGAGTATTCTCTGCACCGGGCTTCACCGCGTCATCCGCAGCCGCCGAGAACGGTGCATAGCCGGACTCGTAGTACCCCAGTTCCACGCTGTTCAGAAACACCCTGGCGTTTGGATAAACCGCATCAAATTGGAACACAATGTGCTGGCCCTCCCACTCTTCGGGGGCCTCAAATGTCTTTGCATAGTGATAGATTCCAGGGACAAAATATCCACCGCCTGCCCCGCTCGGGGACTGCGGCGAGCGCGAATCGTGAATCATGGCGTCATAGGGAAGGGTAATGTCCCGCGCCTGTTCCCCCTCGCGCCAGAATGTCCATCCGGACAGAAGAGCCTGTTTCTTCATACGTTCGTTCACCTCAGATCTAATTCTTATTCTATCAGATTTTTTCGGGCGATTCAGCTTTCTTTCGCCTTTACAACTGTCCCAGGGCCATTGTAAAATCATAATATATATCCTCAGGATTACTGGAGGGCCATTGAATGCCATCAAAAACGAAAAAAAAGGCCTCCGGTGAGACCACCGGAAGCAGTTATGACGAGTTTGACTCGTATAAAAAGATTCCCGGCGTCAATGCTCCACTGAGCAAGGGCCTGACCCAGGCCCAGGTCAGTGAACGTATGGAAGCGGGAATTGCCAACGTCAACCTGAACACAGGAAGCCGTTCCACCAAAGACATTGTCAAGAAGAACGTATTTACGTACTTCAACCTTATCTTTGTCATTATGGCCGCACTGCTTCTGTCCGTTGGCTCGTACACCAACCTGTTCTTCATGGTCATCGTAATTTCCAACTGCTTAATTGGAATTATACAGGAGCTCCGTTCCAAGAAGGCCGTGGACAAACTCACCATTTTGGCAGAAGAGAAAATCAAAGTCCGGCGCGACGGCCAGACCCTGGAAATCCCCTCTTCACAGCTGGTCCGCGACGACATTGTAGAGCTTTCAACGGGACAACAGGTCATTGCTGATGCCGTCGTTCGTGTGGGAGACCTTTCTGTTAACGAATCCCTGTTAACCGGTGAAAGTGACGCCATCAAGAAAGCTCCCGGTGATGAATTAAAATCCGGTTCGACGATTGTCACCGGCCGCTGCATCGCCCAGCTGACGCGGGTCGGGTCGGAATCCTATGCGTCCCGCCTGACCACCGAGGCCAAGAGCAACGTTGAAGTCGGGAAGTCCGAGATGATGGCTTCCCTCGACAAGTTAATCAAGGTCATCGGTATTATCCTGGTTCCGGTTGGAATTTATCTGTTCATCAGCCAGCGGTATTCGCTGCACATGACCATGAAAGCCACGGTTCAGTCCACGGTTGCTGCACTCATCGGCATGATTCCCGAAGGTCTGTACCTGCTGACATCCGTTGCACTGGCACTTGCCGTTATGCGTCTGACCAGACGGAAAGTTCTGGTCCGGGATATGAACTGTGTTGAGACACTGGCACGAGTTGACGTGCTGTGTGTCGATAAAACCGGTACCATTACTGAACCCGGCATGGACGTCCAGAAGCTCATCAGCATTGATGACAACGACGTTTCCACTGACGAGCTGCAGGAAATGCTGAACGCGTTCTACACCACCATGGACGCAGACAATGACACCGCCATTGCCATGAAAAAGGCGTTTTTCAAAAATAATGGAGCCCCGGGATGGACTGTTCAAAAAGTGGTTCCGTTTATGTCTGAAAACAAATACTCGGGAATTACCTATGAGGACCGTGGAAGCTACCTCGTCGGCGCTCCGGAATTCATCCTCGGCGACCGCGCTTCTGAAGTCTACCCCGTTACCGATCCCTGGACCCAGCAGGGCATGCGTGTTCTGCTTCTCGCCCATACGGACGGACTCATTGTTGATAACGACGACAACAACGTTCTCGACAAGAGCAAAGTCAAACCCATTGGTATTGTCTGTATTGCCAACCGTATCCGAGAGAATGCCGACAAGACCTTCCAATATTTTGCAAGTCAGGGAGTTACCGTCAAGGTCATCTCGGGAGATAACCCCGTAACAGTCTCCAATGTAGCCAAGCAGGCGTGCATAGAACATGCTGACCAGTATATTGACGCTACTACCCTGGATACTGACGAAAAAATCTACGACGCAATTCAGAAATACACCGTCTTCGGACGTGTTACTCCGCAGCAGAAGCTGAAGTTCGTCCAGGCTTTGAAAGACCAAGGTCACACTGTTGCCATGACCGGCGATGGTGTCAACGACGTTCTCGCCCTGAAAGAGGCCAACTGCGGCATTGCCATGGCATCCGGTGCCCAGGCTGCATCGCAGATTTCGTCTCTGGTTCTACTCGACTCCGACTTTACCTCCATGCCGTCCATTGTCAATGAGGGCCGGCAGGTTATTAACAATATCCAGCGTTCTGCCTCGCTGTTTCTGGTTAAGAACATCTTCTCGGTTATTTTCGCCGTACTGGCCGGACTTGCAGGATGGCCGTATCCACTGCAGCCATTGCAGCTGTCCCTGATCAGTTCGCTGACGATCGGCTATCCGGCGTTCTTCCTGTCTCTGGAGCCAAACCACGACCGGTTCCATGGGCACTTTCTTCCGAACGTCATCTACAGAGCGCTGCCCGGAGGTCTGGCCGATGTCGTTATGATGTCGCTGATAGAACTCTTCGTCTACTATCTAAAACTGCCAACGTCGCAGCTGTACTCCATTTCCTGTATTGTCATGCTGACTGTTGGAAACATCATGATCTGGGAGTACGCAAGGCCGCTCAACCATTACCGGAAACTCGTCGGAATTGTGTTCAGTCTGGCTTCGGTAATTGCCGTCTGCATTATCCCGTTTACCATGTTCCGCGACTGGATTCAGCTCACCCCGCTCCACGGAATTTCCTGGCTCATCCTTTTCGTCATGATGGGTCTCGCCTATCCGGTCGTCAAGGCCTTCCAAATTATTCTCGACAAGGGACGCGGAATTTACGAACGCAATAAGAGAAGCCGCAGCACACAGATGGCTGCCTGATATTCAAACAGCAAGGGACTTCTCCGGAAATCAGAATAAAAAACAGCCGCATCGTCATGATGCGGCTGTTTTTTATTCTGATTTCTGTCCTCAGTCAGCGTCCGGCAGGCTGCGGTTGACCGAGATAATGCGGTCCCAGGTCTGGAAGTAGTCACGGCGGGTTCCGCTGTATCCGTTCCAGAACACGTGGTCATGTTTGACAACTGGCATGTTGTACCAGATACCCGGTTTAAATGTCATGCCATCATAGTTTCCGTCTTCCTGTGGAGCATTGAACGGTGCGCTCTGACCCGGCACGTTAACATAGCCGTCATTTGCATACCAGCTCTCATCTACTGGGTAACCGCCGGTCTCCTTCGGGAGGATTGTACCGACGAACATACCAGGAATAGTGCAGAACAGATTCGGGCTTGGGAAGGCAAGATTCTTGCCGTCTGGAAGCGGAATGGAGTTTGATCCGCGCTGGGCAAAATAGTAGATGTGCGGGTTGGTCTCCTGCTGATCATTGATTTTCTTGCAGTACTCAATGGTCATCTGATAGGTAGAGTTGTCGTCCGGATCTTCGGTAATGGTTTTGGTTCCCTCTACCAGCTTCTTCAGATTGGTCGGTTTGCCGATTTTAATGTTGTCAGAATAATCGTTAAAGCCGTACTGCTGATTGCCAACGTCGAGGAACTTCATGAAATGAGAGTTGCCAAGCAGGCCGGTTCCGCCAAAGAGAATGGGGTCCAGTACATTGAACGCCTTCTGCTGAAGAGTGGCAAGAGTAGTGCCATTGTTAACACCTGCCAGAGTAGTAACGGTATGAATGAGATTGGCATGTCCGCCCGCAAACAGCGGAGACAGATCGTCAGGATCGGTGCCCTCCCGCTCCTCTTCCGAGCCGCGTGCACAGAGGTCAGCAAAGAATTTGACAACCGGGCCGCCAAACGAGTGGCCGTAAAGGTTGATCTTCTTGTGGGCCTCGGTCTTGCCGAGATCTTCCAGGACACCATGTTCGTAGGTGCGTCCATACCGGGCATGGCCGCTTTTCGCACTGTGAACCTTACCGAAATCGACGGTGCCGCCGAACAGATAGGCCCAGAGTTTGCAGGAGCGGTCCCAGAGAGAGTCATACGGGCCCTGTGCCGGGGAGTAGCACTCAATGCCCTGCTCTTTCAGATGCTTCATGAGGTCCCGGTTTCCAAAGCCCCAGTAGTGCAAGAGTTTGTACATGCCGTCGGTCTCGCCCCAGCCGGTGAAGCCGTGGATGAAGACATTTGGATAATTGTTGAGATATTCTGCCATTTTGGTTCCCTTTCCGCGGGCCAGTAGTAAATGTGGATATGATTACTGCCGCAAATAAGCTCAGTCTAACATTCATATTTCAACACTTCAATAAGCCTGTTGTAAAAATGACACTTTGACAAGAAAGTTAATTTTATTTTTGTATAACTTTGACAAAAGTAAACGTCAGAAAGAAAACAGTTGTTTAGAAAGTTCTTATCGGTTATCCACCTGTTCCGGGTACAAATCATGGTTGGCAAGGCGCTGCCAGGCAATCTCTTCCCACCGGGTCCCCGGCTTCCCATAGTTACAGTACGGATCAATGGAAATGCCGCCGCGCGGCAGGAACTTTCCCCAGACCTCAATGTACTTGGGGTCCATCAGGGCTATCAGATCTTTCATAATGGTGTTCACGCAGTTCTCGTGAAAGTCACCGTGGTTCCGGTAGCTGAACAGATACAGCTTTAACGACTTGCTCTCTACCATTCTGGCACCCGGCACATAGGAAATCGTAACAGCGGCAAAGTCCGGCTGGCCGGTAATGGGACAGAGACTGGTGAACTCCGGGCAGTTAAATTTGACAAAGTAGTCGTTGTCCGGATGCCGGTTTTCAAACGTCTCCAGCACAGACGGGTCGTAATCGGTGGGATACTCTGTATGACCGGACCCCAGTTTAGTCAGCGAATAACTCATGATTTTCCTCCTTATCTGTCTGCTCAGAGTTCAGCCTGACCAGCAGCGGGTCCTCCACTCCGTTGGCCGCAAACGCCGCTGCCCGGTCCAGACAGGTCCCGCAGCTTCCGCATGGCTTATCTCCACCCTCGTAGCAGCTCCATGTTAATTCGTACGGTACCTGGAGTTCCAGACCCTGCCGGACGACCTCCGCTTTGGTACAGTTGACAAAAGGCGCTTCAATTTTTACCTGGTGTCCGCTCCCTTCCCAGATTGCACGGTTCATGGCGTCATTAAACACCGAACTGCAGTCGGGGTAGGCGTTTCCCGCCGCGTCATCGGCATGGGCACCATAATAAATAATTTGACACTGCATCGACAGGGCGAAGCTTGCAGCGGAAGACAAAAACAGGCCGTTGCGGAACGGGACATATGTCGAGACCGGGGCTCCGTTTGTCTCCTTGAGCTGCTCGGCATAGGACTCGTGCGGTATATCTTCGTCCGATGACTTGAGCAGCGAACATTTGCTGTACTGGAAAATTTCGAACAGATCCAGGGAGTACAGCTCTACGCCGTAGTACTCCGCAACCGCTTTGGCGGACTGCTGCTCCCGGTCGTGTTTCTGGCCGTACAGGATGGAGAGCGCCACGTTGTTTTCCGCGCCCCACTGTTTCACACTTCTGGCAAGGCAGGTGGCACTGTCCAGTCCGCCGCTCAGTAATACCAATGCACGCATGTTAAACTCCTTTCGCATTCGGGTCCCAGATGAACTTGTGAATTTGCAGCTGCAAGGTGACACCGTTCAGCTTGTGCGTTATCATATAAGACACTATGTCGGCCGGTTCAATTCGGCCAAAGACCGGACTGAAAAAGACATGACAGTGTTCCAGCAGATGGAAGCGTTTTATAATTTCCTCTGCGCGATGCAGGTCTGTTTCACTTCCACAGACAAACTTCACAGTGTCCTCCGGACAGAGGTGGCTGTAATTGTCATACAGCATGGCCTCCTGCATTCCGCTGCCCGGCAGCTTACAGTCGAGCGTGAAGACTGGTCTGGGCTCTGCATGGTCATACCGGGCAATAGACTGACTGCCGTTCGTCTCGATCTCGACGGAGAGGCCGGGGATTTGGTATAATTTATCTATTAAAAGGGGTAAATCAGGCTGCAAAAGTGGTTCTCCGCCTGTTAAGGTAACCAGCTTTACACCAGACGATTTCACTTCATGTACAAGCTGGTCATCAGAGCGTACATCCCAGTTGTTACGCGGTTTATTGGCCCAGGAAGTGTCACAGAAAGAGCAGTTTAAGTTGCATCCGGGGAAGCGAATAAAGTAGGCCAGCTGTCCGGACCTCGTCCCCTCGCCGTTTATGCTCTCAAACGTCTCGGCAATAGGAAATTCTACCATCAGTCCGCCTCGTAAATCGCCCGGTTGTCAGGGGTTTCATAGACAGAGACACGGGATACCGGAATGTCCTGCGCCTGGAGTTCGTCGTAGAACAGTTTGGCCAGAAGTTCCGCAGTCGGGCGAAACGGGACCGATACCACTTTAAAGTTTTCGGTCTGGAAGGCCTTCTGTGTCTCCGGACGCAGCGTGTTTTCTTCTGCAATGACACAATGGTCGTAATGGTCAGCAATAGAGCGCAGTGCCGTTTTCAGGTCTTTGAAATCCATGACCATGCCGTCCGCATTCAGCTCTTTCGCAGAGACCTCGGCAGTCACCCGCCAGCGGTGTCCGTGAAGCCGGGCACACTTTCCCGGATATCCGGACAAAAAATGAGCGGAGTCAAAACTGGCCTCGGCAGAAATGGTGTACATAGTTTGTCCTCTTTTCCGTCCGTCTTCCCGTTTTGCCCCCGCAAAAAAGAAAAAGCGCGCAAGTCAGTACCCGCGTGCCAAAAGTCCTGGTTTTGTTTAGAGACAGGATGGTACAAACGAACTGTCTGATAAAATTTGTCAAAATTGTACTTCCATAGATTCCGAAAGTCAAATGGAGATTGGAGTAATTGCCATGAAATTTGGGTTTATTAAGTCCACCTGCCTGTCCCCGTCGGTCAAGCTCGCCGACTGTGTGGAAAATTCTAAGAGAATTATTGAGGCCATGCGTACCGCCAGTCGGGAGGGCATTCAGCTCGCCGTTTTTCCGGAGCTCTGCATTACCGGATACACCTGTGGAGATCTGTTCTTCCAGCGCACCCTGCTGGATGAGGCACGGGCTGCACTGAAGAGAATTGCCGAGGCCACATCCGGTCTGAATCTGATTGCCGTAGTCGGCCTTCCCCTCCAGGTTTACGGGAAAGTCTACAACTGCGCCGCTGCGGTAGCCAACGGAAGAATTCTCGGCATCGTTCCCAAGACCTATCTCCCCAATTTTGCGGAATTCTATGAGAAACGGCACTTTACCCGCGCCCCGGCTCACAACGACTGGATAGACTTCGGTGAGGCGGAACCGGTTCCGTTTGGCACGGACCTTCTCTTTACCTGTGATGACATGCCGGATTTTGTCCTGGGCATTGAAATCTGTGAAGACCTTTGGAGTCCCTGCCCGCCTTCTACCAAACTGGCCATGTCCGGCGCCACAGTCATTGTCAACCCGAGTGCCAGCGACGAGACTGTCGGCAAAGCAGAGTACCGCCGCCAGCTGATCTGCAACCAGTCCGCACGTCTGCTGTGTGCTTATCTGTATTCCAGCGCAGCTTACGGTGAGTCCACTCAGGACATGACGTTTGCGGGCCACTCTCTGATTGCCGAAGACGGCACGCTGCTCGCCGAGCGCGGACCGTTCCAGACCAGAGACTGTGTCAGCGAAATTGACGTAGACAAGCTGACTCTGGAACGCAGCAGAAATACCACTTTCGAGCCGGACAAGCCGACGGCCATGCAGAAAGTCAGTTTCCACCTGGACCTCGTCGACAACAAACTGACCCGGTATTTGAGCCAGACTCCGTTCGTTCCGACCAGTAAGGCCAAACGTGCGGAGCGGTGTGAACTCATCTTCAATATTCAGTCCCGCGGCCTCGCCACTCGTCTGGATGTCATCAACGCCAAGACGGCAGTCATCGGCATCAGCGGCGGTCTGGATTCGTGTCTGGCCCTGTTGGTAGCGGTGCGTGCGATGAAACAGCTGAATCGCCCGGCATCTGATGTCCTGGCGGTCACCATGCCGTGCTTTGGTACCACGAAACGCACCCGGTCTAATGCGGAAATTCTGTGCGAGCGGCTTGGTGTCACATTCAAAGAAGTAGACATTACGAACACGGTCCGCAGCCACTTTGCGGACATTGGCCAGAGTGAGACGGACTACAGTGTCACATTTGAAAACGGCCAGGCCCGCGTGCGGACGCTGGAGCTCATGGACATTGCCAATAAAACCGGCGGCATTGTTGTCGGCACGGGCGACCTGTCAGAGCTTGCCCTCGGATGGGCCACTTATAACGGCGACCACATGAGCATGTACGGCGTCAATACCGGTGTGCCGAAGACCCTGGTGCGCCACATGGTGCAGTACGCTGCGGACATCAGCAAGGACAAGGAACTGTCCGATGTCCTGATTGATATTCTGGACACCCCGGTCAGCCCTGAGCTGCTGCCGGCCAAGGAGAACGGCGAAATTGCCCAGCAGACGGAGAAGCTCGTCGGGCCCTATGAGCTCCACGACTTCTATTTATACTATGTCCTGCGATTCGGCTTCCGCCCCGTCAAGATTTTCCACCTCGCCCAAGCGGCTTTTGCCGACCGCGAGGAGTATACCGACGAGGTGCTGCTGCACTGGCTTCGCAACTTCTACTGGCGGTTCTTTGCACAGCAGTTCAAGCGGTCTTGTCTGCCGGACGGCCCGAAGGTCGGATCCGTCACCCTGTCGCCGCGCGGCGACTGGCGGATGCCGACGGACGCCAGTGTCCGGATGTGGCTGGATGAGGTGAAGGACCTGCAGGGAGAAGAATAAAATAGTGGCGCAGATTAGCGAATTAATTAATTGTAGAGGCAGCCGGTGCCACCGCAGGTTGGGCACGGAACATACTTCTGGATCATGTGGCCAAACCCGTCATACCTAGGGCTCCAGATCTGTAACGGCTTTCGATTTCTGTTTCATAAAAACAACCCCGATCTTTTAATCTTACTGGTTAAAAGATCGGGGATTTTTAGATTCTGTTTTACTTATTTGAAAATTGATGTCTGAAAAGCGGCCGGAGGCGCCTCACGACTGGCGAATCAAACGGCCTTTCAAAATTACTGCCTTCAGGGCAAGGGTCCCCTGCTCTACAATCAGCAGGTCCGCCTGCTTGCCGAGCGAAATGCTGCCGACCTCGTGCTGGATATTCAGGTAGCGCGCCGGAATTAACGTGGCGCTCTTGACCGCGTCCTCCAGTGGAATCCCCATTTCTTTCACGGCTGTTACAGCGCAGTCGAACACATTCGTAACGGAAGCCGCAATGGTCCCGCTCTTGAGCCGCGCTTCCCGGCCCTTCTTGAACACCGCGTGTCCGCCGAGCTCATACTCCCCGTCCGGCATTCCCGTGGCCCGCATGCTGTCGCTGATTAAGCAGATGCGGTCCGCTCCGAAAATTCGATACGCATTGCGCACCATGCTCGGGTGGTTGTGCACCCCGTCAGCAATGAGTTCCACAGTGCACGCCGGGTCGTCACTGGCCGCACCAATGGGGCCTGGCTCCCGGTGAGCAAACGGCGACATGGCATTATACATATGGGTCAGGTGTTCGGCTCCGTGTCGCATGGCAAGAGCCGCTGTCTCATAATTGGCCGCCGTATGGGCGATGGACACGTGGGTCAACCCGTTGAGCTCATCGATAAAGTCGAGTGCGCCGGGGAGTTCCGGAGCTAAATCGCAGATGAGGAGGCGGTTACCGGAAAGTTTCTGCATGTCCCGGACAAACGAGGCGTCCGGCAGAATAAGATTCGAAGTCTCCTGGGAGCCGCACTTTTCTGCGGAGACGAACGGGCCCTCCAGGCGGAAGCCGAGGATATTGGAGCCGACATGGGCTTCGCTGCAATAGTCGTTGACGGAGCCGGCAATTTTCACTAGCTGGGTTTTGGGCAGAGTCATGGTCGTTGGGACAATGGACGTCACACCGTGGTAGGCTTCATACTGGGCAATAGTGCTAAGGGAGTTCACAGAGGCATCTGAAGTATCCGCGTTCAGGGCGCCATGGATGTGGAGGTCAATGAACCCCGGCATGAGGTAACAGCCGCGGGCGTCGTAGAGGTCCTGATCCTCACTGACAGCAGAAAACCGCTCTCCGCGGATGCGGACAGTCTGTTCATGAAACTTTCCGTCCTCCCGGTATACCAGTCCATTCTCAATTCTCATGGGTGTTCCTTTCCGTTTCCAAACTCTTGAATAGGTCTTTTATTATACCTGAATTCGGGTGTATAATAAAGCTCTAATCAAGGAGGTCCACAATGAAAAAAGCAATCTCACTTCTTCTGAGTCTGCTCATGGTGTTCTCGGTATTTTCGTGTCTTGCAGTCTCTGCAAGCGCTGCGAGTGCGCTCAGCCGGAACGACTTCACCTACGGCGGCCGGGAGATCAAAGGATATAAGAACTTCGTCCCGCGAGTCCTCGAAAAGGGCGATGGGTACTATTATTTCGTAGAAACTTCGGACGCCTGCAAGAGTGCCAACCGCGGCATCAATATTGGCGACAATGCAAGCCGCATTGGTGACCAGTACGGTACTGCAAAGGTCGTTCGTCTCTCGGAGAGTTCCGTACCACAGTACGCACTCGGAAATTTCACCAAGCACAGCCGCATGCGCTACACATACAGAGAAGGCGGCTCCACGTTCTACAAGACCTTCTATATTGGTTGGAAGGGCTCCAAGGGAACCGTTACCTGCGTAGAGTATAAAAACGCGTAAGGTGTCGCGCACACGCACAACAAGAACATAAGAAAAGATCGTGTCACCACCCGGTGACACGATCTTTTTTGCGTTTATCCAATTCCGGCAATCCGCCGCAGCATGGGCCCATCAACGGTAAACGGGGCCGTCGCCATTTTGGCGGGATTATTCAGCATGCGCTGTACAATCCGCTCCGACTCTTCCGGTGTAATATCCACAGCACCGCATGATGTCTCAAAGTACTGCTGATACCCTTCGAGGGTTTTCAGACCGGCCAGCTCCAGGATGTGGTCCCGGTCCTCCTTTGGCGCCTCCGCCAGGTATCCGCCGAGATACTGCCCGCAGGCACGACCGTGGGCAATATGACAGTCATAGGTCAGTCCATAACTTAAGCCATGGGGAATGGCGGTGCCCGTCTGGGCAATTGCCATGCCGGCAATTGTCGAGGTTTTCATTAAGTTTGCGTAGTCCTCATCCGTGGGCTCCCGCTTGTCGGTGAGGACGGCAAGGCTCCTGGACCACAGGGACAGGCCGGCGTCCGAACACATGCGGCTGAAATCGCTCGCTTTGGCGTTGATATAGCTCTCGGCGAGATGACACAGTGCATCGCACGCGGTGTTGTGAAGTACGGTCTTCGGAGCAAACTTCAGGTATGCCGGGTCCACCAGGGCAAGATCTGGGAAGATGGCGTATGGGATGCTCGCCTTGGTCTCCACGTCGTGCCGTGTCAAGACGGACACGCCCGTAACTTCCGAGCCCGTTCCGCAGGTTGTCGGCACAGCTACGACCGGCAGTGCGTCCACGGGGTTGCCCTTCTCATAGAGGTAATCTGCTCCGCGGTCCTTGTGGCGAATCATCAGTGCAATGGCCTTGGCAGAGTCCATAGGTGAGCCGCCGCCAATGCCAATGACGAAGTCGACTTTCTCCTCGACGCCGTAGTCCCGCGCCTTCATGATGGTCTCCACAGACGGGTTCTGCTCAATATCCGAGAACGTGCAGTAGGAAATTCCCGCCTCCCGGAGCGCCGCATCCACGTCCAGCAGCGACCCGTTAGCCGCTGCAGAATGCCGGCCCGTAACAACCAGCGCACGCTGACCGAATTTCACCAGCTCTTTTGCGTGGTTCCGCACCGCACCGGATTCCTCATAAATCAAGGTGGGCATGTAAAAAGTCATCGTAGTCTCCTCCCACCGTGTCGTCACGGCCAATTTCTTCAAATACTTCCTCTGCCTTGACGCGATACAGGTGTTCTGCATCCTTCATAGCGTCCTCATCCGACATGCCTGGCGGCGTCGTAGCATAGATGTCTGTAACGCCCTGCAGGTAAATACGCTCATAGTTTTCACCGAGCGCACCGACAATGGCGATGCACGGAACGCCCTCCTGCTTGCAGTGTTTCGCTACACCATGAATGGCCTTGCCGTGCAGGGACTGGGTGTCCAGGCGGCCCTCGCCGGTAATGACAATATTGGTGTCCAGAAGCATGTGGTCAAAGTCGACCAGGTCGAGAATGGCCTCAATGCCGGAGCGGATCTTTCCGCGCATAAACGCGGCAAACGAGAATCCGAGTCCGCCAGCCGCACCGGTTCCGCCGAAGTTCTCATAGTGCTCGCTCGTGAGATTGGCCACAATGTCCGCATAATGGACCATCCCGGCCTCGAGCTCATCCAGAATTTTTTTCGTACCGCCCTTCTGCGGGCCAAAGATATAGGTGGCGCCATATGGTCCGGTCAGCGGGTTATCTACGTCGACCATCAGCGTGTAGTTGACAGCCTTGACCTCCGGCTTGACGTTCTCATCGGAAATCTTTTCCACACGGATGAGATCCCGTCCGAAGCCCTCCAGTTCGTTTCCGTCTTTGTCGAAAAACTGAAATCCGAGTGCACGCAGCGCTCCTATTCCGCCATCGTTCGTTGCCGATCCGCCCAGGGCGATTCGGATGTCTCGGCATCCCTGTTTAATGGCGTCCAGGATAAGCTCGCCTGTGCCGTACGAGCTCGTGTTTCTCGGGTCCCGTTTGCTGACAGGGACCAGAGGAAGTCCGGACGCCTCGGCCATCTCAATAATGGCCCGGTTGTCCGGAAGCAGCCCATAAACAGCCTTGTGGGTCTTCATAAGCGGGTCATGAACTTTTACCGTGCGAAGAGTTCCGCCGGTAAACTGGGTTACTGCCCTGGCGGTCCCCTCACCGCCGTCGGCAATGGGAATACCGATGCACTCGCAGTCCGGGAACTGTTTCTTGGCGGTCTCGGTCAGGATCTCAATGATCTTCTCCTGGGACAGGGATCCTTTAAAAGAGTCCGAAGCGAAAATCATTTTTCTGGGAATCATTTAGTTTTCCTCCTTAATCCGATTCTCCTGGTCTTGCAGTCGTCGTATCAGCGCAGGCGCCGCTATGGTGAACCAACTGGTGTACCGCTCCGGGTGGTGGAGCAGATCTTCTTTCAAGTCTGTAATAGTCACCCACCGGCATTCGGAGATTTCCTCCGGGTCCAGATTCAGCGGGCCGTCCTCCGGGTACATTCCAAGAAAGACATGGTCGTATTCATATTCTGTCATGCCATTAGAAAAGACAGTGCGGTAGACAAACGAAAACTGTTCTGCAAGTGGACAGTCCGTTCCCAGCTCAGCCATCATACGGTCGTGTACTGACTCTTCCAGCGCCACACCCGGACGCGGATGAGAACAGCAGGCATTTGTCCACAGTCCGCCGGAGTGGTATTTTCCCTCGGCCCGTCTCTGCAGCAGCATTCTGCCGCCGGTATGAATGGGCTCCCCGTCAACGAGAAAGACGGAAAATGCCCGGTGCAGCAGTCCATTTCGGTGCGCTTCCAGTTTTTGTGCCGTTCCTATTTTGTGGTCATCCAGGTCAACCAGAATGACATCTGTATCTGCCGCCATGCGGTGGTTCCTCCTGCGTTAAAAAAGGCCTCCCCAGAGTGTCCGGGAAGGCCTCAAGTTAAATTTATTCTACAACATTCTCTGCCTTGTTACCAGTGTACAACTGATAATAGCGTCCCTTCTGGGCCAGCAGTTCATCGTGCGTTCCGCGTTCAATGATGCGGCCGTGTTCCAGGACCATAATGCAGTCGGAATTCTGTACCGTTGACAGCCGGTGGGCAATGACGAATGTGGTGCGGTTGTACATCAGCGCATCCATGCCCTTCTGAACCAGCTGCTCGGTTCTCGTGTCGATAGAGGACGTCGCCTCGTCGAGGATAAGTGCCGGCGGGTCTGCAACTGCTGCGCGGGCAATGGCCAGCAGCTGCCGCTGTCCCTGGCTCAGGTTGGAGCCGTCGTTGTGCAGCATAGTATTGTAGCCATCCGGAAGACGGCGGATAAATCCGTCTGCGTTGGCAAGCGATGCTGCGGCGATACACTCCTCGTCAGTCGCATCCAGACGTCCATACCGGATGTTATCCATAACAGTGCCGGTAAACAGGTGCGTATCCTGCAGAACCATACCAAGAGACCGGCGAAGGTCGCCCTTCTTGATCTTCTGGATATTGATTCCGTCGAAGCGGATCTTACCTTTCTGAATATCATAGAACCGGTTGATGAGGTTTGTAATGGTTGTCTTACCGGCGCCGGTAGAACCGACGAAAGCAATTTTCTGGCCGGGCTTCGCATACAGGCTGATGTCATGAAGCACCATCTTGTCGTCACTGTATCCGAAATCGACATTCTCGAGCTCCACGCCGCCTTTCAGCTCCGTATAGGTAACTGTACCATCAGCCTGGTGCGGATGTTTCCAGCCCCAGCGCTGGGTACGTTCCTTGCACTCGTGGAGATTGCCGTCTTTGTCCTCTTCAACATTTACCAGCTCAACATAACCGTCATCTTTCTCGGACGGCTCATCGAGGAGCTTGAAGACACGCTCGGCACCTGCCGTAGCCATGATAATGGAGTTGGCCTGCATGGCCATCTGGGTAACCGGCTGGTTGAAGCTCTTGTTCATAGTGAGGAACGAGATAAGCGTTCCGATGGTAATGCTGAAATGACCACTCAGAGCAATAGCCGAACCGACAATCGCGCAGAGGACATAGGACAGGTTGCTCAGGTTGCCGTTGATGGGCATCATGACGTTGGCTGCCTTGTTTGCGTTGTTGGCGCTGTTAAAGAGCTCATCATTGATTTTCGTAAACTCCTCTACGTTTTTCTGCTCGTGGTTGAAAACCTTGACGACCTTCTGACCGGACATCATCTCTTCAATGTAGCCGTCGGTAATACCGAGGTCTTTCTGCTGCTTGTTGAAGTAGCGTCCTGAGACCTTACTCAGGTTAATAATGACTACAATCATGACCAAGACCATGAAGATGGAAACCAGGGTCAGTGGAATGTCCAGAATGAACATGCTGACCAGGGTCATAATGACTGTCAGGGTTGAGTTGATAAGCTGTGGAATGCTCTGGGAAAATACCTGCCGCAGAGTATCGATATCGTTGGTGTAAACCGACATAATGTCGCCGTGGGAGTGCTGGTCAAAGTATTTAATGGGCAGTGACTCCATGTGGGTGAACACATCTCTACGAAGGCGGTTCATGGTACCCTCAGAGATGTTGATCATAATACGGTTGTAACCGTAGTTAGCAAGAATACCCACTATAAAAACAATGGCCATTTTGCCGATCATGGCGGCCAGTGGACCAAAGTCCGGGTGCACCTGATGCGTCAGCGGCACAATGTAGTCATCGACAAGGTCACGCATGACCATAATGCCGACAACAGTGGATAGTGCAGAAATGATAATACATAACACGACCATGGCAAATGAACCTTTGTAGCCATCTGTCATATAGTGGAGGGTCCGTTTCATAACCTGACCCGGATGCTCCGCCCTGCCGCGGGTTCTACGCTGTCTTGGCATAAACTAATCCCCTCCTTCTTAACCGGCCTGGTCGAAATCTCCGCCGGCCTTCATCTGGACGTCGTAGATTTCCTTGTAAATAGTGTTGTTTTTCAGGAGATTCTCATGGGTGTCAAAACCGTTGACCTTACCGTCATCAAGGACAAGAATGCGGTCAGCGTCCTGAACGCTGGAGATTCTCTGGGAAATGATAATTTTCGTGGTATCCGGAATGTAGCTGCGGAACGCCTCGCGGATTTTGGCATCTGTTGCCGTGTCGACCGCACTGGTGGAGTCATCCAGGATAAGAACCTTCGGATCCTTCAGCAGAGCACGGGCAAGGCAGAGGCGCTGCTTCTGTCCGCCGGATACGTTAGAACCGCCCTGTTCAATGTGGGTGTCGTATCCATCCGGGAATGTGTCAATGAACTCGTCAGCGCAGGCAATGGCACAGGCCTTTTTGCACTCATCCAGAGTGGCATCTTCTTTGCCCCAGCGCAGGTTGCTGAGAATGGTTCCGGTAAAGAGTTCGTTTTTCTGAAGAACAACCGAAACCTTGTCACGGAGAGTCTCCAGGTCATAATCTCTGACATCGTGACCGCCGACAGTAACCGAACCGTCGCTGACATCGTAGAGACGGGGAATCAGGTTGACCAGAGAGGTCTTGCCGCATCCGGTTCCGCCAATAACACCGATGGTCTCACCGGACTTAATGTGCAGGTCAATATCCTGCAGCACATTGTCTCCGCTGCCCTTTTTGTAAGAGAAATTGACATGATTAAAGTCAATGGCTCCGTCCGGAACTTCCATAACCGGATTTTCAGGGTCAACAATGTCAGGTTTTTCTTCCAGAACTTCTGCAATACGATTAGCGGAAGCAACACTCATAACCATCATGACGATGACCATAGCAAGCATCATCAGAGACATGAGTACGCTCATAACATAACTGAACAGCGAGGTTAAATCGCCTGTGGTCATAGTTCCGGCCACAATAAATTTTGCGCCAAACCAGCTGATGCCGATCATGGTGGCGTAGATGGCAAGCATCATGGATGGGAATGTAAGGACCATTTTCTTCTGGGCGTTAACGGCAATGTCGTACAATTTCTTGCAGGCCCGGGTAAACTTAGTGTCCTCATAGTCTTCACGGACAAATGCCTTAACAACACGGATAGCGGTAATGTTCTCCTGTGTGCTGGCATTCAAGTCATCATACTGGTCAAACAGGCTGCGGAACAGCTTGGTGACCTTGGTCATGACCGGAGTTAATACTGCTGCCAGGAATACAAGGACTACCAGGAAAATCAGGCTGATGCGCGCATTGATCGTAACACACATGATGAAGCTGACAATAAGCATCAGCGGCGCCCGCACAGCAATACGAATAATCATCTGATAGGCGTTCTGTACGTTGGTAACATCCGTCGTCATACGGGTAACCAGTCCCGCCGTACTGAATTTGTCAATGTTGGAAAATGAAAATGTCTGGACATTTTCAAACATGCCCTGCCGTAGATTGCGGGCAAAGCCGGTGGATGCCTTGGCGGCAAAGATACCACCCATGGCTCCGAACAGCAGGCTCAACAGTGCCATGCCAACCATAATTCCACCGTACTTCCAGACAT
This sequence comes from uncultured Eubacteriales bacterium, assembly GCA_964425185.1. Taxonomy (GTDB): domain Bacteria; phylum Bacillota; class Clostridia; order Oscillospirales; family Acutalibacteraceae; genus RUG420. The sequence continues at coordinate 66,316 of CAYRKX010000002.1, forward strand.
TCGCCATGCTGCGTCCGTAGATACCGTAGTCAATAATTCGCGCGGTAACGTACGGGATGAGTACTTCCATGACAACTTCCAGTGCCGTAAACACCGGTGTCAGGATTGTCTCTTTCTTGTACTGCTTAATCTGTTTTGTCAGGGTTTTAAGCATGAATGGCGCGTCCCCCTTTCTTCATCATAAGACATATTTTCATAGACATGATACAGCAGATTGTGAAGCTGCCTCTTCTCCTCCTCGGAGAATCCCCGTTCCATGCAGGTCCGTCCATACTCCATAGCCTGTTTAGACTGCTGGCAGACTGCTTCCCCTTTCGGAGTCAGCTGCAGCAGAATGGACCTTCCGTCGTTGGGCGATGGAGTGGTCATAAGGAGTCCCTTATTTTCCAATCTCCGGACCAGCCCAACCGTCGATGGTTGGGAGATGTAAAGGCGTTCTTCCAATTGCTTTTCGGGAATAGGCTCTCCAGCCGTTTGAATGGTGTAGAGGGCTCTCATCTGGGGGGCCGTCACATCAAGTTCTTTCAGAAGCCGGTTCAGATTTCGCTCGCCCTGCTCTGAGATGATTTTGATGAGCATGCTGGTGCTGAGACTGGCTTCATCGTTAGCGGTTCGCTCCACAGGATCACCTCCTGAATGAAAGTCGCTAGTTATTATAAGCAGTTGTCTTCCGAAAGTAAATAGCATGTTATTAAAATTCCAAAATTATTTACAATGAGAAAATAAGGACAGAAAATGACAGAGCCGCGCTGCAGCCTGTTAAGCTGTAACGCGGCCCTGTGCTAGAGGTCTATATGTATCTTGACGCCTGATGGCTTAAAGATTATTTAACCTGGTTGATGTAGTTCTGAAGGCGGGCACGGTACTGGTCTACAGTGTAGGCGGTCTCGTTACTGGAGGCATTAGGACCAACAGTCATGTCGTAAACTTCTGAAAATCGAGCCTTGGAATTATGGTTATAAGCACCACCGGCAACGGTATAGCCATTTGCATATCCTCTGCTCATCATGGTTCCGTAATGTCCAACAGTTTTCGGATCTGGATCCATCCAGTGCTGAATAAGCCATTGGTCATCTGCACCCTGCGGAACATTCTGCTTTTCTCCATACCAGCTGTTAACAGCATCAGCAGGAGCAAACTGACCCATTCCAAAAGCCAGATTATCCAGTACCTGATTTGTCTCATTAAATACACCGGCATGGCCATTTTTGACTGCACTGTAGTTAACATTTGCCTGTGCCATAGCCATAAGAGAATCTGTGACTTTCAGAGGAGCCAGACCCTCAGCGGCCCGTTTCTGGTTGGTGGCCTCTACAAGATCAAGACCTTTCAGCATGTTTTCAAGAGAAGTGGCGTCGTTAGGATCGCCCTGGTGCATGTATGGTGTGAACGTGGAATTATTTAAAATTTTCAGTGCATCGCCCGCGCCGACAGACTGGAAAAATCCATAGCTGGTCTGTGCTGTAGACAGCTGTGCGGCAGATGCCGGAAGAACGGCAACTATTGCCATCATGGCGAGCGCCAGGATGAACGATACCATTTTGCTTACAGTTTTGTGTTTCATGAAGAGTCACTCCTAATTGATTTTCTATGTATTAGACCAGCTGGCCGGGCGGATTGTTTTACGGTTCTTTAAAAATCTGACAAGAAATTTTATTTTGGCCGGGATATGAAATTTGTTGGAGTTTTGGTGAATCAAGGCCGGAAATCCGTCAGTCTAAAAATCAGAGAACTATTTAAGGAGGAACCCTTTATGAACGCAACAACGAAAAAGATGAGCTTTATAAAACGTATGGCCGCAGTGGTACTTATGCTGATTATGGTGGTATCTGGTATGGGGGTAGCTGCGGTGTCGGCGAACGCTGGGCCTGTTGGGAGAGCCGTGGTTGGAACTCTTATATTAGGAACAGCTGCCGAGATGGGCAGACAGAACAATATAAAAGAAGATATTGTTAAATACCAGAATACTTATTTAGAGCCGCAGTACGACTACAATACCGGCAAATACGGTTATGTAAATGACCGCGGTGAATGGATCATTCCACCACAGTATGAAGAAGCATATGATTTCCATTCTGAAGTAGCCCGTGTCAAAAAATCTAATGGCCGGTATAATTACATTACTAAAGGGGACAACCAATGCAACATCACTGATTACGATGTAGCTCTGGATTTCAACAGTAACGGAACCGCATTTGTAAAAAATAACGCCAACGACTCCAATTACACGCAGATTGATGTTTGCGGAATTGAACAATAAAAAAGAGACAACTAAGTATGACAAAGCGGGAAGAGCTCGAAACGAGTTCTTCCTGCTTTTTTCCTTTTGGGAAGGCGGTTATTGATGGCGCGGCTGATGGGCTGAGGCTACAGCGGCTGACGGCTGAGGCAGGAATGGCTGGCGGGCTGAGGCTTTGGAAAAACTTACCCTGATTTTGTGGGAATATTTCCACGGATTTCCCTGTTATTTTTCCAGCAATCCCGAAAAATGGCTAAAAAGAGTCGTCCGGGCCGAGTTATCTTTCATATTTTGCAAATATGTCCGGTAACTTTTGGAAAGAAATTGGGAAAAAAAGCGTTTTATTTCCAAGGCACATTTTCTCACACCTGCGTCAATGAACCCCCACAAAGAATTCCCATTTAGACCCCCGCAAAATCGGATTTTTCTCCAGCAACTGCGTTCATATGCAGGCCGAGAAGCTCGGGCTGAATTTTTGGAAAGAACACCTCAAAATCCCTGGAAATCTTACAGACAGTGCTCGAGCACGGTTTCCAAAAGAGGAACAAAACTGCAGGAAATCAGCCCAGATAGCGAAATGCGCTACAAAAATGAGCTATCTGTGTGCTATCTTTCGGAAAGAATCGATCTCAAAAAGCATGTTCTTTCCAAAGCCTTGAATCGGCCCCTTTCGGCTTCTCAAAAAACCGAGCCGCGGCAAAACGACGCACCGTTGGGGTAGTGCGCCGCACGCCGCGGCCCGAAAATCCGCTGTTTTCTGCTCAGTCAGCGGTTTTTTCCTTAATTTCCTTAAATTCTTTATTTTTCCTAAAATCAGTTTTCCAAGATGCTGCACCAAAAAAGCATCGGCATGCGCAGATCCTCCGCGATGCTGCGCCTAAGAGGCCCTGCATGCACAGATCCCCCGCGCTGCTGCGCCCAAGAGGCACCTGCGTTCGCAGCCCCCTCAGCGCGAATCCCCTTTACTTTCGAACCAGCTTCATCAGCCCCTTGTTAACCAGCAGGTCAAACAGGCTCAGCTTGTTCTGGATGGTCTTATGAGGTTCCCGGTGTCTCCACCCCTGCTCAATGGTGTATGAGAGCTCGCCGTTTTTATTCCGCTCAAAATAAGTCGAATCTTTCGGAACGACAAAAGTGAGCTTTCCGGGAGCTACAGAGAATGTGCAGTGTTCTACCTGACGACATTCCCCGTCCACCTGAATCCACGTGGACTTTTTGGGAAGGAGCTCCATCTTCTCTCCTCGGATATACTCCACATACGGTTTAAAGATGTGCGTGCCCTTTTTCTGCCAGTCAATGAGACCCACTTTGAAGAGGGCGGGCCAGAACGTCAATCGCCGGTAAATTACGAAATCAAGCTTCCCGTCTGTAGGGTCTGCAAACGGGGCAACCGGGATTCCGCTGCCGTACCACCGCGAGCTTGCACCCACAGCGAAGACAAACGGTCCCTCAATTTCCTTGCCATCTACTTTACAGCGGAAGTCGTTATAGACTTTCGTAAACATACAGTACAGGCCGGCCAGCAGATAGGTAACATGGCCAATGGCACCAGGGACCTTCTTCATGGCGCTCTGCTTCACAGTAGTCTCCGCGTCAAAGCCCATGGAGGCCTGGTTAATGGCATACTCCTTCCAGCCGCTCCCGTCATCAATTTCCACGGCGTCGACCTGAAGTGGAATCCCGTTAATGAGATTGTCAATATTCAGGAACTGCTCGCGTTCCCCATAGAGCCGGATGTAGTCGTTCCCCGACCCCTTGGGAATTACGGTCACCTGCGCGTTCGGGTAGTCCGCTGCGCCGTTGACCACTTCATACAGGGTTCCATCTCCTCCAACCGCATAGAACCGGATCGGTTCGCCATGTGCTTCTTCGCACTTCTCTTTGACAAACCGGATACCGTCCCCTCGTTCTTTCGTGGAGTAGATTTCATAGTCAATCCCTGCCCGCTCCGCGGCAGGAACAATCAGCTCATTGATAATGTCGAGCGTGTTGTTCTTGCCGGAGACCGGATTTTCCACAAAATAGTGTTTCATTTCCTCCTTTTACTCCTTGTATTTGTAATTTATAACATCGTCCCACGCCGGGGTGTTATAGCCGTCATGATAGCCATTGCGGAACTTGCGTTTCTCATCCTCTGGCAGGTCGAGACCAATGGTACCGCCCGGGTTCATCGTATAATTCGGGTCAAAGTAGTCTTTCAGAAGTTTAATGACACCGTACTCGGTCTCGCCAATGGAGGCCTCCAGCCACGGAGCAAACAGTTTACCAATTCCGTGATGGTGGGAAATAGCTGCGCCGGACTTCTGAATTGCGTCGAGAATGGAGTTGAGATACTCCTTGAAGTCGTCGGAGTTATCAATCTTCGACAGGAAGATAAAGTACAGATTTGCGCCCTGCGGGTAGCAGTGAGACATGTGAGTAGTCACGATGGTATTCGGATGCTCATGGCATACCTTCCGCACCTCGCGATGTACTTTTTCCATATTGGACCAGTTAACGCAGCACTCCAGAGTATCCACCGAAAGGCCAAAGTCCATGATGGAGTCACGCAGATACGGGTCGTTAAACCGTCCCTTCTCCCAGCTCTTGGCAATCAGTCCGGAGGTTGGAATGGCTCCGTGTTTCACAGCAATCTTGAAGATATTGCGGTATACATTGAAAGAATAGCCCTTTTCGCCCTCAGTAAAGCCGAGAAGCAGGCAGCGGGACATGTCCTTATAACCGATCTTGTCGAGAATGGGTTCGAGCGGAGTTTCATCAACGTTGTAGAGACGCAGCATCATATTGGTCTCTTCTTCATCGGACAGACGGAAGACGGAGGAGAATCCACACTCAGCCTGCATTATTTCGCGGGCTGCATCCTGTGCGTCTTTCCAGGTCTTGAACATGTAAGAATAGCGGAACCGGTTTTCCGGCATATAGTGGAATATTTTCATGGTGACTTCTGTGAGAACACCGAAAGTTCCCTCACCGCCCATCATAATCTGGTTCATGTTCGGACCGGTCGCCTCTCTCGGATAGTGAGAAGTTAAGACTTCTCCGCGCGGAGTGGCATATTTCTGCTGAACAACCAGGTCCGATGCACAGCCGTAATAAGTTGAGTTCTGGCCGGAGCCGCGGGTGACAACCCATCCGCCGACGCTGGAGTACTCAAAGGACTGCGGAAAATGGCCGCAGGTGTAATTCCGTTTCGCGCCAAACTCTTCCTTCGCATGGTTCAGATGATGTTCCAGAGCCGGTCCGGACATACCGGTCTGAACAGTAATGGTCTGATCTATCTCATTGAAATAGAGAACCTTGTTGTATTTCTTCCGCATATCCAGGCTGACGCCGCCTTTAATTGGCTCAACACCGCGGGTTACCGAAGAGCCGCCGCCATAGACATAGAGCGGAATGCCGTTCTTCGAGCAGTATTCTACCGTCTTCTTAATCTGCTCCGCCTCGCTCGGATAGACAACGAGATCTGGAAGCGAGTCATACTTGTGCTCCCGCAGACGGAGAAGGTCGTAGCAGGTCTGGCCGTACATAACCGCCAGGCGGTCATAATCCTCCTGAGACATGTCGTCTCCGTACACGCTCTTAAAGAAGTCCAGGTGTTTCTGTTCCATCTTTGGAGCGTACTCTTCACCGAGCTTTACAGTGTCAAAACCGGTGTCCATGTCGTACTCTTTAAAATCATCATCTGTGAGTTTCAGCCGGTCCTTGACCATCTTATATAAGGACTCCTTCGGGAGTTTGAAGAAATCCGGATCGCCCCAGCGGAAAATGCTGCGGTAAGACTTCGGGCCTGCTGCCTTGGTGACCCACTTCGGTTCGAATCCTTTATACGGTTTATATCCCATTGTTGTTCTCCTCTCCAGACTTCAGAACATCGGAGGTGCAGATGACATCCACACCGAGTCCTGAGACATTGGGTATTATCACATCTCCGCGCCCAATCCTCGTCGTAACGCAGGCGCGATTAATTTCATCCATAACAGTAAAAATTTTGTCCTTCGGAATTTCCGCCGAGACCCGGCAGGGTACGACCGGCGACTCCGGGAATGTCGTCGCCACTGTGGAACAGATAGTCCGCATAGGGTGCGTCATCTCCTGCTTTCCGAAGATTTCACCCCGCTTGCAGGAATTTCCCGTAACGGAAATGCTCCCGTCATCTTCTGTGGTGACCTGCAGAGTGCAGCCGCGCGGGCACGTAATGCACACAAGCGTTTTCGTCTCACTCATGAAATCACCTCGATTTCCGCGGTCATGGACTCGTCCAGCTTCAGCCCTGCCTTGTCAAAGTTCACAACCAGCCTCTTCATTTCCGGCGGGCGCAGGAACGGGTACTTTTTCTCAAAGACCACGCGGTCTCCTGCCCGAATTCGGAAAATACTCTTCTCGACAATCTCCCGGCTGCGAAAATAGACAATGGTTTTGCTATTGTCCGCATCCAGATTCAGGCGCTGCGGCACAATATAAGCGCATTTGTCGCCCGGTTCGAGGGAAATCTCCTCTCTCTGTAAGGGCGATTCACTCGTGGCATAATCCGCCGCACTGGCCCCGGCAATCTCACCGCTCTCAGACACATAGTCCACAAGGTCATTAACATGCAGGGCATTTCCGCAGGAAAACACACCCGGAACACTGGTCATCAGGGAGGCATCACATTTCGGACCTTTCGTGTGCGGATCCAGCTGAACGCCGAGCTTCTCGGACAGCTCGTTTTCCGGAATGAGTCCGACGGAAAGAATCAATGAGTCGCATTCAATTATCTCCTCCGTCCCCGGAATGGGTCTCATCTTATTGTCCACTTCTGCAATTTCCACTGCGGTCAACCGGTCGTCGCCAAAAACGCGGGTCACCGTGTGGGACAAATGCAGCGGGATATTATAGTCGTGGAGACACTGATGAATATTCCGTGTCAGTCCAGAAGGCGTTGGTTTAATTTCGTATACACCGACCACTTCGGCCCCCTCGAGGGTCAGTCGGCGTGCCATGATGAGACCAATGTCTCCGGACCCCAGGATGACACATCGTTTTGTGGGCAACTCACCCATCAGGTTGATAAAGTGTTGTGCGGTACCGGCTGTAAACACGCCGGCCGGCCGCGTGCCATGGATAGAAACCTGCTTAGCGGTCCGCTCGCGGCACCCCATGGCAAGAATAATAGTTTTCGTATCGATAATGGTGACGCCGTCGCGGTTCACAACCGCCGCACGGAAGCCGTCATCTGTTTTTTCCAAGTCTGTGACGAATGTCGTCGTCAGAGCGGGAATGTTCCGTGAATGGAATTCGTCAATGAATCGCCCGGCGTACTCGGGGCCGGATAATTTCTCTTTGAAACGGACAAGTCCGAAGCCGTCATGGATGCACTGCTTGAGAATGCCTCCGAGGCGCTGCTCCCGCTCCACCAGAAGCACGTCGGCACCTTTCTTGTGGGCCGCAATGGCAGCGGCCAGTCCGGCAGGGCCTCCGCCGATGACCAGAACATCAGTCTTCATGCGGTCTGCCCCCTTTCGTCTTTCCATACAGAACCACGGCTTCGGCCGAGGCCTTTTTGACCTGATCAACCGGAATGTGGTTCTTCTCCGCAATAATCTGCATAACCAGCGGTGAGCAGAACCCGCCCTGGCAGCGTCCCATTCCGGGACGTACCCGTTTTTTGACAGCGTCGACCGTCTGTGGGCAGCATGGAGAATTCAGTGCGTCGAGAATTTCGCCTTTGCTGATCTCCTCGCAGCGGCAGATTATAACACCGTAGTCCGGATTCTCCGCAATCTTTTTGGCGCGGTCTTCCAGGCTCATCTGATTGAGGTGCGGAATGCCCGGGCGGTTGGGGTTAAAACTCGGGTTGGACTTCGCGCCCAGACGCTCCGCGACCTCCTCGGCAACATCCAGCGAGAAGGCCGGTGCCGAAGTCAGACCCGGCGACTGAATGCCACCGACGTGATACATATTGCTGCAGTTCCGGCCCCACTCAATGACGAAATCTTCCTCAAACGTGGGGGCGCGCACTCCGGTGAAATATGTAATAATGTCCCGGCGATTCACGATTGGAACCGTTTTGGCCTGTTTGGTGTAAATTTTGTCGATGCTCTCGGGATGGGTAGAGTAATCCTCTTTCTCCCGGCACTCGACTGCGTCCGGTCCGGCAAGAATATTGCCGTGAACCGTATTCATAAGTCCTCCGCCCTTGGAATGAGCGTGGAGGGCCTCCTTATTCAGCTGAACAATAGAAGCAACTGTGTGAATAATGTGGCCGGACTTCACATCCTGAATGGTGTCGGTGCCTCGTCTCGGGTGAATGGAGTAGAACCGGTCATGTGCCATTTCCGCGACGTCATCGGCAAAGACGCCGGCCGCATTGACTACAATCTTCGGATACACTGTTCCGCGGTTTGTGTGAACGGCGGTAATAGCACCGTTGTCCAGTTCCATACCGAGGACAGCCGTATTCAGGGAGAGCTCCACACCGTTCATGGAGGCGTTTTCCGCATACGCTATAGTCAGCTCATACGGGGAGACAATGCCTGCCGTGGTGTTGAGCATAGCGAACGAGAAGTCCTTGTTAAACGTAGGATTGTCTTTCAGGAGCTTTTCTTTTCCCACAATGGAGACATCCTTCACCCCGTCGTGGTATTTGCGCCACATGGCATACAGCCAGACAAACGGCTTTAAGTAGGGCTGCGTAAAACAGGCATACTGACCAATCCGCTTAAACGGAACATTCAGCTCCTTACATACCTGGTCATACCGTTTATTTCCCAGAAGGACATACTTCTGTTTCAGGCTGCCCTTGGACAGATCCACACCGACATGGACTTCCCCGTCGTTCCGTCCGGAAGCTCCAACCGCAAAATCTGCCTCTTTGTCCACAAGAAGAATATCCAGGTCCCATTTGGCCAGCTCTCTGGCAATGGAACAGCCGGAAACTCCCCCGCCTATAATCAAGACATCCGGGTGCCGGCCTTCCAGCGCGTCATCTTTCAGCGAAGGAGTGCGCATGGGAATGGGTTCCGACCCTTTTAACCGAATGTCGTTTACAACATGGTATTTACTGTTTTTCTTCGCCATCATGGAGCATGCCTGGTAGATTTCTTCCCAGGTATCCAGTTCTCCGGTCAGACGAATACAGTCTTTCTCCTTGACGGCCTTCACTCTGCCGCCAAATGTTTTCTCCAGTTTTGACATCTTGTCACCTCAAGTCGAGTCGGTCGAATGACCGACTAAAATCATTATCGGACACTGATGTGCAAAAGTCAACTAGATTTCTGTGTCAGCAGCTTGTATAATTTATATAAAATGACTAGAAAGTAGAGACAACCTATGGCCGCACCACGAAAAGACAACGTAGAAAAGCAGATTTTAGACGCCACGGAAGCGCTCCTGCAGTCAGACCCTATTGAGAGCATTTCTTTAGCGCAGATCGCCCAGAAGGCCGGAGTTTCCAAGGGAACGCTCTACTACCACTACAAGACGAAAGATGAAATTCTGTTTGACATTGCCAAACATTACCTCACCCAGCAGTACCAGGAGTTATACGACTGGACTGACAATCCCGAGAAAGACACCTCCCTGCACCGCCTGTTCAAGTACATTCTGGAGCGGGACTTCTACGAGCCAACGGTGCGCTTCCAGCTCCTGTACAGCGCCAGTGAGGGCAATGAGGAACTTCGGGCGCAGTTACTGGAACTGTATCGCAAATTTGAAAAGGCCATTGCTGAGAAAATTGCCGAGCGAATTCAGGGCATCTCGGCGGACTACCTCGCCTGGCTTGCGCTGCTCATCTCCGACGGCATGATTATCCAGGCCGAGCTGAAGAGTGAGGACTTCAACCCCGAGCAGTTCATCAGGGAGACCGACAAGCTCATTACCAAACTCAGCGAAATCTACCCCGACAAATAAATCCGAATATAAGAAAAGAGCTGTACCGCTTCCGGGCGATACAGCTCTTGTTTTTTATCTTAAAGTTTTAGTCTCCGATAGGGTCTGTCGCAGAAAGGGCATTGTTGAAGTCCTTGGTCAGACCCTCTTTGTCCAGGTCCTGTCCGATGATAACCAGGCGGTTGACCCGGTCTCCATAGACATTGTCCCAGTCATCCTTGAGGTCCGGGTAGTCGGCGAAGGCCTCTTCTCTGTCCTTCTCAGAAGCAGCGGCAAGCCAGATTCCATCGGGCTGAATAGTAACCTGACGGCCGGCCTGTTCAAGAATAAACGCGTCGTCCGGATTCTCTGCGAACCAGACATATCCTTTAGTACGAATAATATTGATAGGCCACTCCAGGAAGACTTTCTGGAGTTTTTCCATGTCAAACGGCTTGCGGGTCTCATAGACAAACGTCTGAATACCGTACTCGAGAGCCTCGCCCTCTTCTTCCTCTTCCGGATTCTCAATAGCCTGAATCCAGCCGGCAGACATGCAGGCTTTCTCGAAGTCAAAGCGGTTGGTGTCGAGAATTTCACTCATGGGAACATCGCCGTACTGAGCTTCTACAATGACGGCATTCGGAGACAGCGCTTTAATAACGGCACGGATGCGGTCCTTTTCTGCGTCCGAAATGAGGTCAGTCTTGTTGAGAATAACCGTGTTTGTGAACTCGAGCTGCTGAACCAGGAGAGACGCAAGGTCTTCCTCATCCTCAATTTCCTCGGTCAGACGCTCACCGCAGGAGAACTCGTCGACCATACGGGCCGCGTCACAGACAGTAACAATATTGTCGAGGTGGACAATCTCCGGCATGTTCTGGTCAGCCGTCGCCTTGCCCATCATGGTAATAGTCTGAGCAATAGGAATGGGCTCGCAGATACCAGAAGCCTCAATGACAATGTAATCATACTTACCGGTGACTGCGAGGTCAGACAGCTGCTGAGCCAGATCCTGACTTAAGGTACAGCAGATACAGCCGTTGGTCAGCGGAACCAGGCTGTTGTCTGTCATGTCAATGGTGCTGCCCTTGGCAATAAGACTGGCGTCAATGTTGACTTCGCCGATGTCATTGACAATAACCGCAATCTTATGACCCTGCGGCTGGGAGAGAATTTTATTCAGAAGCGTGGTCTTTCCGGCGCCGAGATAGCCGGTGAGAAGCGCGACTTTGCATGGATTGTAATCGACTTTCATGTCAAAGCTCCTTTCCAAGCTTATACCGTTTAACTAAATGCTCGTTCATTTTAAACCCTGCCGTCTCTGCGGTCAAGATTTTTGTACCAGCAGCGTACCCGACGCCACAAGCGCCAGCGAGGTCAAAATCACCCAGAGCGGCTGGGATGCATTTTCGTGGAGCAGCCACAGGGAAAGCAGCGTGCCGAAGATGGGAATGAGACAGTTATAGAC
>CAYRKX010000003.1:0-66841 GCA_964425185.1 uncultured Eubacteriales bacterium
GAACCTTCGTCCGGAACTCAAGAAGGCTGGCTTCCTCACTCGTGACCCTCGTATGAAAGAGAGAAAGAAATACGGTCTCAAAGGCGCTCGTCGTGCACCGCAGTTCTCCAAAAGATGAGTTTGGCTTAAACTCCAACCGCGTAACCCACGTAGTTACGCGGTTTTTTTATGCCCTCTTATCCCAAAAGTACTGCTCGTAGCTGACAAATTCCCGATTAGGAATAAGGTTAGTTTATGGAATCTGGTTAACCTCTGCGACCATTCTCTGAATGTCCAAGTGGGTGTAGACCTGCTCTCCGACATCCTTGCCGCTGTGTCCCATGATTTTTCGACGGGTGACATCGCGGACTCTAGCGTTCGCGCATAGAGTGGCGAAGATATGACGGCAGTCGTGAGGCTTGTGCTGGTAGACCTCTCCGGTGACCGCGTCTTTGGCTTCATATATATCCATCTTCTGGAGCAGGGGCATCCAATAGGTCTCTGTGTATTGATTGTGAGTTCTGAAATTGATATGGCCGCCATCTAGCTTGGTAATGAGATAACTCGTTATCCTTTATAAAGTTTGGACCATGAGCTGTCTAATAAACTGGACTTAATAAAAATGTAAGAAAAAATCGAACACCGTAAATTTGTAAAATCTCCCACTTTTGACTATCATAGGTAAAACAACTTCTTATACTATACTCGGTTGGGCGCCTCTTGGACAGAAAGTGCCGCGGAACCCCATGCCCCGGCTGGCCGTTCGCACGCCGGCCAGCTCCCGGGCCAGAGGCAAGGTTACCAGCTGTTGGCCGGTAAGCATGCACTGCCTGCATCAGCCCCGTCGCACAGCCGCCCCGACCGTAACATAAAACTGGTGAAACACATGTCTCAGGAAAAACGCAAATTTGAACCCTATCAGCTTGTGGAACGGAGCATTATCAAGAAGTTCCGCAAGACGCTCTGGCACCCGTTTGTCATGGCCCTCGACGAGTATGATCTCATCCATGAAGGGGACAAGATAGCTGTCTGTATTTCCGGCGGCAAAGACTCCTTCCTCATGGCAAAGCTCATGCAGGAAATTCAGCGCCACGGCAACAAGCAGTTTGATATTGTCTATCTCTGCATGGATCCCGGATACAATGAGATCAACCGGCAGAAAATTGAGGATAACGCAGCCTATCTGCACATCCCCATTGAAATCTTCGAATCGGACGTCTTTGCCATTGCCAACAACACAGACCGTAACCCATGTTATCTCTGTGCCAAGATGCGTCGGGGATGGCTGTACAAGGAAGCACAGGCCCGTGGATGTAATAAGATCGCCCTCGGCCACCATCAGAATGACGTCAACGAGACCACTCTCATGAGTATGTTCTACTCCTCAGAAATTAAGACCATGCCGCCGAAACTTCACTCCCAGCATTACGAAGGTATGGAGTTAATCCGGCCCATGTATCGCATTCGGGAAGAGGACATCATCGCCTGGAAGAATTACAACGACCTGGAGTTTATTCAGTGCGCATGTCGATTCACCGAGGCCTGCACCATGTGTGACAACGGCGGCGGAGGCTCCAAGCGGCAGGAGGTCAAGACGCTCATCCGCCGTCTCAGCCGGGACAACCCGAACCTGGAGCGCAGTCTGTTTAATGCAGCACACAACGTTTGTCTCGATACGTTCCCTGGTTACAAGCTCAACGGCGAGGAGCATTCCTTTCTGGAGCACTACGATGAGGAGGGCAGAAAATGATTTACCTCGACTACACCGCCAACACCCCGGTAGACCCGGAAGTCCTCGACGTCTATACCGCCACGGCGATTCACTATCCGGCTAACCCGAACTCCTCCCACGCTTTAGGACAGGCGGCACGGGAGGAGCTGCAGCGCATTACCAATCACTTAGCGGAGATGCTCGACATCCTGCCCGAGGAGATTATTTACACGTCCGGCGCTACGGAAGCCAACAATCTTGCCATAAAGGGCCTGGCGAGAGCAGCGCGCCGGCGCGGTAAACACATTATCTCCACACCACTGGAACATTCTTCTGTCAGTGGTGCTTTGACTGCACTGCAGGAACAGGGCTGGGAGATTGATCTGCTGGATATCGGCAGAAACGGCAAAGTAAACCCCGAACAGATCAAGGAGCTCATCCGCGACGACACGGTCCTCGTCAGTGTCTGCGGTGTGGACAGCGAGCTGGGTTCGGTGCAGCCCGTTTATGAGATTGCGGAAATTCTGCAGGAGTATCCGAATTGTGCGTTTCATGTGGATGCGACGCAGGTCATGGGAAAAATTCCCCTTTCGTTTGACGGTTTCGATCTTGTCAGCTTTACCGCCCACAAGTTCTACGGATTAAACGGTACCGGCGTTCTCTATAAAAGAAAAGGACTGGTGCTGGAGCCGCAGATGAGCGGGGGCACCAGTACCACACTGTACCGGAGCGGGACGCCGGACCTTGCCGGCGCTGCGGCACTGGATGCGGCTTTGACGAAAGCTATGCGGGAAGAGGCTGAACGCAAACAGTACATCGCCGGGCTGAACCGAAAATTGAGAGACGTGTTGGGAGAGTATGAGGCCGTACAGATTAACAGCCCCGAGGACGCCGTGCCGCACATTCTAAATTTGAGCGTGAAGGGTGTCAAAGGTGATGTGTTCCAGCAGGCGCTGTCCAATGAGGGCGTATGTGTATCGGTAAAGTCCGCGTGTTCAGTGAAGGGGACGCCGTCACGTCCGGTATTTGCCGTGTCGCGGGACCGGAAACGGGCAATGTCGTCGTGGCGCATCAGCCTGAGCCATCTGACAACGGAAGGGGAACTGGACGAGTTCCTGAAAATTTTTGACAAGGTTTACCATGAACTGGTGAAATAAAAGGGCAGCCCGCAGCGGTACCCGTACAAACTAAAAAAGACCGTGCCACTTCGGTGACACGGTCTTTTGCTGCTTACTGCCTGAAGTTGCCGGCACAGTACAGAGCCGCGCCGACACTGTTTATTGTTTCATCTTGGTTTTCATACTCTCCAGCCGGTTGAGCGCTTCATTTAACGTCTCTTCCTTTTTGGCAAAGTGCAGCCGGATATAGTCGTTGACCGGCTCGCGGAAAAAACTGGAACCGGGGACAGCACCGACGCCGACCTTACGGGCCAGATCCTCGCAGAACTCAAGGTCTGAGTTGTACCCGTATTCGGATACGTCAAGCAGAACATAGTAGGCACCCTCCGGCACAGTATGGGAAATTCCAAGGTCATCCAGACCTTTCAGGAACAAGTCACGTTTCCGGGTATACAAAGTCTGCAGATCTTTATAGTAGCTGTCTGGGAGCTTTAATCCAGCAACGGCTGCTTCCTGGAGCGGGGCCGCGGCGCCAACCGTCAGAAAGTCGTGCACTTTCTTGGCACACTCAATGACCGGGCCCGGCGCAATGATATACCCGAGCCTCCATCCGGTTATGGAATAGGTTTTGGACAGTGAAGAGCAGGACAGGGTCCGTTCCCACATGCCTGGCAGAGAGGCGAAGTAAACGTGCTCGTTTGGCTCATAGACAATATGTTCATAGACTTCATCGGTGATGACAAAGGTGTCGTACTTCCGGGCCAGATCAGCAATAATCAGAAGCTCGTCCCGTGTAAATACCTTGCCGCAGGGGTTCGACGGGTTACAGAGAATCAGCGCTTTCGGGTGCTGACGGAACGCGTCTTCCAGAATCTCGGGGTCAAAATGGAAGTCCGGGGGAACAAGCGGCACATAGATGGGATCAGCGCCGGAGAGGATAGCGTCCGCCCCGTAGTTCTCATAGAACGGAGAAAAGACAATGACCTTGTCGCCGGGGTTGGCCACGGTCATCATGGCAGCCATCATGGCCTCCGTACTGCCGCAGGTCACAACGATGTTCTCGTTGGGGTCAATGGGTACCCCCATATAGCGGGACTGTTTTTCCGCAAGTGCTTCACGAAAATTCTGTGCGCCCCAGGTGATGGAGTATTGGTTGTAATCCTCATGGGCCACTTCCGCAAGGCGGTCCGTGAGCTCTTTTGGCGGGTCAAAATCGGGAAATCCCTGAGATAAGTTGACGGCGCCGTACTCGTTGGAAACACGGGTCATACGGCGGATAACGGAATCGGTAAATGCCGCAGTGCGGCGGGACAGTTCTGGCATAGTAAACTCCTTTGGATCGTAGAACTGTTTCTATTATACTCGTTTTCCCATGGGGAAAGAATGGAAAAGTTCGCACGCCACAGATTGTCACTCTGTACCCAAAAAGGGCCTTTGCACCACTTATGACCATTGTGACATAAAAATACTGCAGAATTGACTATGGAAAGAAATTTGTAACTGTTTTGAAAATGACAGGCAGGAGGGAACAACGGAAAACAGCTTATGCTGGCCGCGGACTGTGGTTACACCCGGCGCGCGTACCTGGAGGGGATTATCCCGTCGGTAGTCAATGACCAGGAGGCGTTTGGGAACTCGCTCAACTATTTAAAAGAGCTGTATGAACAGCCGGAGACGATCGATGTGCTGCCGAACCATGATATTGAGGTGCTGGATAATACGGAGTTTGTGCTGTAAGCGGTGGGTTGGTGAGCGGGCCACTAGAGCGTAGCAGAAGTTTGCCTGACTGGCTTATTCGCCAATCAGAAGACGTGCCTTGAAAACGGCTAAGTATGGCCATTCTTACATGACTGTTTAAGAGCAGATTCCTGTGTTATGACAATTTGTGATTCTTTAGGGCGGGGCCATTAGTGGCCCCGCTCAATTTTTGTGCGTTTTGAAATATTGACAATAATGACAGGGCCTTTTGAGATCGGTAAACAGCATTCTGGCTCTCTAAACCGTCTTTAGAAACCCAGTTTTCGAAAATTTGCATTTGGCCATGATTTCGAAAATCCAAAACTCGATTTTTTGCGTTTGGCCATGATGCGTTTAATGAAACTTGTTTTCGCATTTCTTCAACTAAGACAGAGTTTAGAGGAACATCACTATAGTACAGCTACACATTAACGAAAAGTGCCGTTTATCTTCGGACGCCAGACAGCACCAACGAACTACCACTGGATTGTCCGCACAAATTTTTCTCATGGCCATTTGCAAAAATCAGCCTTTTGGGTCTAACAAATCATGGCCAAACGGCATTTTTTCATTTTTGGGCACCGCCAGCACTTTTTGGGTACCGCCAGCACCTTTTGGGCACCGCCAGCACCCTTTGAGTACACTTACAACTTAGACCTCCCACCCCGGCTTTTAAAATTTAGGGTGCTGGATAACGATTTGAACCTCAATCGCCTGGAAAATAAAAAAACAAAGAGGACCATACCACCGAACCCAGTGGCATGGTCCCTATCAAATTATTTCAGTTTCTTATGCGGCAGCGATTATTATGCTCAAAATCAAAATGACCACAATAAACACCAGCACCGCCATCAAAATGGCAAATCCAAAACTTCTATGGAACGGGCGCTTGTAGGCAGCACCACAGTTCGGGCATGCAGTGTAATCATCTGGGAAGATGACCTGGCAATGCGGGCAGACCGCAACTCCCTTGGACTCAGCTGAAACACCTGTTGCTCCGCCAACTGCCTTGTTCAGGTAATTCTGTAGAACCATCATGGAGATGAACGGCAGAGCAAAAATGGAAATGAGCAGCGCAGTCGTTCCAATTGTGGACTGCCGCCCCGTGCTTTTCCAAACCATGTCCTCTAAAATTTTTCCACTCTTGTACATCCAGAGGTAGAGGCAGGGGAGCGGGAAGAAAAAGCACAGGAGCACCCAACCCGCCGGGCTCCGCCGCGAAAATGCCGTGTCCTTATTCGTGGCCTCTGTGATTTTGTATATCAAATAATAATAGTAAATTCCGATCGTCACAAACTCCAACAGCACCAGCGCTCCGAGACTCCGATAATCTGTCGGCTTTCTATAGGCGATTTGCGATGACTGCTGTGCATAAACTGGCTGATTATTAACGGTTCCCTGATTAGCATCAGTCTCTAGTGAAGTGTATCCGAAATTTTGATTTCCCTGATTCATGATAAAACTCCTTTCATATGAAACAATAAAAGAATTATTATTGATCAAGTTTCAGAGCATAAGAGGCTCCATGTTCTGCCTGTTCTCTCGTAAACTGATCTCCCTGAATTAATTGTTCAACTAATCCGTCGTAAGAATAGCCAGTATCATTAAGATATTGGACTGCAGCACGTTCTGCTGGCTTCCTCCACCAGGGATCTGCGTGCCAGGACCTGTCTGCCCATTGAAAAACTGCTGGTTCCCATTATTCGGCTGATTGTTCTGCTCTGGGGTGTTTGCTTGCAGATTGTCATTTTGATTGTTGTTATTCTCGTTGATATTCTGTGTTATACTGACACCCCTTTCCTATTTGTACTTTTAATGATAAGTGAAAAAACACATCTTGTGTTTACAAAATAAAATGTAAAAGTTTTACGGAAAAACTGACACATTTCGTTGAAATGATGGAAACTATCAAGGATCTTGACTGCTATTCTGACCCACATTCCCATCTGTTTGGTCGTCATCTTCTCGGCTGTCAACTTCTTGAACACTAATATCCTGGCCATCAGTATTTTGCTTGTCAGCCTCCTTAGGCCATTTGAGAAGATTCCAGATCACATATATCAGCCCGGCGACGGAACTGGCAATTGCTGCTACACCCATGACTTTGCAGACGGTCAGCACGGCAGACGTTGACGGAATGACCTGCGGTACCATCGAGTAAATAATTAATGTCGGGGCAATCAGAAGGAGTTTAACCGTAGTCCAGATCTGACTCCGAAGTACCTTAGACCGCTCTGCTTTATCGGTCCTGGCATCTCTGCTACTTTTAATGATACGGACCGAGGTGTCCCATAATCTTCCCTCGGTCGCTCCGAACCGGAAAAACTTTTAAGACAGATACTTTCAGCCTGTTTTAAAGTCGCGCTGGTATAACTAAACCTAACAAAACAAGATAAGAGGGATACCATGAAAAAGAATTTCAAACGTCTTACCGCGGTACTGCTCGCTGTGCTGGTTGTGGCCTCTATGTCCGTCAGCGCGTTCGCCAACATGATTGGCCAGAAGGGCGATCCAGTGTCGTTAAACCCATATCACGGCCCGTCCTATAACACTTACCTCCTTCTGGGAGACAGTGTGGCTGAGGGCTATGCACTCCCGGGGTTTGACCGCAACAAGCGCTTCACCCGTGTCGAGGGTAGTTATGGTGCCTATGTGGCTGACGCAGTTAAGGCTAAGACGTATCTTCCATACGCTCAGGACGGATTCCGTGCAGCGGAGTTCCGCATGCTGCTCGATGACAACTACAACGGCGACGAACTGACCGATACTCAGATTCCCGAAGCCACTGACGGCTATGCTGACAGTGCCAAACTGAAAGCTGAGCGTCCAAAATATCAGGCCGCAGTCAAGAAGGCCAACCTCATTACCATTGATGTCGGTTTTAACGACCTCTGGCTTCCGCTTGTTCACGCTTCCAACCAGCTGACCGCCGCCATCGACTATCCGAAGGCGCTTCTCACCTGGGAGAAGGACTTTGAGGAAAACTATGGTGCCCTGGTCCAGAAGATCTTTGAGATCAACCCGAAGGCTACCGTTGTCCTGGTTGGCTCTTACAACCCGTGTAAGCATTGGGCCTTCCCGGCATATACCCCAATCTATGTCGGCAAAGCACTCGATATCTTCTTTAACCAGATGAACGATTACAAGAAATCTGTTGCCGAGAAGTATGGCTCCAAATGCCATTTTGCGGATGTCTCCGATGTAGAGACCGTAACCGAGTACAATGACGCCATCATGGTGGGCTTTGATCCGCATCCGACGGCGGACGGACACCGCTACATGGCAAACCAGATCCTTGCCACTCTCCAGTAAGACAATTCCTTATAAGCAGTTCAACGATAGAAGCCGTGGTCAAGTGGTGATTTTCACCATTTGGCCACGGCCGTTTTTCTGGATTTATGGTACACTGAATTTATGATTTACTCTGAAAATAACTTCTTCGTTTTAAACACCAGCCATACATCTTATGCCTTCCGGGTTACCCCTTCCGGACACCTGGAACATCTCCACTACGGACGCCGCATTCACGCCGATTTTCAGTCGGACGCTCTGGTGGAGAAGCACACCTACGCCCCTGGCAATACCGTCGCATACAGCCAGGCCGACCCGTCGTTTTCCCTCGAAGGGATGAACCTTGAAATGTCTTCCGTGGGGAAAGGGGACATCCGCGAGCCGTTCATTGAGCTCGTCCACGCAGACGGAAGCGTGACCTCTGACTTCCTGTTCCGGTCCTGTGCTGTCTCAAAAGAAAACCCCAGCCTCCCGGGACTCCCGTCATCCTATTCCACAGGCGATTCACTGCCGGACCATTTGGTCATTACTCTGCAGGACAGCCAGTATAACCTTGAACTGGAACTGCATTATTTTGTCTATGAAGATACGGATGTCATTACCCGGTACACGCGCTTTATCAACCGGTCGCCGGATCCGGTACGGCTGGATCGCCTCATGAGCAATCAACTGGCGTTTGACCACGCGGGGATGAAGTTCTCCACATTCACCGGGGCCTGGGCGCGCGAAATGGAGCGGACCGACACCATCATGAACGCCGGAAAGTTTGTCAATGCAACGCGTGCCGGCGTCTCTTCTAACCGCGCCAACCCGTTTGTCATGGTATCCGAGCCGGAGACGACCGAGGAAGCCGGGGACTGCTACGGCATGAACCTGGTGTACAGCGGGAACCATTATGCGGCGCTGGAAGTAGACAGCTTTCACAGGACGCGGTTCCTGCAGGGCATTAACCCGTGCGGATTTGAATTTCATCTGTCGAGCGGGGAGAGCTTCACGACTCCGGAGGCCATTATGACGTACTCGCCCAACGGGTACTCCGGGATGAGCCTGAACATGCAGCACTTTGTACAGGAGCACATTGTGCGCGGGGAATATCAGCATAAAGAGCGGCCTGTATTGGTGAACAGCTGGGAGGCCTCTTACTTTGATATTTCTGAGGACAGTCTGCTGGCACTGGCTGAAAAAGCGAAAGATGTCGGAGCGGAACTGTTTGTCATGGACGACGGATGGTTTGGCTCTCGGAATGACGATACAACGTCGCTTGGAGACTGGACAGTCAATCGGAAAAAGCTGCCGGATGGTGTGGACGGACTCTGTCGGAAAATCAATGAAATGGGACTGGACTTCGGTATCTGGGTGGAGCCGGAGATGATCAGCGAGGACAGCGACCTGTATCGGAATCATCCGGACTGGGCTCTGGCCATCCCGGGGCACCCGCATTCGGAGGGGAGAAACCAGCGGGTTCTCGACCTGACACGGAAAGATGTTCAGGACTTTATTATTGAAACCATGAGCCGCCTGTTCTCTGGAACCAATATTAAATATGTAAAGTGGGACTTCAACCGCATTATGTCCGATGTTTACTCGTCTCAGCTTCCCCCGGAGCGGGAGCAGGAGGTCAGTCATCGGTATATCCTCGGGCTGTATCGCGTACTGGACGTGCTGACCAGAAAATTTCCGCATATTCTGTTTGAAGGGTGTGCAGCGGGCGGAAACCGCTTTGACCTCGGCATGCTCTGCTATTTTCCGCAGATCTGGGCGAGCGACAACACCGATGCGCTCTGCCGCGTACACAGCATGACCAATTACAGCTATGGTTATCCGATGTCTACTGTATCCGCCCATGTCTCGGCGTGCCCGAACCATCAGACCCTGCGGACGACTCCCATGGAGACTCGCTTCAATGTCTCTGCCTTCGGAGTCCTGGGGTATGAACTGGACCTGACTCAGCTCAGTGAGAGCGAGCTGACGGAAATCCGCACCCAGATCGCCCTGTATAAGAAATATCGGAAAGTCTTTCAGTTTGGAGATTTCTACCGGGGAAGAAACAGGAATATTCACGAGTGGCACGTTGTGTCGCCGGAGCGGGACACTGCAGTTGGCATGGTCATGCAGGAGCTGACAAAGCCGAATATGCAGTATCTGAAATTCCGCGCCCGCGGACTGGACCCCGAACGAAAGTATCATTTCTACAACATCTCTGTTCCGCTGGAACGGAAAATTTTTGGACACATAGTCAGTGAATCTGAGTCTTATTTTCTCTATGGCGATGCACTGATGTACTCCGGCGTGAAGCTGTTTCCGGCTTTTGCCGGTGTCGGCGTCGGAGAACACACCAGAATCTTCTCTGACTTTTCTTCAAGGCTCTATTTTATGGAAGATTGTGCAAAAAAATCACAAGCCGTTAAAACATGACAAAACCTGCTATCCATGCTATGATTTGTTTGTATTAAAAATACAAATTCAAGTCATGAGGAGGAACTTCTATGGCAATTAAGAAAGTCGTTGTCTGTGGCGGCGGCGTATTGGGAAGTCAGATTGCCTTTCAGGCCGCCTACTGGGGGTATGACACCACAATCTGGCTTCGCTCCGAAGGTTCCATTGGCCGGACCAAACCGAAGATGGAGACAAACCGCACGAACTATCTTACCGCACTTGCAAAGATGAATGAGACCTATTCTGAGGAAGATCTCTGCAGGGGCTTAGCAGACAGCTATGATACATTTGACTATGAAGACTGTGTCAGGAGAACGGAAGCCGCTTTCAAAGATGTGAAGCTGGAACTCGATATGGCCAAGGCAGTCGAGGATGCAGATCTGGTCGTTGAGGCCATGACAGAAAATGTCGACGCCAAGAGAGGCGTGTTTGAAAAACTGGCTCCTCTCCTTCCGGAGAAGACTATCCTGGTCACCAACTCTTCGTCTCTTCTGCCTTCCAAGTTTACCAAGTATACCGGAAGACCGAAAAAATTCCTGGCTCTTCATTTCGCCAACGATATCTACAGGAACAACACGGCAGAAGTTATGGCAACCAAAGATACGGCACCGGAGTCATTTGACGCAGTAGTTGAGTTTGCCAAGGGCATTCACATGGTCCCGCTCAAGCTCAAAAAGGAGCAGGCCGGTTATCTGCTTAACTCCATGCTCATCCCGTTCCTGTTCTCCGGACTCGACCTTCTTGTCAAAGGCGTTTCCACTCCGGACGATATCGACAAGGCGTGGAAACTCGGCACCGGCGGACCGCACGGCCCGTTTGAAATTCTCGACATTGTCGGAATTAAGACCGCCTATGAAATTGTCTCCATGTACACGAAAGTCCCGGGCTTTCTGGCTCCTTACAAGTTCAAGGATCAGGCCAAACTCCTGAAAGGAATGATTGACGAGGGCAAACTCGGCAAATCTTCCGGTGAGGGCTTCTACAAGTACGACGAGAATAAGAACAAAATCGAAGAGTAATCTTACAGAAGAAATGCACCTGTCACGACTTCGCTCGGGCAGGTGCTCTTTTTTGTTTCCTGAGACGACCGGCAGCCTAAAACGGTTTGCACAACCGTATGCCGCACTGGTATACTGGAAGATGATTTGACAGGAGAGGGGGAAGTTTGGTGGATTATTACAACTTTCACTACGGACAGGAGTTTGAGGCCTACAAAAAACTGGGGGCTCATGTCAGAGATGACGCTGCGGTATTCCGCGTCTACGCTCCTGCTGCAGCCCGTGTTTCCGTCATTGGAGAGTTCTCCGACTGGAATGAAGTCCCTATGACCCGGGACTATGACGGACAGATCTGGAACTGCGAAATCCCCGGAGCCGTATCCGGACAGATGTATAAATACCGCATCTACAAATACGACGGGAGCTATATGGACCATCAGGACCCTTATGCGTTCCGTTCCGAATTGCGTCCGGGGACCGCTTCGGTTCTCTATGATATGCGTAACTACGAGTTCCATGATCAGGAGTGGATGAAAAACCGCTCTGTCATGCGGGACAAACCGCTGAATATCTATGAAATTCACTTTGGCTCCTGGAAAAAGCCCGGCGAGGGGAAAGAAGACTGGTATCGTTACGATGAGCTGGGAGACCTTCTCATTCCCTATCTGAGAGAGAACGGCTATAACTACCTGGAAATTATGCCACTGGCGGAATATCCGTCTGACAACTCCTGGGGTTACCAGGATACCGGCTTCTTCAGCGCCACTTCGCGTTACGGTACACCAGACCAGCTGAAAATGTTTGTGGATCAGTGTCATCAGAACGGTATTGGCGTTATTCTGGACATTGTTACCGTGCATTTTGCTGTCAATGATTTCGGCTTATGGAACTTTGACGGAACGGCCCTGTATGAATATCCAGACAAAGATATTGGGTATAACGAATGGGGCTCTTGTAATTTCAATCACTGGAAACCGGAGGTGTGCAGCTTTCTGCAGTCGGCCTCGTATTTCTGGATGAACGAGTACCACTTCGACGGCCTGCGTATGGACGCGGTCGGAAACCTCATCTACTGGCAGGGCGATGAGGCTCGAGGTGAGAACAAGGGCGCCATTGAGTTTCTGAAACGGATGAACGCAGGACTGAAACGGCGGATTCCCCAGTGTATTCTCATAGCCGAGGACTCTTCTGCTTACCCCAAAGTTACCACTCCGGTCGACTGGGGCGGACTTGGATTTGACTACAAGTGGGATATGGGCTGGATGAACGACACGCTCAACTATTTCCGCACTCCGAGTGCCGAGCGGCCGGCAGCTCACAACAAGCTGACGTTTTCTATGGCCTACTTTTACAATGAAAACTATCTACTGCCGCTGTCTCATGACGAGGTTGTCCACGGGAAAGCGACGATTGTGCAGAAAATGGAAGGTCTCTACGAGGGCAAGTTTGACCAGGCCCGGGCTCTGTATATGTATATGTATGCTCACCCCGGGAAGCAGCTCAACTTTATGGGCAACGAGTTTGCCCAGTTCCGGGAGTGGGACGAGGAGAAAGAACAGGACTGGTTCATGCTCAAGTACCCCATCCACGACGCCTTCCACCACTATATGATGGACCTGAACCATCTCTACCTGGAGCATCCGGCTTTCTGGGCAGAGGACTATAAAGAGCACGGCTTCCAGTGGGTAGAAGCAGACCTGTCATCTCAGTCTGTCTACGTCTTCAAACGCCACGGCGGCGGAGAATCTCTGCTCTTTATCTTCAACTTCTCCGCAGCACCGCGGACTTACTATTACCATGAAGTATACGGAGAAAACCTGCATCTTCTCCTGGACTCCAATCTTCAGCCCTACCACGGCAAAGACGAGGAAGGGGAGATGGACGTCCACGCAGACCCGCGCGGCGTTGCAGAAATCAACTTAAAACCATTTACGGCTCTTTGCTATTCTCTCTATGAGCCGACAGAAAAGAGGAGCAAAAAGACCAGTAAATGAAGAACAAGCGCAACTATTCTCTCGGAACCATCAGCAGCACCCGTGACGAGCTCTTCGGCTTCGCCATTCTCTCCATCATGATTCTCCACTTCTTCCAGGATGTGCGGGAACTCGGAGGACCGGCCTGGCTGCAGGCCACGGCCAAGTGGTACGGCATTGCCGTCGGTTCACTCGGTGTTGATATTTTCCTGTTCCTCTCGGGCATGGGACTCTATTACTCCATGAGCCGGGACCCGAACATCGGACATTTCTACCAAAAACGGTTTATCCGCATTGTCCCGACGTATCTCCTGGTAGGCTCCGTATTCTGGGGTGTCCGCGTCCTCATCAAGGGACAGGACTTTACTGAGTGGTGGCAGGATCTCTGCTTTGTCACGTTCTTTACCAAAGGTACACTGACGCTTTGGTTTATCATGTTTATCCTCGCGATGTACCTGATTTACCCCCTGGTGCACTGGTATTTAAACAGCACAGACGACGATCTTCGAAGGACAGTACGGTTCTTATTCCTACTGGTTGTCGTCATAGCTGCTTCGCTCCTGATGTTCCAGAAATGGCACCAGTCGCCGAGCGCCAAGGACATTGTCTATGGGCGAATCCCTGTATTCTTCCTCGGCTGTTATCTCGGCAAGTATATTCGCGAAGGCGTAAGCCTGAATCGCCCGTTAGCTATTGGCCTGGCGGTCCTGTTCTATGCCGGCGGATTTGTGCTGCGGTACTACGACACCACATACCTGGTACGCCGCTACATTGACATGTTCCCAACCTTGGGACTCATTGTTCTGCTCTCTGCATTTGTGGACATACAAAAGAATGTCGACAATCCGGGCCGCATCTTTCTGCGAATTAACGGCGCGTACTCGCTGGAACTGTATCTGACTCATGTGTGCTGCCGGAATCTCGCCAAGGCGTGGGATATTCCGACCAACAAACTCTGGGTCTACCTTATCGTAATACTCATTTCCATTATTCTCTCGCTTCCGCTGCGGAAGATGGGCGAGGGTCTTGGAAAGCTTGTGAAACCGAAAAAAACAAAACCTGTTGAACGAAATTAGGAGGACAACATGAAATTTTTCCTGGATACTGCCAATGTGGATGATATCCGCGAGGCCAATGACATGGGCGTTATCTGCGGTGTAACGACGAACCCGTCGCTTATTGCCAAAGAAGGCCGTGACTTCAAAGAGGTCATCAAGGAGATTACCAGCATTGTGGACGGCGCTATTTCCGGAGAAGTTAAGGCGACTACTACTGACGCCGAGGGAATGATCAAAGAGGGCAGAGACATTGCCGCCATTCATCCGAACATGGTTGTAAAAATTCCCATGACCGCGGAAGGTCTGAAGGCCATTAAGGTTCTCTCTTCTGAGGGCATTAAAACCAACTGTACGCTGATTTTCACCGCTAACCAGGCACTTCTTGCCGCCCGTGCCGGAGCCACTTATGTGTCGCCGTTCCTTGGACGTCTCGACGATATCAGCACCCCGGGCATTGAGCTCATTGAGCAGATTGCCGCTATTTTCCGTGCTGCCGGCGACATCGATACCAAGATTATTGCCGCGTCTATCCGCAATCCTATTCATGTAACTGACTGCGCACTGGCTGGAGCGGATATTGCGACGGTTCCCATGAAGGTCATCCGCCAGATGATTCACCATCCGCTCACTGACGAGGGCATCGTCAAGTTCCAGGCGGACTACCGTGCAGTATTCGGCGATGAATAAGACCATAAAAAAACAGATGCTCAGTGCCGCCATGGCGCTGTGCATCCTTTTGGCTTCCACGGCACTTCTGCCGTCGTCTGCCATCTTCTCGTCCTGGCCGGAGCCTGAGCGGAACCGCATCTTCATGGGCGATTCACGGACCGTGGGAATGTACACGGCCGTGCACGGCGGATATTCTTCTACCATTGACTCGAAGCTGGAACACGAGTACTGGATCGCCAAAGAGGGATCCGGGTATAAATGGATGAGCAGCACAGCAATTCCCAGGGCGGAAAGCTATGGAATTGACCGGAGCACACAGATCTTTATTCTGTTCGGCGTGAACGACCTTGGAAACCAGAGCAAATATCTCTCCACGATTAATCAGAAGGCGCAGGAGTGGAGACAGAAGGGGGCCCGGGTCTACTTTGTCTCGGTCAACCCGGTCTACGAGGGCAAATGCCGCAATATTTCCAACAGAAGAATTGAACAGTTTAATGCTGCCATGCGAAGCGGTCTGTCGTATAATGTGAACTATGTGGATACGTATTCTTCGCTGTATCCTGAGATCTCACAGGATTCTTCCAAGACCGACCGGTATGGACTGCACTACAAGAATGCGACGTACCAGGAAATTTACAATACACTACTAGCCTGTTAACAAAGAAGAGACTACATGCAAAAAGACAATTATGGAGAACTGATCTGGGACCTGGACCTCGACACCATCTTTCAGGAGCACCGTTCCAAGATGGTGGCCGCCATGGCCAAACAGATCCGCCGATATCTGGTCAGCGGGGCTGTCCTCGTCGAGGGGCGTCCCGGCTACGGCAGAAGGGTAGAACTGACTGCCTCCAATATCGGCTTTTATTTTGATGAGTATAAGAACACCGGTATTTTCTACCAGCTGATGTTCTGCGCTCTGCATACGAACTACACTCTGGACCGTTACCTTGCCCTGAAGGTCTGTGACTATGTTCCGGAGATGGACCGGCAGAGAATCTGCCGAAAGGACCTGAAGGCACTGACCAGGCGGATTTCTGAGACGAACTGGTCAGATACCATCAGCCAGGAACTGTACAAACGGTTCCCGAAGAAGCAGGTCTTTTACTATCTGCTGAAAAATCCCCGCTACCATGACCTGGTGGTGGATTACCAGGCTCACTGGGAGCGGAATGCGCTGCTGCATGAAAACATGCTGCGCGAAATTCCCGACAACTATATTGACTTCTACCCGCTGGCTCGGCAGATGCACCGCCACTTTATTATCCATGCCGGGCCGACCAACAGCGGAAAGACCTACCAGGCCATCCAGGCTCTGGAGGACTCGGAAAAGGGAATTTACTTAGGCCCGCTGCGTCTTCTCGCCTATGAGCAGTTTGAAAAACTGAACATGGATATGTGCCCGTGCGACCTCGTGACTGGTGAGGAGAGAATGGAAGTCCCCGGCTCCAAATACCAGGCTTCGACAGTGGAGATGTTCAACCCGGAAGCCCAGTATGAGGTTGCGGTAATTGATGAGGCCCAGATGATTGCCGACGAGGACCGCGGAGGATCCTGGACGGCTGCCATTCTCGGGATCTGCGCTGAGGAAGTCCATGTATGCTGTGCCCCGAATGCGGTCAACCTGTTGACCCGGCTTATTGAAGACTGTGACGATGACTATGAGGTGGTCTACCACAAGCGTCAGACCCCGTTGGTCATGGAGCATCACGACTTCTCGTTCCCAAAATCGGTTCGAGACAAGGATGCACTGATTGTCTTTTCCAAACGGGATGTCCACGCAGTTGCGTCAGAATTACAGCGCAAAGGAATTACCTGCAGTGTCATTTACGGTTCCCTTCCTTACGATGTCCGCCACGATGAAGCACGAAAATTCATTAACGGCGAGACACAGGTCGTCGTGGCCACAGATGCCATCGGCATGGGCATGAACCTGCCTATTAAACGTGTGGTATTTTTGGCGACTGCCAAGTTTGATGGTAAGGATATCCGGCCGCTGCTGCCTGAGGAAGTTCAGCAGATCGCCGGGAGGGCCGGAAGACGGGGCCTGTACGACATTGGTTATGTCAATGCGTTCGGCGACCGCCGGTTTATTGCGGAATGTCTGAGCGCAAAAGTGGACGATCTGGAGAAGGCAGTCATCGCGTTCCCGCAGTCGCTGCTCGGTCTGAACGCCAGCCTTTCGGATATCCTCAAACGTTGGAATATGATCGAGGAGAAGCCGGGCTACATCAAGGAAAATCTCGATATCCAGATTACCCTCTGTGAGCAGCTCGAGAAAATCTCCGGTCCGGAGGACAAGGAACTCATCTACCAGTTCCTCATGATCCCCTTTGACGAGAAAGAGGACTACTTAAATCATCTCTGGGAAGACTTCTACCGCTCCGAAAAGCAGGGAAAGGAAATTCCTTTCCGGGATATCCGTCCCGATGTCGAGGGCTTTGTAAACCCCACAGCACGGGACCTTCCGGATCTGGAGCTCGCCTATAAAATCTGCGATTTAGCGTTCTATTACAAGCAGCGCTTCCGCCACCCGGACGACCTCGAGGAGATTGCCGATACCAAGCAGCAGATCTCGGATAAGATTATGACCATTCTGGAGGAGCAGAAGCTGCCGTCCAAGCGGTGCAAATACTGCGGACGCCCGCTTCCCTGGAATTACCGGTATAATATGTGTGAGAGATGCTTTAAGAAACGCCGCTGGAGAGGAAGACCACAACATGATCATAAGAAGAACGGGTAAACGGACGTTAAACTCCGAACTGAACCGTCAGAATCAGATGTTAAAAGAGAGGACTAAACAGCTTGCCTTTTCCACAGGCGGACTGATTCTCAGTCTGGTCCTCTTTGCTATTGGGAACGGTACAGCTGTGTTCGCCCTGACAACGATTGGTATTCTCGGTGCCGTTGCCAGCTTTATCTGCATGTGTGTGTACGGCTCCAAGTGGCGCCAGCAGAAGACAGAGGTGGACATTGTCCAGTCTGGAGTCAGCGGTGAGAGCAGTGCTCTCCATGTGCTGTCGGAACTGCCGGATACCTATACGGGGGTCCCCAATCCGAGAATCCGCTATGGCGGCCATCAGAATGAGATGGACCTTGTCATCATCGGGCCAAACGGCGTCTTTATTGTGGAGACCAAGAACCATAAAGGGGAGATTATCGGCCGGGATACTGACCAGCGGCTCACACAGATTAAAACATCCCGCGGCGGAAGTACCTATGAGAAAGAGTTCTATAACCCGGTAAAACAGGTGGGAACCCATGTGTTTACCCTCTCAGGCTTCCTGCGGCAGAGCGAGGAAGACGTCTGGGTACAGGGTATTGTCTATTTTGCCAACCCGTCTGCCAAGGTGAACGTTACCCCGGTGAAAGGGGAAGTTCCCGTCTTTGCTGCTTCGGAGAACGGAGCGGAGAAAATGCTCGCCTACATTCGGAACTATGACAGTCCGCTGAGACGGCCGTTAAGTCCACAGACTATAGACAGAATTGCAAAAAAAATCCAGTAGAACTGAGGTTCTACTGGATCTTTTTTGTCCTGATAAAGCTGACTCCTGGCTGCTGTGTCAGCAGTTTCGGTTGGCACGGGCCAGATGCGCGTAGGACTGGATGAGCTTTTCCTGGTCCTCCGCGGTCTCGTTGGTCTGGGAAATGTTGCCGCGCAGGTAAACTTCCAGATGGAACAGGTCTCTGGCATTTTTCCACTCGCCGCGCGACATTTTTTCCTTGCCAAGTTCCCGAACCCGGTTGGCGAGCAGCTTGGTGTACTGGTCCTGGACATACTGGATATCCTGACGGTTAACCCAGAACTTCTCGCTCCCGCTCTGGTCGTTGTAAATACGGACGGCAAGTTCAATACTGCGTGTGGACTCGTCCACAAACCCCATAAGCTCACAGAACCGAATGAGGTTGGAGCACGTTAGAAACAGGGCCGGGTAATAGGCGTCATTCTGACATTGCTTGTAGCTTGCCTTGAGGTCGTCCAGACATTGATCCAGGTCGTTCTGGGCCAGGTCATCATCTCCGAGTGTCGAATTCAGAAGAGCCCGGTACATTCTGGCCCGGACTGTCTCAATATGGTTCCAGATTTCGTCTGGATTTGTCTTGAGAAGAACGTCCAGGGATCGGTCGTAGTACTTCTTGGCGGGACCGGTCTGATTCTGGGAGAAGAGAACCAGGCCCATACGGGAATAACAGGTTCCCATAAGCCGGTAGTCACTCTCATCTCCGCGCTCCCGGACCAGTTCTTCGGAGAGCTGAACGGCTTTCTGAGCAGCAGTCAGCACTCCGGACTCCAGGAAAATACAGACATCACGGTAAATTCCCGCCAGATTAGCCTTTTCATTTAATGTATGGGACAGGGAATATGCAGTTCTCTGTGCTTCAATTGCTTTTTCCGCAACCATCCCCGAGACGTCTTCGTCGGAGACCGGGTAGCGGATAATAACAAGATAGTTCCAACAGTAGGAGACTAGCTGTGTGTAATCTGATGTCTGGTTCCGGGTCTTGGCGACAGTTTCCATCTTAAACAGTGCATTCTCCGCCTTCTCAGCCGCGTCCTGTTTGTTGCCGCTGAGGTCCAGAGTAATGCTCTCCTGTTCGAGTTCTTCCGCGTCTTTCCGGATGCTTTCCAGAGTACGATTGGTCATACGGTTATCCCTCGTTTATCATTTGCTATATTATAGACCATAAATTTAGGGAATTGGTTGAAGACAACTTCTTTTGTGATAAAATATTTCTAAAATAAGATATTTCAATTTCGGAGGTCGAAGTAATGGCGATTTCAACGGAGTTAAAAAAGCGAATCCCGGGCAAGTCCTTTCAGAACCAGCTGCGGGACATTTATATGGATACTTCCGTGCTCGGGCACGAGTCGGAACGGTACAATCAGGCAATTGATACTTTTGTTCAGATTTTCGGAGACGGAGATCTTTCCGTATTTTCCGCCCCCGGCCGTACTGAGATCTGTGGCAACCACACAGACCATCAAAACGGCAAGGTCATTGCTGCTTCACTGAACCTGGATGTTATTGCAGTTGCCAAGAAGACGGACAATCATGATATTGCTATTCAGTCTGCCGGGTTTCCAAGGGATGATGTTGACCTGTCCCATCTGGAACCGACCCTGGCAGAAAAAGGTACATCTGCGGCGCTCATCCGCGGTGTAGCAGCTTATTTTAAGCAGCATGGCTGGAACATCGGAGGCTTTGAGGCCTATACCACCAGCCAGGTTCTCAAGGGCTCCGGAATGTCGTCTTCTGCCGCGTTTGAGGTCCTTGTGGGAACTATCCTCTCCGGCCTTTACAACGACATGAAAATTGATCCGGTAGAAATTGCCAAGGCCTCCCAGTATACCGAAAACGTCTACTTCGGAAAACCGAGCGGCCTGATGGACCAGATGGCCTGCTCCGTCGGCGGCATGGTCAATATCGACTTTAAGGATCTGCAGAATCCGGTCATCCATAAAATTGACACCGAGTTTTCCGAGTTCGGCCACGCCCTCTGCATTACTGACACCAAGGGAAACCACGCAGATCTGACTCCGGACTACGCAGCCGTACCTGCGGAAATGAAAGAAATTGCCTCACACTTCGGCAAGACCGTTCTCCGGGAAGTGGATGAAAATGAATTCTTTGCCGCTATTCCGGAGCTCCGTGAGAAATATACCGACCGCCCTGTCTTACGGGCGATCCACTTCTTTGAAGAAGAACACCGGGTTGACGACCAGGTAAAGAATCTGGAGACCGGAAATTTTGAAGGATTCCTGAGAACCGAACAGGCCTCCGGCAACTCCTCCGCGAAATATCTGCAGGTAGCCTTTTCCCCCACCAAACCAGAAGAGCAGGGCATTCCCATTGGACTGGCCGTCAGCGACAAGGTCCTGGGACACCGCGGTGCCAGCCGGGTTCACGGCGGCGGTTTTGCGGGAACCATTCAGGCCTTTGTTCCGACCGATCTCGTAGGAGAGTATCAGAAGGCTATGGATGCAGTATTTGGAAAGGGTTCCTGCCACGTCTTGCAGATTCGTAAATATGGTGGAATAAAGGTGATGGACTGATGAATGAGAAAAAGGTAGACCAGAGCATTTCTCAGCTGGTAGAGTATGGTATTCAGAAAGGACTCCTTGAAGAGAGCGACCGCCGTTATGCCATCAACAGTCTCCTGGCTGTTCTGTGGAAAGATGAATTTGAAGAAGAACCGCTGCCGGGGGGACCAGTGGACCTCGACGCGGTCTTAAATACCCTGACGGACTATGCTGACGAAAAAGGTCTGCTCCGCAGTGAGAGTGTAACCGGGCGTGACCTGTTCGACACGCGGTTAATGGGCGTCCTGACTCCGAGACCTTCTGCAGTCATTGATACGTTCTGGAAAAAGTACAAAGCGAGCCCGGAAGCGGCAACCGACTATTTCTATCAGCTGTGCCAGGACACAAACTATATTCGTACCAACCGCGTTGCCAAAGACATCAAGTGGAAGGTGGACAGCCAGTACGGTCCCATTGATATTTCCATCAACCTGTCCAAGCCGGAGAAGGACCCGAGAGATATTGCCGCTGCCCGCAAAAAGCAGCAGAATGCCTATCCGAAGTGCCAGCTCTGCCCGGAAAACGAGGGCTACGCCGGCCGCCTGGACCATCCGGCAAGAGAAAACCATCGGATTATTCCCATTACTATTAATGGAGAGCCGTGGGGGTTCCAGTACTCGCCGTATGTCTACTATAACGAGCACTGTATTGTGTTAAACGAGCGCCATGTTCCGATGAAAATTGACCGGTCTGCCTTCCGAAAACTGTTTGATTTTGTCAGACAGTTCCCGCACTACTTTGTGGGTTCTAATGCGGACCTCCCCATTGTCGGCGGTTCTATTCTGACCCATGAACATTTCCAGGGCGGCCGCTACGAGTTTGCCATGGCCCGTGCACCGTACGAGTCCAAATTTACGGTCCCCGGGTTCGAAGATGTTGAGGCGGGAATTGTCAAATGGCCGCTCTCGGTCATTCGAATCCGCTCCAAAGATTCTGACCGTCTGGTCGACCTTGCATCGCATATTCTCGACGAATGGCGTTCCTATACGGACGAAGAAGCGTTCATTTTTGCGGAGATCAATGGGGAGCCGCACAATACCATTACGCCGATTGCACGGAAAAAGGGTGACACCTATGAACTCGACCTCGCTCTGCGCAACAATATTACAACTGACGAGTATCCGCTCGGTGTCTATCATCCCCATGCGGAATACCACCACATCAAACGCGAGAACATCGGACTCATTGAGGTAATGGGCCTTGCCATTCTCCCGTCCCGTCTTCGTGGAGAGATGAATCTTCTGGCAAAGTGCATGCTGGACGGTTCCGATATCCACGCGCACGACGAACTTCAAAAGCATGAACAGTGGGCGCAGGATATCATGCAGCGCCATCCGGAGCTGAATGCGGACAATGTTGAGACCATTCTTCAGCAGGAAATTGGCGAAGTCTTTGTCAAGGTTTTGGAAGACGCCGGTGTCTACAAATGCACGGAGGAAGGCCGGAAGTATTTCGCCCGGTTTATTGAGACATTATGAGCAAAGTTCTAATCTGCCCCAACTGCGGCGCTCCGCTTGCCTGGAACGCAGACCACCGAGCGCTTCAGTGCCGGCACGGCCACAGCTTCGACCGTGCCAAAGAGGGATACGTGAATTTGACTATAGGCTCCCGCAGCGGAGAGACCCGTGGCGATTCACGATCTTCTGCAAAATCCCGCCGCGAGTTCTTATCCAAGGACTACTACGGGTGTCTGAAACAGTCCATCGCCGGGAAAATGCAGGGGACAGTCCTCGACATCTGCTGCGGTGAGGGCTACTATGACGACTACAGCGGTGAGCTCTACGGCTTTGACCTGAGCAAGGAAATGGTCCGGCTGGCTGCCAGAAGGCACAGGGAAGAAAATTACCACTATTTTGTTGCCAATCTGGCGCACATTCCAGTGGCCGATGAGAGCATAGATACGGAAATCCATCTCTTTGCGCCGTTTCACGACGAGGAGTTTGCGCGCGTTTTGAAACCGGACGGGACACTGTACTCGGTTATTCCGGGTGCGGAGCATCTCATTGAGATGAAGCGGGTTGTTTACGACACCCCGTATGAGAACGACGAAAAAGCGCCGGAGTCCCATCTGCTGGCGCTGACAGACCGGGAAAAAGTGACGGAAACCGTCCGCATTGGCGGAGAAGATCTGCGGACCTGTTTCTCCATGACCCCGTACTACTACCGGACAGCAGAAAAAGACCGCCGGAAGCTGGACACGGTGGGTGTCCTGGATCTGACGGTCAGTTTTGTAATTTTAACGTATAAGAAATTATGACTCGATGTCCATTCCGCCCTGGCGGAACTCCTTGGGAGTGACCCCGGTCAGGGAGCGGAAGACCGAGGCAAAGTAACTGGGTGAGGAAAAGCCGAGCTGCTCGGAGATGGAGCCGATGGAATCATTGGTCTCCTTCAGGAGCCGCTTGGCGTATTCTATTTTTCGGGCCTTGATGTAGTCTCCAATGGTGGTGCCGGTTTCCCGATGAAATAGACGGGAAATGTAGTAGCCGGTGTACCCGGTTCCCTCTGCCACGGATTTGACAGAGAGGCTGTCGGAGACATGCCGTTCTATGTAGTCCATGCAGTTACGAACGGCGGCCGAATACTGCTGCTGGTCTTTGGTATTGTGAACCCGTTTAATAAAGTCGTCGACCATGGGTGTGTAGATGGCCATGACTTCGTTAATCGTGTTGGAAGATTCAACCTGTCGAATATAGCTGTCTCCGACAGAAAGAGCCGTTTTGCGGGACAGTCCACCGAGAATAGCGGCACGGCTGCACAGGGTAATCGCAATGAGACATTCGTCTTTCAGCTGACGAAGAGTACTCTGCGGAGCCAGCTCTCCATACTGCCCGAGCTGCAGTGCCGGAAGGGTGGACCGATAGTTTAAGTTTCCATCGGTAATTTGCTGAAGCAGCAGGTCTTCCACATCGGCGCGTCCGTGGGAGGAGTTTACCAGCAGGTCGCAGGAAAAGCGGTCTTCCGGCCGGGCGCGGACATTCTTCGGAGAGGCCAGCTGATAGTCTGTGAAGTCCATGGTGTCCGGGTAAAAACAGTGGTACAGCATGGAACCATAGAGAAGAAACGTAGGATATTGAATGGAGGGGAGCAGTCCCATCTGTTCCAGGTAGTCCTGCTTGGAGGCCGTTGGGAGTGTATACTGATCCAGTGCCCGATTGAGTTCTTCGGCCGACATGGAGGAGAGAAAGACCGGCCCCAGAACATAGTAGCTCTGGAGGATGTTCTGCTCATAAAACGGTACGGTAATCCACAACAGGTCAATCGCTGCATTGAAGATGACCGGGTAGTGGTTCTGGCTAAACATCGGCTCAATATTTTCGGGACCGTCCAGAAGACGGAACATGGAGTCCCAGAACTGTTCCTGGGGAGCGGGACAGCTGCTCTCCAGGAGCTTCCAGCCAAGAGTGTACTGCCAGAGATACAGATTGCCGGAGCACTCGGTCATTTCCATGAACCACTGAATTTTTTCGCTTTGATGTTCCAACATGACAGTTCCTCCCCTCATGTCCTGATCTTGATTGGACTATAGCAATTTGACGATAATTTGTCAATCGATGTGCACAGTCTATTCACAGACTTTCGGTATGATAAAAAGCATCAAGGAGGAGTGCCCATGCCAACGCTGTTTCAGCGGGGAAAAATGCTTGGCGCCCTGATCTGCAACGGAATTCTGATTCTGCTCAGTGCTATCGGCCTGGTTATGGATTTCGTCCAGATGGGAAGCTATTCTTTTGTCTATTTCTCCGACGTTGTCAATGTGCTGGTTCTGATTTCCAGCGCCGTCTGTCTCGGATTTTTAATCCGAAATCTGAATCGTAAAAAAACTGACCTTCCCCGGGCGGTGAAGGTCTTCCGTTCTACTGTTACCAGCCTTCTGGTCTTTCTCTTTATGCTTGTGGTACTGGTTCTTGGACCGACATCCGGCTACATGAAGATGATGATGGAGGGCTCCAACCTGTACCTCAATTTTCTGGTTCCGGTCTTATCGTTTTTCTCCTTCGTGACATTTGAACAGGAACCGGAACTCCGGCTGCGGGAAATCTGGTGGGCTCCGCTTGTTGCGCTGGCCTACGGGGCTGCAGTAACTCCGCTGGTCTATTTCGGTTATCTCCCGGCACCTTATGAGCTCTTTGATGTCTCCACCCATGAAATCTGGGAAAACCTTCTCTTAGGGTTCCTGCTGCTAGCAGCATCCTTCTTTGTCAGCTGGCTTGTCTATCTCTGTGATAAACGGACCTCGCCGGGGCAGGAAGTACGCTGAATGCTTGCGAGAAGCGGAATTTTGTAATATCATAGACGGCGTACATTTCGGAAATTATTGCTTTTGCCCAAGGAAGGATTACGCAGCTATGGATATTGTTTGTTTGGATATGGAAGGGGTTCTGGTCCCGGAAATCTGGATTGCTTTTGCGAAGGCCTCCGGAATTCCTGAGCTGAAACGGACTACCAGAGATGAGCCGGATTACAACAAGCTCATGAACTGGCGTCTCTCCATTCTGAAAGAACACGGCCTCGGTCTTAAAGAGGTTCAGGATGTTATCTCTACTATTGACCCTCTGCCAGGTGCCAAAGAGTTCTTGGATGAGCTCCGCTCCATTACCCAGGTCATCATCATCTCGGATACTTTTACTCAGTTCGCCGGACCGCTTATGAAAAAGCTCGGCTATCCGACTCTGTTCTGTAATGAGCTGGAAGTTGCGGATGACGGCACCATCACCGGGTTTAAAATGCGCTGCGAGCAGTCTAAACTGACTACCGTCAAGGCACTGCAGTCCATTGGCTTTGACACCATTGCTTCCGGCGACAGCCACAATGACATCGGTATGATCCAGGCCTCCAAGGCCGGTTTCCTCTTCAAGAGCACCGATGCCATCAAGGAAGAGTACCCGGATATCCCGGCTTATGAGGAGTTTGACGACCTGCTTGCCGCCATCAAGGCTAACCTCGGCTGATTACTTCTGTAATACAAATTTAGAAATGACTTCGGCCACACCGCTGTGGTCGCAGTCATTTTTTGTTATATAGTCCGCGGCCTCTTTGCAGGCGTCTGTTCCGTTAGCCATGCAGCAGCTGATTCCTGTGACGTTCAGCATGGGCAGATCGTTCTCAGAGTCGCCAATGCCGATGGTGTCTTTCAGAGGAAGGCCAATCACGTTGCATAACCGCTGAATTCCTGTTCCCTTATCAATGCCGGCTGCGGCAAATTCCAAAAATTCCGGGCAGGAGTAGAAGGTGTTGACCCGGTCCCCAAGACTGTTCCGGACGCGGCTTTTGAGCGTGTCCAGTGCGCCGGTGTGGTCAAGGTCTATGGTCAGGACCTTATACGGCGGCTCTGTCAGGCCCTCCGGCAGATTGGGAACGGTTCGCTGGGTAATTCCCGTGACAGACATATAGTATTTTGTTTCCCGGTCCATGGAGCGGGTTAATAAGCCCCTGGAGTCGTAGGTGTGACAGTGAAGTCCCAGCCGTTCTGACTCCGCAAAAATAATACGGACGTCCGCCAGCTGCATCGGCTTCTGAAAGACGGGAGTCATGCGTTTAACGTTGTAGACCAGTGCACCGTTATAGCAGATAATGTAGTTCTCGGTCTGGTCCAGACCCAGATCGCGGACAAGGGGGAGGGCTGTGGAAAGCGGTCGGCCGCTGCAGAGAATCATATAATTTCCCTGCGATGCAGCGGCAGTTAATGTCTCACGGTTGCCGGCGCTGACTTGCTTCTTACTGTCGAGCAGTGTGTTGTCTAAATCCATGAATACAGCCTTCGGGCTCATGGTCTCACATCCTTTTCGCCCACCATTATACTATATATCCCACGAAAAGAAGAGAATGATTATTGAATTTGAACGCTGGTTCGTTTAAAATAAAACGAAAGATATTTATGGATAGAATTATGGGTAAAAAGGGAAGTTATTTAGTAAAGGAGACTATACTATGGATCCCGTAAAAGTTCTTGAAGTCAAGAAGTCCATTCTTGACGACAACGATGCCGACGCTGACGTGCTTCGCAAGGATCTCGACGAGAAGCAGATCCTGTACGTCAACATCATGTCTTCTCCAGGTTCAGGCAAGACCACGACTCTGACGCAGGTCATCAACCGCCTGAAGGGCGAGATGAACATCGGTGTTATGGAGGCGGACATTGACTCGGACGTCGATGCCAAGACTATTGCCGAACTCGGCGTAAAGTCTATTCAGCTCCACACCGGTGGAATGTGCCACCTGGACGCAGACATGTCCCGTCAGGGCCTGAGAGAGATGGACACCGACGGCCTTGATCTGGTATTCCTGGAGAACGTCGGAAACCTGGTATGTCCGGCTGAGTTTGACACCGGGGCTCAGGAAAACATCTGCATTCTCTCCGTTCCCGAAGGGGACGACAAACCGCTCAAGTATCCGCTGATCTTCACAAAGTGCAGTCTTGTCCTGGTCAATAAAATTGACGCACTTCCTGCCTTTGACTACGACATGGACGCACTGAAGGATCACATTACCAAGCTGAACCCGAACGCAAAGATTATCCCGGTATCCGCTAAGACCGGTGAGGGATTTGACGAGTTCTGTGACTGGCTGAGAGCGAAAGTAAAGGAGCAGAAGCATGTCTGAATTACGTGTCATTGACGTCAATCAGGGCGTCTTCGAATTTAACGACAGAGTTGCGGAAGAGACGAGAAAACAGCTCAAAGAGCAGAAGACCTTCATGGTCAATGTCATGGCTTCTCCGGGAGCAGGCAAGACCACCACACTTCTGGCTCTCATTGCCGCACTGAAAGAGAAATATAAAATCGGTGTTATGGAGGCCGACATTGACGCAACCGTCGATGCTGAGACCATGCTGAACGCGGGAGTTCGTTCCATTCAGGTCCACACCAACGGCGAATGCGCTATGGATGCGGAAATGACCATGGAAGCTCTCAAGGAGTTCCCGACAGAGGACCTGGACCTGCTGTTCCTCGAGAACATCGGAAATCTGGTATGCCCTGCTGAGACAGATACCGGCGCATCCATGAACCTGGAAATTCTCTCCGTTCCGGAGGGCGACGACAAGCCTCTGAAGTATCCGCTGATGTTTACCGTCTGCAACGTCGTTCTCATCAACAAGATTGATACCAAAGAGTATTTCCCGTTTGACGATGACGCTGTTGTTGAGCGCATCCACAACCTGAACCCGGATGCCAAGGTCTTCTTTATCTCCGCTAAGACCGGCGAAGGGGTAGACAAGTTCCTGGAGTATTTCACGGAGCAGGTTGACAACTGGAATAAATAATCGAAAATCAATATTCTGCCGCCGGGTAGAGTGAACTGATGTCGGGCTTTTCAACCGTTAGGCCATTGAAGGTTGAAAAGACCGGCATTTTTTGGAGTTTTTCAGAGAGTTTATGTTACAGAAATTTGCCAGATACGCGTCGCTGAACGTGCTGAGCATGATTGCCATGTCCTGCTACTTCCTTGCCGACACGTTTTTTATTTCCAAAGCCTGCGGCCCCGACGGCCTCACGGCACTCAACCTTGCCCTGCCGGCGTTCAATTTCATGAACGGCATTGGGTTGATGCTGGGCATGGGAGGGGCCACCAAGTATGCGGTGTATAAGGCCGGGCGGAACGACCACGAGGCGAATCGCGCGTTTTCCCAGACCATATGGACTGCGCTTGCGGTCGGTGTGCTGTTTATGCTGATTTCTCTGCTGTGGTCTGCACCGCTGACCCGCCTGATGGGCGCCGATGCTCAGGTCTACGACATGACCCACACCTATTTGAAGTTCATTCTGCTGTTCTCACCGGCGTTTGCACTGAACGACGTCATGACAGCCATAGTGCGAAACGACGGTGCGCCGCGGCTTGCGTCTTTTGCTGTCATAGCGGGGAGCCTTGCAAACATTCTAGGTGATTACCTTTTGATTTTTCCCTGCCATATGGGAATTCTCGGTGCGGTACTTGCTACGTGTTCGTCGCCCATCATCAGCCTGCTTATTATGCTGAGCTACATAATCCGCAAGAAGAATGGGTTCCACTTTGTGGCCGGCTACGAATGGCGTCTCACGGGGTCCATCTGCGGAATTGGGTTCCCGTCGTTCATCTCGGAGTTTGCGTCCGGGCTGGTTATGTACATTTTTAACTATCTGATTCTTCGACTGACGGGCAACATTGGCGTTGCGGCCTATGGAATTATTGCGAACATTTCTTATGTAGCCATCTATCTGGTCACGGGCGTGGCACAGGGTATGCAGCCGTTGGTCAGCGAATCTTACGGGCAGGGGAATGAGAAGGCCATGCGGACTTATCTGCGCTATGCGCTCATTTCCATGGCCGGCATTTCTGTGGCGACTTACCTGCTCTTACTATTCTGCGCCGATCCCATTGCCGCAGTGTTTAACAGCCATCACAATGCCGAAATGCAGGCACTGGCCGTCACGGGACTGAAACTGTACTTTATCGGAATTCCTTTTGCGGGCTTTAATATTGTAATGGCCATGTACTTTACATCCGGCGAGCGCGCCGTTCCGGGGCAGATTATTCAGCTGGCGCGCGCCGTGTTCGTGATTATTCCCGTGGCGTTCCTGATGGCACACGTTCTTGGAATGAACGGCGTCTGGCTGACTTTCCCGACGGCCGAGGCCGTTGTGGCGCTGATAAGCCTTGGCCTGGCGGCCGGTGTGCACCAGAAGGGCGGGAAGGCTGAAAGCCTTTCGGGGAATGTCAAGGGATGAACCTTGACATCCCATGGCACCGTTCTGCAGCGAATTGTGGGGACTCACTTCACTACGACGGCCGCTAAGTCCTACTGTTTGAGCCGGTTTTCTCAAAAATTTGGGACTAAAACGCTGATACGGGCTTTGGTGTCCTACTGTACCTCTGGTCTAACCAGAAAAACATGGGACTAAGTTGGAGGTACTGCGTGCGGTATCCTTAAGACGTAAGCCACTACCAATCACACCTCAACAGTTACTCAAGACACAATTGAACAGACCACCAGACACAACAAAAACAGGGGCCATGCATTCCGCATGGCCCCTGTCTGACTAGTTTCTTAATTTTATTGCATCAGCTTTCAGCAGCGGCGTTCGCCGATTCTGCCAGCGCACACCCGCTTACTTTCAAGCAGTGGTTCTCAGCAGTTTATCCCCACAGTGCATGTTGGGGTTCTCTCTGACATCCAGAAAATGGGCAAGAGAGTGTTTGTGCTCCCATTCCGGGTCGGTAAGATTAATGAGATTAATAGTATTTGTCGGTTTGGAAATCCGGAGACAGGCCCGGTTTTCGATGTCTTTATTTAAAAACAGGAGAACAGAATCTCCCTCGAAAATTTCACTGTTGTCTTTTAGCAGATGGAACCCAAGTTCCCGAGAATTCTCCTTTGGAACCGCAGGATTAATCTTACCGGCCAGTTCACGATACTGCTGAATAGTTTCATAAACCGTCATGTCAATCATCCTTTCTTTCGGTTTGAAAGAAATTATAGTCACTCTATTGAAAAATGCAAGGGATTTTTCGCCACTTTGTCCGAACAACTAAAAAGATTTTGCACAATTGAGCCATTTTGGAAAATTTGATGTGCCATTTACGCGTACAACTTGGAAAAAGACATACAACTTGGAAAAAGACGTACAACATCTAAAAAGCACCCCATGCGGAGGAACAGACCCATCCGCCCGGGGCGCTTCTGCCTTTATTCTACAAGCCCTGCGGCTCAGTCTTTATTCTCTCTCGTCTTCCGCCAGTACGCGGCCATGCTCTGTCCCGGTTCATCGGTAACGTCGTTCCGCAGGTACCCGGCAAGTCCGACGGAAGCGGGGTCCCACTTTCTGGCCTCTTTTTCCGACTTGTACTCAATTTCCGCATACCAGAACTCGGTCGGAAGACCTTCATCGACGTGGTTGACTTCCAGGTGGTTTCCGTCCGGCAGCTGGTACGTTCTCCGAATTTTGGCAATCATCGGCAGACCAATCAGGTCTTCCAGCTCCTCGAACTTCTCCTTGCTGATTTCAATTTCCACTTCCTTGCGGGTGAGCTGCCCGTGGGACTTGAAGTTGAGAATGTAGTGAGTCTCTTTCGTGGAGGACTCTTCCCGGATGCGCACCGACGGCTTCGTGGAGATGTACCCCTGCTGCATGAACTCATTCTTCAGCAGCCTGAAATCCTGATACGGCCATCCGTCAACCATCCATTTGCGTTCAATTTCCAATGGTGCAGGCATTTTAATTCTCCTTTACTGAAAGTACATAACCATGCCGGAAATAAAGATTGCGGCGAAAAGCACCGGCAGCACATATCGGAAGTAGTATGCAAACCAACGCGGGAATTTTGTCCCCTTTCCGCGATTGACTTCCTGAAAATAGTGCTCCGAGCCCCAGCCCCATTTAGTGTTGCAGAACAGTACGAAGACCATACTTCCCAGAGGAAGAAGAATGTTGCTGACCAGAAAATCCTCAAATCCGAGCACATTGCCCATGGGCGTCGTGCTGAAGGCACCGGACCAGATGTTGTATCCGAATGCGCAGGGGAGGGACAGGACAAATGTGGCAATGCCGTTGATGACCGCCGACTTGACGCGGGACCAATGGAACCACTCCATTGTTGTGGCAAGCAGGTTCTCAAACACGGCAATGACTGTGGAGAAGCTGGCGAAAGTCATAAACAGGAAGAACAGAGTTCCCCAGACCCGTCCGCCGGCCATATGGGTGAAAACGTTTGGCAGCGTGACAAATATAAGAGACGGCCCGGCATCCGGCTGTACGCCAAACGAGAAGCAGGCCGGGAAAATGATGAGGCCGGCGAGCAGGGCAACGAACGTATCCAGTCCGGCAATGCGGATGGCCTCACCGGGAATGGACTGCTCCCTGGACATATAGCTTCCGAAAATTTCCATGGCTGCAACGCCGAGACTCAGTGTGAAGAATGCCTGATTCATAGCCTCGGTAATTACCGTGAGCATGCCAACCTGGGCGGCTCTGTGAAAGTCCGGCTTTAAATAGAACGACACACCGGACCGCGCTCCGCTTAAGAAGCAGCTGTGAACGGCGAGAACGGTAATGAGCAGGAACAGCGCCGTCATCATGTATTTGGAAATTTTCTCGAGACCTTTCTGGACGCCGAAGCTGATAACAAGATATCCGAGTACAACGGTCAGGGCCATCCAGAACACACTCTGTCCTGGACTGCCGGTCATGCCGTCGTAAATTCCCTGGACCTGGGCCTGCGTCATTCCGCGGACGAAGTCGCCCTTTAAAAACTTGAAAATATAGGCACCCATCCAGCCGGATACAGTGGTGTAGTACATCATGAGCAGGTAGCAGCCGGCAAAACAGAAGTACCCGTGGATATGCCATTTGGACCCCTTAGGTTCCAGCAGCTTGTAGGCATCAACGGCGCTGCGTCTGCTGGCGCGTCCTACGGCGAGCTCCATACTCAACGTCGGGATTCCCATGATAATGAGGAATATGAGGTAAAACAGGACAAAGACTCCGCCGCCGTTCTTTCCCGTGACGAACGGGAACCGCCATACATTGCCGATGCCGACTGCACAGCCGGCGCTGACAAGCAGGAACCCGAGTCGGGTGGAGAAGCTCTCCCGCTCCTTGGTATTTGCCATTCTTTTTTCTCCTTTTTCTGAATTTCTCTGGCGATGTACGGCTCTGACAGGAATCAGAAACGCACCGCTGACACGAATTCTTTATTAAATAAATATGGTATCTATTATACAGAATAAAAAGAGCCGTGTCACTGAAGACACGGCTCTCTATTTCATATCAGTTATGTTATAGAAACGGTAACGACCTCAGCCGCCAAGCTCAATCATGCGGGTGATGGGCCGTTTGGCTTTTTCAATCAGTTCATCGCTCATGAGAATTTCCTCGCCGCCGTCGCCCTTGACGCTGTGGTAGACATCCATGAGCGTGGTCATCTTCATGTTTTCACAGATGCACTGCTTGGCCAGAGGGTAGAACTTCTTGTCTGGACATTCCATTTCGAGATGTTGGCAGATGCTGTACTCTGTGCCGATAATGAACTCCTTGGCGTCGGACTCCTTGGCATACTTCATAATACCGGTGGTGCTGCCGGCGTAGTCGGCCAGGGCAGTGACTTCAGGGCGGCACTCCGGGTGAACCAGAAGCAGAGCGTTCGGGTGCTCTTTCTTCATGACTTCCGCCTCAAGTCCGATCATGCGGCGATGTGTTGGGCAGCCGCCGCGGACAAGCTGGATGTCCTTTTCCGGACACTGGTCGGCAACCCATGCACCGAGCTGACAGTCCGGAATGAAGAGAATTTTCTTCTCCGGCATGTTCTTGACAATTTTGACAGCAGCGGAAGAGGTGACACAGACGTCACAGTGTGCCTTA
Organism: uncultured Eubacteriales bacterium; assembly: GCA_964425185.1. Lineage (GTDB taxonomy): Bacteria > Bacillota > Clostridia > Oscillospirales > Acutalibacteraceae > RUG420. Next base: position 33,388 of record CAYRKX010000003.1, read on the forward strand.
GTCTCCGCAGTGGTGTTAATGTAAGCGACAACGCTGCGCCCCGGATACTCTTTCTTGAGTTCCTCAACGTCGGTTCCACTGTACTGGTCTGCCATGGGGCAGCCGGCAATGGGGTTGGCCAGCAGAACTTTCTTGTCCGGAGACAGCATCTTACATGTCTCTGCCATGAACCGGACACCGCACATGAGGATAGTCTGGTTCGGGGCCTTGGATGCCTGGACGCTCAGGCCGTAGGAGTCTCCGACATAGTCGGCAACTTCCCAGATGTCATGGCTCTGATAGGCATGTACAAGAATGCAGACATCGTTTTCTTTCTTGAGACGCAGAATTTCATCCTGCACTTCTCTCGTGGTTAACATGAGTCATCCACTCCGCTTTCCTGGTAAGTTTCTAAAATCAATTTAAAACACAAGTTAAATCTTTCTCATTATAGTGAGGCAGAAATTAGGTGTCAAGACACCTGCTACAAATTATATTGACATATGTTTGTCAGGTGTATTGTCAGATGAAATGGGCTGTGCTATAATCGGGTTCAAATTCGACAACCGATTGAAGGAAGCGAGACTTATGGGAATGAAAACCGACGTCCTGATTGTGGGCAGCGGCTGCTCCGGCCTCTACTGCGCCCTGCAGCTCCCACGGGACAAGCAGATTATTGTTCTTTCCAAGGATGAGCTCGAGGGCAGTGACTCGTATCTGGCCCAGGGTGGCATCTGCATGCTCAAAGACGAGTCGGACTATGACAGCTACTTCGAGGACACCATGAAAGCGGGCCACTACGAAAACGACAAGAAGTCCGTGGAAATCATGATTCGTTCTTCGCAGGATGTCATTAAAGACCTGGTAAGCTACGGCGCGGACTTCCGCAAGGATGAGAACGGAAATTTCGTCTTCACCCGCGAGGGGGCGCATTCACACCACCGCATTCTCTTCCATGAGGACGAGACCGGCAAGGAGATTACCACGCATCTGCTCGAGGCGGTCAAAAAACTCGACAACGTTACGCTCATGGACCACACCACTATGCTCGACATTGTGGAGAAAGACAACGTCTGCTACGGAGCGGTGCTGCAGCTCTCTGACGGAACCATAACCACCTGCGAGGCAGAACACGTAGTCTGGGCCTGCGGCGGCGTCGGCGGACTGTATCTGCATTCAACCAATTTCCCGCACATCACGGGCGATGCACTGGCCATTGCCAAAAAGCACAATGTCGCTCTCAAAAACGTCAACTACGTTCAGATCCATCCGACGACTCTGTATACCGAGAAGCCCGGTGAGCGGAGCTTCCTCATCTCTGAGTCCGTACGTGGTGAGGGCGCAAAACTTTATGATAAGAACTTCCATCGGTTCACCAACGAGCTGCTTCCACGGGATATTCTCTCCCAGAAGATCATGGAGCAGATGAAAAAGGACGGAACCAAGTTTGTCTGGGAAGATCTGCGGACCATTCCCAGAGAAGAAGTGGAATCCCATTTCCCGAACATTGTTGAAAAGTGCAGGGAAGAGGGCTACGATGTCTTTTCTGAGTGCATCCCGGTCGTTCCGGCTCAGCACTACTTCATGGGCGGCGTAAAAGTCGACTATGTCAGCAAGACCACTATGGATCAGCTCTATGCTGTCGGGGAAGCGGCCTGCAATGGCGTGCACGGCCGAAACCGCCTGGCCAGCAACTCTCTGCTGGAAGCTCTGGTTTTCGCTAAACGAGCGGCTAAGGATATTGCTGCAGATGAACCGAACATCAAGCGTGACCCAGATCTGTTCCAGAATCTGGACCTGAGCGAATATCAGGATACCAAAGAGCTGAAAGAAGAATACGGGGAAATGGTTGCCGAAGAGATGAGTGAAGAAGAAAAAGAAAACCCCATCGGCAGAAAAGCAGAAATGAGGTATGAACCGTGTACGATCCAGTAACGTTAAAATTAAATGTAGACCCGTTAATTCTCGGAGCACTTCGAGAGGATATCTCCAGCGAAGATGTCTCCACTAACAGTGTTATGCCGCATCCCCAGACGGGAGAAGCGGACCTTATCTGTAAGGAAGACGGTATTATCTGTGGACTGCAGGTCTTCTGCCGGACCTTCCAGCTTCTCGATGACAAGACAGAAATTGAGCTCTTCGTTAAAGACGGAGATGAGGTCAAAAAGGGTCAGCTCATGGCCAAGCTCCACGGCGACATTCGCGTGCTGCTCTGTGGTGAGCGCACCGGTCTGAATTATCTCCAGAGAATGAGCGGCATTGCCACCTATACCCATGAAGTGGCGTCTCTGCTGAAAGGCACCAAGACCAAACTTCTGGATACCCGAAAGACCACTCCGAACAACCGTATTTTTGAAAAGTATGCCGTAACCTGCGGAGGCGGTTACAACCACCGCTATAACCTCTCTGACGGTGTCCTGCTGAAGGATAACCATATCGGCGCTGCCGGCGGCGTAAAGGAAGCCATTCAGGCGGCCAAAAATTACGCCCCGTTTGTCCGCAAAATTGAGGTTGAGGTAGAAACTCTCGACCAGGTCAAAGAGGCGGTAGAGGCTGGTGCCGATATTATTATGCTCGACAATATGGACCACGACACCATGAAGACCGCCATGGGCATTATTGACGGCAGAGCAGAAGTTGAGGTCTCGGGCAATGTTACCAAAGAAAACATTGCAAGGATTACCGATCTCGGTGTGGACTATGTCTCCAGCGGCGCGCTGACCCATTCTGCACCAATTCTCGACATCTCACTGAAAAATTTACACGCGGTATAATCCGCTGATGAAGCTTGGAAAGGACGTCTGAATGAAGGGCGAAGAACGCAGGATGATGATCTACCAGACTCTGAAGTCAAGCGGTAATCCGGTCTCCGGAAAGACGTTTGCCAGACAGTTTGGCGTCAGTCGACAGGTCATTGTACAGGACATTGCTCTGCTCCGGGCGAGAGGCGACGACATTATCTCCACCAATCATGGATACCTGCTGTCAGAGCATTTTAAGGCGAGCCGTGTCTTCAAGGTCAAGCATACCAATGAGGAGACGGAAAAAGAGCTGAATATGATTGTGGATCTCGGCGGAGCGGTCAAGGACGTGTTTGTCTCCCACAAAGTCTACGGACTAATCCATGCGGACCTCAACATCCGGTCCCGCGCCGATGTGGCCGAGTATCTTTCCAATATTAAGAGCGGGAAGTCCCAGCCGCTGATGAATCTGACCTCCGGTTACCACTACCACACAGTACTGGCGGACAATGAATTTGTCCTGGATGTCATTCAACAGAAACTGTCAGATTTCGGATTCCTCGCACCGCTTCAGGACTACGAACCTGTGGACTTCTGGAGCACAAAGTAAATCGCATATTAACAGGAAAAACCAGCTGCTCTTCGGGACGGCTGGCTCTTTTTGACAGGGTATGTCCGGGGTCGTATAATAATACAGATAATCACTGATTTTGGGAAAGGGGACGCCTATGCGTATCGTCATCAAAGTGGGGACTTCCACGTTGACCCACCAGAGCGGAAATCTCAACATCAAACGGATGGAGGATTTCTGCAAGATTCTCGCTGACCTGAAAAACGCCGGCCACGAGATTATTCTGGTGTCGAGCGGTGCCATTGCCATGGGCGTTGGAAAACTTCCCATCACGAAAAAACCGGATGATATTCCGGGCAAGCAGGCCTGTGCCGCGGTTGGACAGTGTGAGCTCATGTACACTTATGACAAGCTGTTCGGAGAGTACAATCACACTGTAGCTCAGCTTCTTATGACGGCCAGCGACTTCCAGAAGGAAAAACGCCTGCGCAACTTTATTAATACCATGGAACGGCTTCTCGACCTGGGCGTGCTGCCCATCATCAACGAGAACGATACCATTTCTGTCGACGAAATTAAAATTGGTGACAACGATACCATGGGTGCCATTGTTGCTGCCAACTGTCAGGCAGAGCTTTTAATTATCCTGACAGATATTGACGGCCTGTACACTGCTGACCCGCGGGAAAATCCGGACGCCAGACTGGTTCCGGTTGTAGAGAAAATCACCCCGGAGCTGGAAGCGGCAGCAGGAGGAAGCGGAACGGCACGCGGAACCGGCGGCATGGTTACGAAAATTAAAGCCGCTAAAATTGCGACACAAGCCGGAATGAATACGGTAATTATAAATGGAGATCGTCCGCAGGCCCTGTACGATGTGGTCAACGGGAACCCGTTCACCGGAACCACATTTCTTGCGGATCAGAAATAGGAGGGAAGATACATGGATACTACCACTTTGGACCTGTGTAAAAAGGCCAAGGCTGCATCGACGGAAATCGCGGCTCTGACCACGGAACAGAAAAACGACGCGCTTGCCACCATGGCTGATTTACTGGTGGAGCATACGCCGGAAATTCTGAAGGCCAATGCTGAAGATGTCAGTGCGGCACGGGGAACTATCTCCGACGTCATGATTGACCGTCTCAGTCTCGATGAGGGTCGAATTAACGGGATGGCCGACGGAATTCGTCAGCTTATTGATCTGCCGGACCCGGTTGGCAAGGTAGAACGCACAATTATCCGTCCAAACGGACTGAAAATTGAAAAGACCCGTACTCCTCTCGGAGTTGTGGCCATTATCTATGAGAGCCGTCCTAATGTTACCTCTGACGCCGCTTCTCTTGCCTTTAAGAGCGGGAACTCCTGTGTTCTTCGCGGAGGCAAGGAGAGCTATCGGACGTCCAGGGCGGTTGTGGATGCCCTGAAAGCAGCTCTTCAGAAATGCGGCATTACCGAAGACGCCGTAAACCTGGTCTCTGACCTGACCCATGAGAGCGCCAATGTCATTATGGAGGCTGAGGGTCTGGTCGATCTTCTCATTCCCCGCGGCGGTGCCGGACTCATCCGCCATGTTACTCAGAATGCGAAGGTTCCCTGCATCCAGACCGGAAGTGGAATCTGCCACGTCTATGTTGACGAGTCGGCTGACCTTCCCAAGGCAGTCAACATTGTTAACAACGCCAAGACCCAGAGACCTTCTGTCTGCAATGCTGAAGAAGTGCTTCTGGTACACAAAAATGTAGCTAGAGAATTCCTTCCCATGCTGAAGGAAATCCTGGTTGATCAGCGGATTAAGGACGGAAAGGTTCCGGTAGAACTCCGCCTTGACCCAAAAGCGGCTGAAATCATCGACGGCGTTCCTGCCGGCCCGAAGGATTTCGACACGGAATATAACGACTATATTCTTTCTATAAAAGTAGTGGACTCCATTCAGGAGGCCATTGACCATATTGCGGAACATTCCACCCATCACAGTGAGGCTATCGTCACGGAGTCTGAAAAGAATGCCAACCTGTTTACCACACTGGTCGACAGCGCTGCGGTCTATGTCAACGCCTCCACCCGGTTTACGGACGGCGGCGAGTTTGGACTCGGATGCGAGATGGGAATTTCTACCCAGAAACTCCATGCCCGCGGCCCGATGGGTCTGGAAGAACTGACCACCTACAAATATATCATCCATGGAGATGGCCAGATCCGCACCTGAAACACAAACTGGAGGAATCGTATCATGTCCTATGAGTACGGATTTATTGGTACCGGCAACATGGGCTCCGCCCTGTCTACTGGTGTTGTAAAGAAAGTAGATCCGAAAAAGGTCGCCGCAACCGACCACAGCAAGGCCAAGTCCAAGGCCCTTGCGGACAAGCTTGGAATTGTCCTGACGGACTCCGAGGATATTGCAAAAAACAGTGACTATGTTGTCCTTGCCGTAAAGCCTCAGGTTCTGGAAGACTGCCTGAAACCGCTGCAGATGGCGCTTCAGGAAAACCCGAACCTGGTTATTGTAACTATGGCAGCCGGAACCAAAATTAATACTGTTGCGAAGTATGCAGGAAAAGAATTTCCTATCATTCGGATTATGCCGAATACGCCGGCTGCTGTCGGCGCGGGAACTATCCTGGTAACCCGGAACAGCAAGGTGAGCAATGAGCGGTTCCAGAAATTTATCGATGACTTCTCCGCCGCAGGACTAATTGTTCCCATCTCCGAGGAAAAGCTGGAAGCAGCTGCTGTCATCTCCGGATGTGGCCCGGCCTTTGTCTACATGTTTATGGAGGCCATGGCCAAAGCTGGTGAGAAACTCGGAATTGATGCGGAGACATCTGCTAAACTGGCAGAATCTACTACTCGCGGTTCAGCACTGCTCTCCGAACTCAGTGATGAAGACCTCGAAACCCTTCGGATTCGGGTCTGCAGTCCTGGTGGAACCACTATTGAGGGTGTTAATTCTCTGTTCGACTCAGATTTTTACGGGATTGTAGAAAAAGCCCTGCAGGCGAGCTACGACCGTACGCTGGAGCTTTTGGGAGAGTGATCCGCTCGTATGGGTTATAGTTCTGTTGCACTGATTGGAATCGCACTGGCTATGGATGCGTTTTCAGTCTCCATATGCAAGGGGCTGGCTATGGAAAAAATATCCTGGAGAAACGCGCTGATCATTGGGCTCTGGTTTGGCGGGTTTCAGGCCCTGATGCCGTTTCTGGGCTATCTGCTCGGAGCGACGTTTGCCGCAAAGATTCAGGCGGTCGACCACTGGGTCGGTTTTATTCTGCTGACGTTAATCGGCTTGAATATGATCCGTGAGGCCGCGTACAATAAAGATGAGAAAGGAACTGCAACTGTCGGGTTCGTGGAGATGCTGCTGCTTGCTGTGGCAACCAGTATTGACGCTCTGATTGTTGGCATTACGTTTGCCATGCAGGGGAACCCCCACATTGGAGTTTCGGTTTTGATTATTGGAGTGGAGACATTTCTGATCTCCGTGCTCGGAGTAAAAATCGGTAATGTCTTCGGTGCAAAGTACAACCGCGGCGCAGAGATCGTCGGCGGATGTATTCTGATTATTTTGGGTCTTCATGTTTTACTCAAGGACCTGGGATATCTGTCCTTCTGAAGAAAAGGAGTTTTACACAATGGAGCAGAGTATTAAGAGTAAAAAGCGAATGGGAAAGCAGGCTTTAAAAGCTGTGCTCTCGGTTCTGCTGATACTGGTATGCGCTGCTGCTGCCATTGCCATTGCCTATCCCGGCTACACCGTTGAGGTCCTGGCCGATGGCCGCTCCAAAACCGTAACCACCAAGAACCGGGACCCCGCTTCCGTTTTGGAAGAGGCCGGAGTTAAAGTGGGGAAGCACGACTACATTGACCGGTCTCATTTCAAAGCCGGCCGGAGCAAGGAGGACGGCAACAAGCTGGAAGTTCTCCGTGCGTTCCCGGTTAAGGTAAAAGTGGATGGAACCACGAAAGTGGGACAAATCGCGAAAGGAACTGTGTCGGATGCTCTGAAGAGTGCCGGCGTGGTTCTCGGTAAGTATGATATTGTAAAGCCGGGAAAGTACTCGGCTGTCTATAAGGGCTCAGACATTAAAGTGACCCGTATTCGGTATCAGAAGCGGAACGAACAGAAGGCCATTCCCTATGAGACCCTGACTATAGATAATCCGACCATGAAGGCGGGACAGAAGAAACTGGAACAGCACGGCCGTGACGGGAAAAAGTCTGTTACTTATCAGGAGACCTATGTCGACGGTGTCCTGAAAGATACTCAGAAGGTCAGCGAGAATGTCCTTGTAAAGCCAATTTATGAGGTGGTTGACATTGGAAGCCGTATCTTCCAGGAGTTCACCAGAGGCGACTTTAATCTCACCAATTTCGGTCATTCCCGGGTAATCCGGGGCAAGGCAACTGCTTATACCGCCAAGCCCGGCGCTCTGACAGCGTCCGGAGTTCCGGCTGCAGTAGGCCGTGTTGCGGTCGACCCAAAACAGATTCCTTACGGCTCTCTTCTCTATGTCCAGTCGACGGACGGAAGCGCGGACTACGGCTATGCCATAGCGGCAGATACCGGTGGATTTGTAGGAACCACTGACGTTACCATGGACCTTTACATGAATACTCTGGAAGAGTGTAAACAGTGGGGCAAGCGCGATGTCAACATCTATGTCATCCGCTGGGGCAATGGAACGGTTCAGGCCTATTAAAATTTACAAATTCCACACAACTTCCTCAAGTTCTTGACGGATAATAACAGTCTAAGGAGGGAGCCACATGCCCGCTTCGAATAATCGGGACCCCTATGAGGTCCTGGGGCTTCCCCATGGTGCATCCATGGACGAAGTCACCAAAGCATACCGCCGGCTCGCAAAAAAATACCATCCGGACTTAAACCCGGACGATGCGACAGCTGCGGAAAAAATGAGTGAAATAAACGACGCTTACGACAGGATCCGCCGGGGAGATACGGAACCGTCGTATTCCTATAACTCTGCTGGAAGTAGCAGCGCCGGAAGCGGCCCTTACGGGTTTGACCCGCGCCATTACGGTCAACAGCAGGGGCAGTACGGTGGTAATTACTACGGTTCTTCTAACCCGTTTGCTGATTTTCAAAAATGGTATCAGGCCTATCAGCAGGCGTACCAGCAGACCTGGCAGCGTCAGCAGCAGCAGTCTTCACAGCGCCGGCAGCAGTATCAACAGGCTCAGAAAAAGCAGAATCGCGGATGCCTGCGCACTGTGCTCTGGATTATTATTTTGAATGTCATCTTCTGGGTTGTGCTGGGCAGCTGCACTGCATCATCCTGGTTTGGCTCGTCAAACCCGTCAGATAACACTGTAGCAAGCAGCTACTATTCCAACCGGACCGGGTTTGGATACTACTATGGCCCTCAGTCGCAGCAGAACGGCAGAGCCACAGTGACTAACCGGCAGGCTGCAGGTCAGAAGAATGTCCTGCACACCAATTCCGGTAACTATCAAGTAAGATTTTCCTGAGAAAGAAGTCTTGTACCCATGAAAAAAGAACGCAACGGCCTGGACGCCTTAAACGTCATCCTCGCGGTTATTGCCGCCATCCTCATCGGTGTATCGTTCCCGTCGAAAAATATCATCCCGCTGATTCTCGCGGGTATCCTCGTCATCTGGTTCTTATTCCGTGCGCTCTCTACCAATCTGGAGAAGAGACAGAGTGAGAATAAAAATGTGACCGACATTGGACACGCCATTGCCGAGAACTGGAATCTGACGAAGACCAAGTGGAGAGACCGAAAAACCTACGTCTACACAAAATGCCCGAAATGCAAGCAGGTTCTCCGTATGAAGCGCAGAAAGGGTAAGAAGCAGTTTTCCTGCCCGCACTGCGGAACTCCGATTCAGATTACCATCCATTTCAAAGGCGAAGAGGAAAAGCAGCAGCAACAGTAAATTCGTATTTGTCAGGGACCGGATTCCGGTCCCCTTTTTGCGTTTTACACCGGTAAATGGTATCATTGAGCCAAATACAGGAGGGAAGAGAATGAAACATTATGACGTGCTCTGCGTGGGAGCGGGTCTGTTTTCCGCTGTCATTGCACAGAAGGCCGCTGAGGCGGGGAAGAGTGTACTGGTCCTGGAAAGGCGCAGCCACATCGCCGGGAATATCTACACGGAAAAAGTTGAAGACATTGACGTTCACCGCTACGGTGCACATATTTTCCATACATCGGACCGGGAAATCTGGGAGTATGTCAACCAGTTTGCAGAGTTCAACAACTTTGTCAACTCGCCCATCGCCAATTACAAGGGCGAAATTTACAATCTCCCGTTTAACATGAACACGTTTGCCCAGATGTTTCATATTGCTACTCCGCAGCAGGCCCGGGATGTCCTCGCAAAGGAGCGGGGCGAAATTACCGGAACGCCGAAAAACCTGGAGGAGCAGGCCATTCAGCTTGTGGGCCGGACTGTGTATACCAAGCTGGTTAAGGGGTATACGGAGAAGCAGTGGGGCCGGAGCTGTACGGAGCTGCCGAGTTTCATTATCCGCCGCCTCCCCGTGCGATTCACTTATGACAACAATTATTTTAACGACCGCTACCAGGGCATTCCCGTTGAGGGGTACACCAAATTGACGGAACGTCTGCTGGAACATGCCGATGTCAAAACAGGGGTCAACTTCCTGGACGACCGGGAGCACTGGCTGTCCATGGCAGATACAATTGTATACACCGGCCCTGTCGATGAGTACTTTGACTATTCGCTCGGCAAGCTGGAGTACCGGTCTCTGAAATTTGAGACGGAAGTGCTCGACATGGAGGACTTTCAGGGCAATGCAGTGGTCAATTATACAGACCGGGACACCCCGTACACCCGGATTATTGAGCACAAGCATTTTACGTTTGGAACCCAGCCAAAAACAGTCATTACCCGGGAGTATCCCACGGAATGGCAGGAGGGTATGGAACCCTACTATCCGGTCAAAGATGAGAAGAACAATTCTCTATATGAACAGTACCGGAAACTGGCCGAGGGAACTCCGGTTCATTTCGGCGGAAGGCTGGGCCAGTACAAATATTTTGACATGGACGACACCATTGCTGCCGCGTGGGAACTCGCGGATACGATTCTTTAAGGAGGGCCATTTTGTCCAATCCAACTGTTAGTGTCATTATGCCGGTTTACGGCGTGGAAAATTATGTCGGAGCGGCTATTGAGAGCATTCAGAAGCAGACTTTTACGGACTGGGAACTCTATGCAGTCGATGACGGCTCAAAAGACAACAGCGGCAGAATAATTGATGAGTATGCCGCCAAAGACAGCCGCATCAAGGCTGTTCACAAGGAAAACGGTGGTGCTCCGAGCGCACGGAACTGTGCTATTGACAAGGCGTCCGGCAAATATTTCTATTTCATGGATGCCGATGACTGGGCAGAACCGACCATGCTGGCCGATATGGTGGCTCTGGCGGAACAGACCAATGCGCAGGAAGTCATTGCCGGATATTACATTGATACCTATTATTCGGACACCCAGAAATTCACACAGATTCAGGCTGTGGACAGCATAGTCTACCCGAGCCGGCAGGCATTCCGGGAAGATTCCTACCGTTTGTTTGATGAAAATCTGCTGTATACTCCGTGGAATAAACTGTTCCTTGCGGACTATATCCGTGAGAACAAGCTCTACTTCCCCAATACATTCTGGGATGACTTCCCGTTTAATCTGAGCGTCATTCGAGACATTGAACGGGTTACAGTGACGAAGATTCCATATTACCATTTCATCCGGAAACGGGAAGAGTCGGAGACCGCCAGGTACCGGAGCGACATGTTAAAAAAACGTGAGGAAGAAGACGGCTGGATGCGGGAGCTGTACCAGTACTGGAATATTCACAGTGCTGCTGCAAAAGAATTCGTGGATCGCCGGTACATTGAGAGACTGGTGGGCTGCGTCGAAAATGTCACCAATCCGAGCTGTACACTCTCCCGGAGGGAAAAGAAACAGGAGATTCGAAAGATGATCCGCTCGCCGAGGGCGCAGGAAGCGGTTCATAGCGCCAGACCGCGCTCGACGTACATGAAGATCATGCTGATTCCCATAAAAATGAAGAGTACGAATCTGACTTTCCTGGAGGGTCAGGTCATTTCCAAAGTAAAGTCCGGCAACACGGAGCTGTTTGCCAAACTGAAAGCGCATCGATGATAGCCCGGCGCAGGGAGGAACCTGTGCCGTTAATGAAGATAAGGAGAATGTTATATGCCGCTGCTGAGCATAGTAGTTCCCATCTATAATGGGGAGCAGTACGTGGAACCCCTGCTGGAGACGTTTGACCGGCAGACTGAAAAGGACTTTGAGGTCATCATAGTGGACGACGGGTCAACGGACGGAACGCTGAATAAGCTGTATTCGAGAGCAGCTTCCATGTCGTATCCCATCCGCATTGAATCAATACAACCGTCGGGGGTATCCGCTGCGAGAAACCGCGGAATTGAACTGGCTCGCGGAAAATATATCAGCTTTGTAGATGCAGATGACAGAATTGTGTCCAACTATGTATCTGTGCTGAAAAAGGTTGCAGCCAAAACGGATTTTGACCTCTATATTTTCCCATCCTACCGCACGGATCCGTCGGACTCGTTTGACAAGAAGGGGAAAGCATCATACAAGAAGACAGATGCGCTGACCATGCTTCACCGCCTGGCAGTAAACCCGACGCAGTACGGCGTGTACAATCTGTTTGTGGAGAAAAAATTCCTGGACGATCACCAGTTCCGGTTTGCAGAAGAGTTCGAGTACTATGAAGACTATGACATCCTGTTCCGGCTGTTCTCGGCTGGAGAGAGAATGCTGCTCTCTAAATCTCCACTGTACTATTACATCCTGCAGCGCGGCTCCGCAGTAGCAACGTATTCCCTGAACCGGTTTGCCGATATTACGCTGCTGGAGGCACTGGTTCCTTACCTTCGTCAGATCCAGCCGCAGTACTCTCAGGAGTTTGAACGCTGGTTCCTCCCAAGAATCTGGTGGTCTCTGCTGTGGCAGTCCTGTCTGGCATTCAGTAAGAAAGACTGGAAACGGTTTATTAAGATTTCTGACATGCGGGCCCGCATTCAGAGCCTGAAAGACCACCCGGACCGCAAAGTTCGAATGAGTACGCGGCTGTTTATGGCATCCCCGTCTCAGTTCTTTAAGGTGGTCCGCCTGCTGGGACGTTCCCGTTCCCGCGTAGAGCATACAAGCTTAGAACCGTTCGAGGAGTATTTTGAAGCGGTGAACTGAGCTGACCTCTGGTGGTAAGCAGGCCGTAGGCCTTGGCCGGAAGGCATCTGCTGCGGTTGAGACGCAGCGTGGTGTGGCTGGAAGCTGGTTCCTGGAAAACAGGCCACAAAACCAGAAAGATGGGCCGCTCAGAGTCTATCAATAACGCGGGCAGCAGTGCAGGGAGGTCTGTTGTGCAAAAAGTACACAATTTTCAGAAGATTTTTAAGAAAATTAGGTCAGTCGGCTTCTAAAACACCCGGAGAAAGCCTGCTTACAAAAGCGCAAAAAGAACGACCTGGAATATGAAAGCTGCTTTCGTATTCCAGGTCGTTTTAATTTCACATAGAATGGGAACAGTCCGGAAGGGGGAACTTCCGGACTGCCTCAAATAGGAGAAAATGAAATGAAAAAGTGAGCCAGGGCTGTGGATATGCCCTGTCTAAGTTCAGTTGTCTGGGAGTGACTGGTTCCCGCTGAACTTGCGAATATAATATTGTTGAAACCTTAAAGAAACCTTAAAAAATAAGGTCCCTTTTGCCACTTTTGCATACTTCCACTTTTCGTATAAATTCAGTCGTCAATCGCCGGTAAATTTGGGTAAAGAATGGTATGTAAAAGTCGAACATGTCAGGATTTTCTGCAGGCTTTTTTGGGTAATTGCACACAATCCCTTTCGGTGGTAGAATGACTGTAATTGACAATACTTTACGGATGTGGAGGACTCTATGAGTATAGTTTCTCAAATTGTTCACGAACATACAGACTATGCCGAGCAGATCTTCAAGATGGCGAAAACAGACCTGGTCCGGACCTATAGAGCTTCCGCTCTCGGCTGGGCCTGGGCAATCATTAAGCCGGTTGTCACCATCTTCATTTACTGGTTTGCCATGAGCATCGGTCTTCGAAGCGGAAAGCCGCACGACGGCTATCCTTATTTCCTCTGGCTGGTCAGCGGACTTGTCCCATGGTTCTACATGAGTGATATGCTCAACCGCGGCACCAACTGTATGCGGAAATATCGTTATCTGATTACGAAAATTCACTATCCAGTTTCCACTATACCTACGTTCGTCAGTGTGTCGAACATGGGTGTACAGATGATTCTTCTGCTGGTGGTCTACGCTATTTTCTGCGTCATGGGATTCTTCCCAGGCCTGTACTCCCTGCAGATCTTCTTCTACATTATTCTGGACTTCATGTTCTTTACGGCGTGGTCCCTGTTCTCGGCGCCTATAGCCGCTCTGAGCCAGGACTTCCTGAACCTCGTCAAGTCCTTTGTTTTTGCACTGTTGTGGGTATCTGGCATCTTCTACGACGTTGATACTCTCAGTCACAGATGGCTCGTCTGGATTCTCCGCGCCAATCCAATTACCTATCTTGCCAGCGGCTTCCGTGAGTCGTTTATGCGGCAGGCCTGGTTCTGGGAGCATCCGCTCCGTCTTGTGGTATTCCTCGTTGAGCTTATTATTATGATGGCTCTGGCCTGCTGGAGCTTTAAGAAACTCCGCAAGGAAATGCCGGACGTACTGTAAGAGGAGGTCAAAACATGTCTAGAAAAAAACAGCCTCTGGCGAAAGACGTCCTCAAACCAGGGGAGCCGATTGTTGAGTTTAAACACGTATCCAAGCGCTATAAGCTGTACTCCAGCAACCGCCAGCGCCTGCTGAGCGTGTTCTTTCCACATATGAAAATTAAGACGAAGGATGCTGTTAAAGATGTATCCTTTGCCATTCAGCCTGGCGAAGCTGTCGCTCTGGTCGGCAGCAACGGCGCCGGTAAATCGACCATCCTGAAGATGATTACCGGTGTTTGTTTCCCGACCTCCGGAGAAATCTCCGTCAAGGGCCGTGTTTCCGCCCTGCTGGAACTGACCGCCGGCTTCGAGTCGGAAATGACCGGCAGAGAGAATATCTCTCTCCGCGGCACGACTCTCGGCCTGACGAAAGAGGAAATCAAGAAGCTGGAACCAGACATTATTGAGTTCGCTGACATCGGCGAGTATATTGATCAGCCGGTCCGCTCGTACTCCAGTGGTATGAAAGCCCGTCTCGGCTTTGCCATCAACGCCAATGTTCAGCCGGAAGTCCTCATCGTCGATGAGGCTCTTTCCGTCGGTGACCAGAACTTTAAGAACAAGTGCCTGGAGAAGGTCCGCCAGCTGATTGCGGACGACAATATTACCCTGCTTCTGGTAACCCATAACACCAATACGGCCAAACAGTTCTGTGAACGCGGTATTTTCATTCAGTCTGGTAAAGTTATGTTTGACGGCACCGTAGAGGAAGCCGTTGAGCGGTACGAAAAGACCATTAAAAAGAATAAAAAGAAAAAATAAGAGGAGCAGCTCCCCATGAAGACAACTCTCGTAATTCTCGCCGCCGGGCTCGGCAGCCGCTTCGGCGGTGACGGCCTGAAGCAGATTGAACCGGTCGGCCCGAATGGAGAAATTATCATCGACTATTCTATCCATGACGCCGTTGAGGCGGGGTTTGACAAGGTCGTATTTATTATCCGAAAACATATTGCCAGAGCATTTCACGAGGCAATCGGCGACCGCATTGCCAAAAAAATAGAGGTTGCCTACGCGTACCAGGAGCTGGAAGACATTCCAGAGGGGTTCTCTGTTGGAGACCGTGTAAAGCCCTGGGGTACCGGACACGCTATCCTTGTGTGCAAAGATGTCATTGATACGCCGTTTGCCGTCATCAACTCAGATGACTACTACGGCAAGCAGGGCCTTCAGCTGGTACACGACTTCCTGGTAGAAGGAAAGTCTTTTGACGGTAATGCACTTCGTATGTGCATGGCGGGTTATCATCTCGACAATACCCTTTCTGACAACGGCGGAGTGACCCGCGGTGTCTGCCAGTCTCAGGACGGATTCCTGACCGGTATTGCTGAGACCAAGAACATTCAGAAAGTCGACGGCAGGGCCGCACTCATCAAAGATGGCAGTCCGGACTTTTTCCCGGATGGCACCCTGTGTTCTATGAATCTCTGGGGATATCCTCTCGAGTTTATTGATACTCTGGAGAGCGGGTTCCGTACATTCCTCGAAAACCTGGCACCTGGAGATCTTACTTCAGAGTACCTGCTCCCGGACATTGTCGGACAGGACATTGCCGAGAAGCGTGCAACAGTAAAAGTACTTCCAACCAATGACCATTGGTTCGGAATGACCTATAAAGAGGACACAGAGCCCACCAGAGCTGCGTTCCGCAAGCTCATTGAACAGGGCGTGTATCCTTCCAATCTGACCATCTGAGTATTACCTGAACAAATTTCATGGAAAGAGGCATACGGAACATGAAAGTATTAGTACTCGGCGGTGCGGGCTATATTGGCTCCCACACAGTCTATCATCTCATTGACAACGGCTACGATGTCGCTATTGTCGACAATCTGCAGACCGGCCATGAATGGGCCATTCACCCTAAGGCACGGTTCTACAAGGGTGACATCCGGGACCGCGCATTTATGGACTCCGTCTTTGAAAAAGAGCAGGGCCTGGATGCGGTCATCCACTTCGCCGCCTGTTCTCTTGTCGGAGAGAGCATGCAGAAGCCGCTGAAATATTATGACAACAATCTCCATGGCACGGAGGTTATGCTGGAATCCATGGTTGAACATGGAGTGAAGAACATTGTGTTCTCTTCTACCGCGGCAACATACGGAGAGCCGAAAAATATTCCCATCTTAGAGACCGATCCTACCGTTCCTACCAACACCTATGGTGAGACGAAGCTCTCTATGGAAAAGATGTTTCACTGGACCAGCGTGGCCCACGGCATTAAATTTGTCTCCCTGCGGTACTTTAACGCCTGCGGTGCTCACCCTACTGCTAAAATTGGCGAGGCCCACGCACCGGAGACCCATCTTATTCCGATTATTCTCCAGGTAGCCAATGGCACCCGGGACAAAATCTACATGTACGGAAACGACTATGACACACCGGACGGCTACTGCGTTCGGGACTATGTCCATGTTATGGACCTGGCACAGGCCCACAGACTGGCTGTAGAATATCTGGCAGCAGGAAACGACAGTAACATTTTCAACCTCGGCAACGGCGTTGGCTTCTCGGTCAAACAGGTTGTTGAGTGCGCCAGAAAGGTCACCGGACTGGATATCCCCGCAGAAGATGCACCACGCCGTGCAGGAGACCCGGCAACCCTGGTTGCTTCCTCGGAAAAGGCCAAGTCTGTTCTCGGATGGAAACCGGAATATGCGGATCTCGAGCAAATTATCGGCACAGCCTGGAACTGGCATCAGTTCTACAAGGGCGAGGAGTCTATGAAATAAAAAACATAAAATAAAACAAAAAAAGAGCACTGCCAGATGGCAGTGCTCTTTTTTATTTCTTATTTACTTCTTGCTGCTGGAAGTGCTCGGATATTTATACTTATTAGAAATATCTCTTAAGTTTCCGGAGCCTGGACGAACAGCCCACTTGTGGGAACCGCCGACAGAGTCATCAATGACTTTCGGGCCGGAAATACGGTCGCAGTAGTAGAAGATCCGGTTGTACTTCTCATAGGAAGTTTTCGGGTACGGGTAGCATGCGTAGAAAATGAACTGGTCGGTAATCTTGCTCAGATCCATCTCAAAGACATAGTCACTCGCTCGGATGATTTTAATCTGGGAGATGCGGTACTTATAAGTTCCGTAAGGCATCTTGATAGTAATGACATCGCCGAGCTTGGCCTGGGCAAAGCCTTTAAAGCAGACACGGGCATGTCCTGCGACAAGGCCCGGAGTGGCGAATCCAGGAAGGCTGGAGTTGGTATGGAGTCCGCCGCCCTTCCAGAGGGTGTCGTCACTGGTTCCGTAGCACAGCTTGCAGTTAATACCAAGTTTGGTGCTGGAGATGGTTCCTAATGTCTTACCCTCGGAGAGTTTGTGGTCAATCTTGGATAGATATACCACATCCTCTTTCTCTGGGTCTACGTTCAGATCGATATGATTCGGGTTGGAAACTTTCAAGACTTCGCTGGTCTTTGCCATGGACTGTGTGGAGAACACGGAAATGGCAGAGACGAGGCAGGCGAGCACCATGAGCAGGGCCAGGGCGCCTTTGGCGAACGAAAGAGACCGGGATTTTTTGCTCTTTGTATTCATAGAATCTCCTTCAAGTGTTTATACTTTTTCATTCTAATAGTTGAGATATTAAAATTCAAGGGTTAAAATGTTACCGTTATAATTACGTATAGGGAAAGGAGATGGTAAGACCATGTCAACGGGTACAGAACTGGCCGTGGTAAAACGGCGCGCCAGGCGTTATTTTCAGGACGAAAAGAAGTGGGTGCCAGACCTCATAAAAATCTTGTGTATGGTTCTTGCAGCACTGGTCTTTGGTCTCAGTCTCCGGGTTATCAATGTGCAGTCTAACTATGGAATTGACGTCTCCTCGCATAATGGAGACATTAACTGGTCCGACGTCCGTCGCGACGGAGTCAGCTTTGCGGTCATCCGCTGCGGCGGACGCGCGTACGGCAAGTCCGCCAGAATCTACGAGGATACGGAATTTCGGCGGAATTTACGACACGCGCATCGCAACGGCATGAGAGTGGGAATTTACTTCTACTCCCAGGCGACAAGTGAGGATGAGGCCCGCGCGGAGGCACAGTTCTGTCTTGATTCCCTCAAGGGTGCTGACCTCGAACTTCCCATATTCCTGGATCTGGAGGATACCAACTCCGGCGGACGGGGCAGAGCGGACAACCTCGACAGTGAGCAGAGGGACAATATCATCAATGCCTTCTGTAAGGTCATCCACTCCAAAGGCTACAAGGCAGGAATTTACGCAAACCGCTGGTTCCTGACCCACGAGCTGAACGTGGACAGGCTGGACCGCAGTACAGCGGTATGGCTTGCCGAGTATAATCAGCGCTCCACGCCCATCTACGACGGAAAATGGGACATCTGGCAGTACACTGAACAGGGGAAAGTGAACGGAATTGAGGGAACTGTCGATTTAAACCGGTTCCCGGTCTCCAGTGTTCGTGAAAATACAAGTTCACATTAAACCGTAATGATATTATGATTGCGTTAACGGCGACGGCGTCATCGAGCATCAGGCTCGGTGGCGCCTTTTCGCATTTTTATAACGCCAACTGAAGGGGGAATTTTTCTTGATTAACAGTGGAGATACAACCTTGGTTCTCATCTCTGCCGCTTTCGTCTTTATTATGACTCCTGCACTGGGCTTCTTTTACGGCGGTCTTGGCAGGCGAAAGAACGTTGTCAGCAACCTGATGAACTCGTTTTTTATTCTCGGCTTGGCCATTGTCTTATGGTTTATGTTCGGGTATTCACTCGCATTCGGGCCGGATCACGGTCATGTCATCGGCGACTTCTCGTGGGCTTTCTTCCGCCACGTCGGATTTGCTCCGGGGCCGTATGCACCGACCATTCCACACCTCGCATATGCGGCATTCCAGATGATGTTCGCCATCATCACCCCGGCACTGATTACCGGTGCCATTGCAGGAAGAATGCGGTTTAAATCGCTGTTCTTCTTTATTATGTTCTGGTCTATTATCGTCTACTATCCGCTCGCCCACATGGTATGGGGCCACGGCGGCTGGCTCGGAGAACTCGGCGTAGCTGACTTTGCCGGCGGCGATGTAGTTCATATTTCTTCCGGCGTAACGGCCCTTCTTCTCTGCATTTTCCTTGGAAAACGGGGCGATCTCAAATACGCTAACTATCGTACGCATAACATTCCGTTCGTTGCTCTCGGCGCAGCCTTCCTGTGGTTCGGCTGGTTCGGATTCAACGGCGGTTCCGCTCTCGCAGCAAACGGACTTGCTGCTC
Organism: uncultured Eubacteriales bacterium; assembly: GCA_964425185.1. Lineage (GTDB taxonomy): Bacteria > Bacillota > Clostridia > Oscillospirales > Acutalibacteraceae > RUG420. Next base: position 52,735 of record CAYRKX010000003.1, read on the forward strand.
ACGCATTCATGACGTCCGCCGTTTCCTCCGCAGCTGCCATGCTGTCCTGGATGATGATGGATGTCATCAAGACCGGAAAACCAACCTTAGTCGGCGCCTGCACCGGACTTGTTGTCGGACTGGTTGCCATTACCCCGGGCTGCGGCTTTGTCCCGGCATGGGCTTCTCTGATCATCGGTTTCCTGGTCAGCCCGCTCTGCTACTTCTGCGTCTCCAAACTCAAACCGAAATTCGGCTATGACGATGCACTTGACGCATTCGGCTGCCATGGTGTTGGCGGTATCTACGGTGGCATTATGACCGGACTCTTCGGGTCCACCGCCATCAACCCGAATGCTGTTTCCAACGGCCTGATCTATGGCGACACTAAGCTGTTCGTTGCAAACCTTCTCGGTGTTGTTGTCACCATCGTCATCTCTCTGGTCGGCACTCTGATCTGCATCGGCCTCACCAGACTGGTTGCCGGAGATCTCCGGGTATCCGAACTCGACGAGAAGATTGGTCTCGACCTCACACAGCACGGCGAACGTGCTTATCCGTCCTTCAACGGACTGGACGACTAAGGGGGCTGCAGTATGGTATATAAAGTAGAAGCAATTATCCGTGAGGAGAAGATGGAAGAGGTCAAAGACGCTCTGGTTGAGATGGGCGTTCGCGGCATTACCATCTCTCAGGTCATGGGCTGCGGCACTCAGATGGGCTACACCGAAAGCATCCGCGGCCAGGACGTCCTGGTCTCCATGCTGCCCAAGATTAAAGTGGAAATTCTGGTCTCTACAGAAGACTGGGCGGTTCGCACCATGGACTGCATCCGCAAAGCGGCCTGGACCGGCAACCCCGGAGACGGCAAGATCTTTGCCTATGCCGTCAGTGATGTCCTTCGAATTCGTACCGGTGAACAGGATATGGACGCGGTAACTCCAGCCAAGATTGAAGAGCAGGACCCCCGAAAGAAGAAAAAGAAAAAGCGCTCCAAAAAAGAAATGAGCTGAAGCTTACACATACAGAAGAAGGGCTTCTCCGAGATCTCGGAGAAGCCCTTCTTTGTGCATTTCAATTTTCATGGGTTAAGCAACTTTAACCGGTCCCTCAACACTGAGGGCCGTGTAAGTTCCGGTGTCATTGACTGCCTTTCTCAAAACTTCAGGATCTACAGAGTTCTTGAGACGAACTTTAGCCGTGTGATTTTCCAGATCTACTGTGGCCCAGGCGCCATCAACAGAGTTCAGAGCATTGGCTACACGGTTGGCGCAGTTGGAACAGACCATGCCGTCCACTTTGATTTCTGCCTCGTAGGGGTAGTGCTTTTTGTCCCGGTCTTTGACTTTGACGCGTCTGACTTTTCCGCTTCCGTCTCCAGAACCGCAGCAGCCGCTGGACAGGCGCTTTCTATAGCTCTTGACGCCGAAAATACAGGCGACAACAATAGCGACAATAATAATTGCTTCAATGGCAATTCTCATAGTTACTCCCTCCTAACTGGCACTACTGTAATCCCTTTTTCTCCATTTGTCAATAGATACCCCATGGGGGTATTTATCTTTTTTCGACATTTGTAGTACACTAGAGAAGAATTCAGGAGAAGGAAATGGAGGAGCTGACATGAAAAATAATCGGGTTCATATCTGGGAATGGGTGGCCTGGATTATTGCCATCCTGGTTACCGTTTTTGCACTGATTACCACATTTGGCGTGGGAAATCTCGGCGTAGGAATTCTTCTGGCCATTGTTCTCGCCGCCATGCTCTGCGGAATTATCTATCGGATTGACCATCCGGAGAAGTATGACCAGGTTGTCGGCTGGTTCAAAGGGTCTATGAATGCGAAAGTTGTTCAGGGCATTTCCTCCGCACGGGGCGGCAAACAGTTTGCCATGAACCTGGAGCGGGACCGCCTGATTATTTCCGATCGGCACAGAGAGACTTACAGTCTGAACCTGACAGACGTCATTGACGCGGAAGCGCTGAGCGGGGAGGAGACCCAGGTCTGGAAAGAAAAACAGCCAGAGCCCAAATCCGGCCGCTATGCCAAAACCAGTCCGTCTATTGGAGACCGCATCCGGACGCTGTGGGGGAAGTGGTTTGACCGGTACCTGATTGTCCATTACCGGGACCGCACTACCGGCGCTACCAAAGCTCTTATCTTCCTCTACCGGGGAGATCTCAAAGGGAAACAGTTCGCGGAAGAGTTGAAACACCGCGCCGCCTTTGGAGCGACTGTCAACTTATAAAAATTAAAAATGGCATGAAAAAAGACCTGTCAGATTTCTGACAGGTCATTATTTTCATTAAATGCTGAGCTTATTCAGCAGCGACAGCCTTGGTAAGCGCAGACTTCTTGTGAGCAGCATTGTTCTTGTGGATGATGCCCTTAGCCGCAGCCTGGTCAATCTTTTTGATGGCCTCGTTGGTGAGCTCTACTTTGTTCTCTGCATTCTCTGCAATAGCTGCATTTGCCTTTTTGATGGCAGTCTTGAGAGCAGATTTGGTCGCCTTGTTCTGTTCCGCCTTAGTCTTGTTGACGAGAACACGTTTTTTTGCTGATTTAATGTTTGGCATATGTGCACCTCCCTTTGGTTGTTCAGCTGTTACAGCTAAATATATTATCACTTAATATAGGAAAAAGCAATGACTTTTTTTCGTGGCAGAGACCTTCTTTTCGGCGGGAAAAAGGCTATAATAGAGAAAATATTTTGGGGGAAAGAGGCGCGGTGCTGCTATGAGTAAAAAGAAGAAAAATAAGGAAGTTAAGACCAATGTCATGCGAATTCTGGACAAGGCAAAAATTCCCTATGAAGAGCGCACCTATGAGCACAATGACGACGAACCGTTTGACGGAGAGACGGTAGCCCGAAAACTCGGAGAGGACCCGTCCATGGTCTACAAGACGCTGGTTACCCATGGAAAGAGCGGGGACTACTTTGTCTTCGTTCTTCCGGTCAATGAGGAGCTGAACCTGAAAGCCGCGGCAAAATCCGTCGGAGAAAAGTCAGTTGAGATGATTCACGTCAAGGACATCAACAAAATTACCGGGTATATCCGCGGCGGCTGCAGCCCAATTGGCATGAAAAAGCAGTTTGTAACTGTTATTGATGACAGTGCGGAAGCCCTGCCGCTCTTCTACGTCAGCGGCGGAAAACGCGGCACCCAGGTGGAACTGAACCCGAAGCAGCTGGCCGGCTTCATTGGTGCCAGCTTTGCCGCCATTACGGAGTGAGCTTCTTCTTCTGAATGGACAGAAGAACTCCGACTGCTGCGGCGGACACAATCTCTGTAATCCAGAAGGAGTTCCACACGCCGACAGCGCCGTAGAACCGGGACAGCAGAAATGCCAGCGGCAGAATGACAACAATATAGCGCAGAAGGGATGTCACCAGAGAGCCGCTCCCGTTTCCCAGTCCTTCCAGTGTGCCGCTGACCGTGACGGCAAAAGCGGATGGCAGGAACCCTATACTGATGAGACGAAGTGCCATAGCACCTTTTCTCACAGTATCTGGATTTTTAGTAAACCACCCCATAATGACTCCCGGCATCAGCTGACAGAGCAGGAGACCAATAGCCATGATGATAAGCGCCATGACAAGAGCGGTACGAAATACACCCCAGACCCGCTTATACTCCTTGGCGCCGTAGTTATACCCGACCAGCGGGCGAATTCCCTGGACAATTCCGTTGGTGGACGAGTAAATAAAGGTCTGCAGCTTATAGTAGACTCCCAGGATAAACACATAAGTGGCTGAAATATTTGCCAGAATTCCGTTGAGCACGGTAACCTGCACGGACGGCAGGGCCATGTTGAGTGATGCCGGGATGCCGACAGCGTAGAGGCGTTTCAATAATTTCCGCCGCTCCTGGCGATTCACCGGCGTAGTTCTCCGAACACTGACTGTAATGCCGAGAGATCCTTTGGCGTATAAAATCAGGTAAATCGCCAGGGGGAGGACCATGCTGATAGCGGTGGCAAGGGCCGCGCCGCGCACACCCATTCTGGGGAAAGGGCCAATACCGAAAATGAGCAGCGGGTCCAGAAGAATATTGAGCAGACATCCGCCACCGAGGCTCCACATGGTGACGTTCATTTTCCCGACAGCCTGGTAGAGCTTTTCATAGTGAATGCAGATACAGTAGAGAATGGAGACCGCAAAAATAATCCGCGAGTAGTTAACACCGGCGGAGAGAATGACAGGGTTACTGGTGTACAGACTGAGAAACCACGGCATAATGGCTATGCCGAATATGGTAAGCAGGACCCCGTGAATGGCACTGCAGTACAGACCGAGATGCGCACAGCTCTCGGCTCTTTTTTTATCCTCAGCACCCAGGTAGTAGGAGACCGCGGAGTTGACCCCGACGCCGAATCCTACGCCGACCGCCGTGTTCAGGTTCTGAATGGGGTAGACCAGAGAGACGGCGGTCATGGCTTCTTCGCTGATTTTTGCAACAAAGTAGCTGTCAACAATGTTGTACAGGGCACTGACCAGCATGGAGATAAACATGGGGAGTGACATGGAGATGACGAGCGGTACAATTCGGCGCTCTTTCATAAAAGTCTGATCCAATGGCTTTCCCTCCAAAAAAAGCCACGCAACTGCCGGAAAAGACAGTTGCGTGGCGAAAAAAGATTTCTCTTCAAAAATCCACACGGGTTTTGAGTGCTGGTGCGGGTAACAGGGCTCGAACCTGCACGCCTTGCGGCATAAGATCCTAAATCTTACGTGTCTGCCAGTTTCACCATACCCGCATGTCAATAACGATGCCACTATTGTACCGTTTCCTTCTGGCAAATGTCAATTGTTTATGGTATGGTAGTAGTAACAAATGTACGTTTTTTAGGACAGGGGGGCAGAACCATTGAGCACACGGTCGAATACGAAGCTGAAAACCCTGTATCTCTGGAAAATTTTGCGGGAACACTCGGACGAAGAGCACCCCATGAACGCCCATGATCTGGTGGAGGCTCTCCGGGAGTACGGAGTTACCGCAGAACGAAAGTCTATTTACGACAGCCTTCAGGCGCTGCGGGACTACGGCCTGCAGATTGAACAGGCCCATCCGGCCTACCACGGCTGGTATCTTCTGGACCGCATGTTTGAGGAGCCGGAACTGCTGCTTCTCATTGACGCCATTGAATCGGCCAATATCATCAACCGGGGAAAGAGCGAAGAGCTTGTGGAGAAACTTCTGGAAAGCTCTCTGAGTGAACACGAGAGAAAAAATTTCCGGGAACGCTACAGCTACTCTCCGAGTCCCAACAAGCCGAGGACCAATAAGGCACTGTATCAGATTGAAACCATTACCCAGGCTATAGCGGAAAAGAAAAAACTGGAAATTAAGTACACCAGACAGACCGTGAAGGGCATGAAAAGCCGGGTCCACGTTGTAAGTCCCTATGCACTGATCTGGTCGGATGACGCCTACTATCTGATCTGCAACATAAGCCGGCATGACAATTTTATGCATATGCGTCTTGACCGGATGGACCAGGTGAACAAGTCTGTGGAAGATGCCCGGGACTGCCGGGAATTTACAGACCAGTTTCCGGACGGGTTTAACGCGGAAGAGTACCAGCGGGAAATGTTTAACGGATTTTCCGGGGAAAAGGAGACAGTCACTTTGAAATGTGACCAGTCGCTGTTCTCAGTTATGAAAGAACGGTTTGGACAGGACACGGAGATGACCCGTTCTGCGGACGGGTCCAGCTTTACTTTCTCTGCGGAAGTTATGGCGGGTGAGGGCTTTATCCGCTGGGTCTCTCAGTTTGGCAGCCGTGCGGTGGTCCTGAGTCCGGAACATCTGCGTCACGACTTGCGGGAGCGGGCGGAGCAGATGCTGAAACTGTATGAAGAAGGGAATTCTCACGAAACAGATACCGAAAATTAACTACCAGCTCAAACTGGATGAAATTATAAAGAACCTGAACGGGGCACGGCCAACCGTGCTGCTCCACAGCTGCTGCGGACCATGTTCCAGTTATGTTATGGAGTACCTGGAAAAATATTTCGCCATTACTGTGCTGTATTACAACCCGTGCATCGCCCCGGAGGAAGAGTATGAACACCGCAAGGCGGTTCAGCTGGATCTGATTTCCCAGATGAACGCCGGAGGTTCGGACATCCGTTTTATGGACTGCGACCATGAACATGAGAGCTTTCTGACTCTGACACGGGGGCATGAGACCGACCGGGAAGGCGGGGAACGCTGTCATATGTGCTATGAACAGCGTCTGCGCCGCACGGCGGAGCTTGCCAGGGCAGACGGATTTGACTGGTTTTGCAGTACGTTGACGGTCAGTCCGTACAAGAATGCCCAATGGCTGAATCAGCTTGGGCAGCAGTTACAGGACGAGTACGGGGTTCCATATCTGGTCTCGGACTTCAAAAAGAGAAACGGTTACAAACGCTCCATAGAGCTGTCCTACAAATACAATTTATACCGGCAGGATTTCTGCGGGTGTGAGTTCTCCTGGAGGAACACGAATGAAGAAGAAAAAGAAAAAGAAGGGTAATTCCAGCGAATTTCAGCGCACCTTCATGTTCTTTAACACAATTCTGATTCTTGTGGCGCTCACGGCTGTATTCGGCTATGTGTGGGTGCATTACATCAATGTCGGCATTATTTGGGCGTTCTTCCGTCGCGGAAATGTCCTCATCGTTGCACTGTATTTCATTATGCAGTACATTTTCTCGAGAATTTACGGTGCGTTTAAAGTCGATATTTACAAGGTGGGAGACATTGTCTATTCCCAGGGCCTGACCACATTTATTGTGGACTTTTTCATGTATTTTATTATGTCCCTGGTTGCTCGGAAGATGGTGGCAGTCTTCCCCATTATTATCATGTTCCTGGTTCAGATGGGCATTATTCTCATCTGGTCGTACCTTGCCGCTTATTTTTATAAACGGTTTTACCCGCCGAAGAACCTGGTTGTCATCTACAGCTACCACTCGGCCACTAACCTGGTGTGGAAAATGTCTGTTCGGGACGATCAGTTCCATATCTGTGAGGCGGTCAGTATTGACAAGGGGTTTGACTATATTACCGAGCGCATCGACCAGTACGACGGCGCCATTATCTGTGACATCTCGGGTTCTCTGCGAAACGACATTCTCAAATACTGCTACGACCACAACAAGCAGACCTATGTCACGCCGAAAATTTCGGATATTATTATCCGCTCGGGAGAAAATATCCATCTGTTTGACACCCCGCTGCTGCTGTGCCGGAATGCGGGTCTGACTTTTGAGCGTCGGTTCTTTAAGCGGTTTATGGACATTGTCCTCTGCATTATTGCCCTCGCCGCCGTGGGCTGGCTCATGTGCATTGTAGCTCTTCTCATTAAGCTTCAGGACGGCGGACCGGTCTTTTACAAACAGGACCGGGTTACCAAAGACGGAAAAGTATTCCAGATTATCAAGTTCCGCAGCATGATTGTCAATGCCGAGGCGGACGGCAAGGCCCACCCGGCAGTCTCTGACGATGAGCGGATTACGAAAATAGGCCGGGTCATCCGTGCCACACGGTTTGATGAGCTGCCACAGATTCTCAACATCTTAAAGGGAGACATGTCTATTGTCGGCCCCCGTCCGGAGCGCGTCGAGAATGTGGAAGAATACACCCGGCAGATTCCGGAGTTCAAGTACCGACTGAAAGTTAAGGCTGGCCTGACCGGCTATGCACAGATTTACGGCAAGTACAACACTACCGCATATGACAAACTGAAGCTGGACCTGTTCTATATTGAAAACTATTCTATCCGCACAGATATCCGGCTTATCTTCATGACAGTCAAGGTTCTGTTCATGAAAGAGAGCACAGAAGGGTTTGACAAGCAGAATATGCCGAAAAACATCTCGGAGAAGAGTGCCAGCGGAAAACCGGAAGATTAATGTTCCTGAATAGGAGGACGTGAAATATGAAAGTTACTGGAATTGTCGCGGAGTACAACCCGTTCCACAACGGGCACCGCACAATGATTGAAAAGTGCCGCAGCGGCGGTGCAGACCATATTGTTGCTGTCATGAGCGGCAACTTTGTTCAGCGTGGCAGCGTTGCCATTATGGACAAGCGCAGCCGGACAGCCGCTGCACTGCGTGATGGAGTGGACCTAGTCGTAGAACTTCCCGTCCCGTGGGCTACGGCTACAGCAGAAAAATTTGCCTACGGCGGAGTTTCCGTTCTGAATGCTCTCGGATGCGTAGATACCTTGAGCTTTGGAGCAGAGTGCGCTGACCGTGACCTTCTAGAGGAGGCAGCCAAAGCAGTCCGTGATCCGAAAGTGGATGCTAAAATTAAGAAAGAGCTGGACGGCGGTGTCAGCTACCCAGTGGCCCGCGCTCTTGCTGTACGGGCCAGTTACGGGGATACCATTGCTGAAGTTCTGGACCAGCCGAACAATATCCTCGCTGTTGAGTATATCAAGGCGATCCACGCATTGGGTTCCTCCATGGACATTGTTCCCATTGCACGGGTCGGCGGTGTACACGACTCGTTAACTCCCACGGATGAATTCGCAAGCGCGTCTTCCCTTCGCATTATGCTGGAGCGCGGCGACGCCCGCGCGTATGACTTTATGCCGGAGGCTTCCGTGGACATCTTCAAACAGCAGAAATCCATCGGCCGCGCTCCGGTCACGGTAGACCACAGTGAGCGGGCCATTCTCTCCCGGCTCCGTCTTCTGACCAAAGAAGATATTGCCGCTGCACCCGATGTTTCTGAAGGACTGGAAAACCGCATTTACAATGCCATTCAGAGCGCTACTTCTCTGGAAGAACTCTACGACATTGTCAAGACCAAGCGGTATACTCATTCCCGGATTCGTCGGATTGTTACCGCTCTGTACCTCGGCATTACTCCGGAAGACCGGAACGGAGAAGTTCCGTATATTCGGGTCCTCGGCTTCAATGAAAAGGGACGTGACATTCTGAAAGCGGCCAAAGATGCGTCTACCAAGCCGGTCGTCACCAAGACTTCTCAGATCTCCGGAATTTCAGAAGAGGCTGCTCATATCTTTGAACTGGAGTGCAAGGCTACAGATCTGTACAACCTGTGCAGTCCCAGAATTCTTCCGTGTGGAACGGAACTGTCAGATGAGCTCGTTCTGGAATAATTCCACAATACATACAATAAAAAGAGGCTGTGTCATTGACACAGCCTCTTTTTGCTCGTCTTTAACCTTTACAGTGTTCCAACGCACGCGTCGTCTTCTACACTGTCAATGGTGACGGAGACAATTTCGTTGTGGTGCGGAGAGTCAGCGTGGATGTGTACCGGGGTGTAGTTCTCGGTATATCCGGTGATTTCCCCGTTCTTGTACTGCTCACAGAGCACATTTACAGTTTTTCCAATCTGTCTGTGCAGGAAGTCCTGACGAATTTCCTCTGCCTCGGCAAGCATGCGGTGGCTGCGGTCAGTTTTTACGGCCTTGGGAATCTGTTCCATCTCTGCGGCTTTGGTCCCTTTTCTCGGGGAGTAGGGGAAGACATGAATTTTTTCAAACCTAATTTTTCGGGCGTAGTCCATGGATTCCTGGAAATCTTCCTCGGTCTCATAGGGGAAGCCTACCATAATATCGGTGGTAATGACCGTGTTGGGAAATGCGGCCCTTAATTTTTTACAGGTCTCTTCGTACTCTGCGGTATTGTAATGACGCCTCATGTTTTTCAGAGTCTTGTCACATCCGGCCTGTAAAGACATATGAAACTGGGGACAGAAGTTCTTGAGCTTGGAGAGGCGGTGAATCGCCTCATCTGTGATATTGTCATACTCCAGAGAACCGATGCGGACGCGGTCAAACCCGTAGCTGCAGGCAAGCTCTATGGGGTCAACAAAGGAACGGCCAATGTCCAGACCGTAGCAGGTGAGGTTGATACCGACGAGCACCACTTCACGGAAGCCGGCGGCCTTTATGCGCTTGAGCTCGGCATCAATGCTCTCCATGGAGCGGGAGCGGGACCGGCCGCGCGCGGTGGGAATAATGCAGTAGGAACAGTAACGGTTGCAGCCGTCCTGAATTTTAATGACGGCGCGGGTTCTGCCCTCAAACTCTTCGATGCCGGTATTTTCAAAATTCTCTGTGCGGTGGTTGTACTTTTCCACGTCAAAAATCCGGGTGCGCTCCTGCGTCTGGGAAACGAGCTGCTCGACGTCCTGCAGAATCTTAGCGTGGTCCCGGTTACCGACTACAATATCTGCGGCCTCCAGGTTCATAGCCTGTTCTGGAAACGCCTGCGGCATGCATCCTGTGAGCACGACAATGGCGCCAGGCACACTGCGCTTGAAACGGCGAACGGCCTGGCGGGTCTTGTGGTCACTGACCGCGGTAACGGTACAGGAGTTGACAACGATGGCCTGACATCCTTCCGGAGAATTCCGGACCGTCCAGCCATGAGAGCGGAACATTTCCTTCATGCTCTCTGTGTCATACGAATTCACTTTGCACCCGAGAGAGTAAAAATAGACATTCATAGCAACCTATTATAGCCAGAAGTTTGAACTTCTGCAACGAAAATGGTATATTCTAAGAGAATGTTTTAATTGATTAAAGAGCGTCTGGAGGTTTGTCTCATGTCAGAGAAGAACAGCTATCCTGTCATTCTGGTGCCGGGAATTCTGGGATACGGAGAGGACAAAAAGTTTCTCCATAAAACGGTCCCATATTTTGGTCTGTTTTCTGCCAATGTGGAAAAAGTTATCCAGAGTACAGGGGAAGAGGCCCATACCGCTTCTTTCAGCCGGTTCTCCGGAGTGTGGGAGCGGACCTGTGAGCTCTACGCACAGATTAAAGGCGGAACTGTAGACTATGGTGCCGACTATGCAGAGAAACATGGAATTTCCCGCTTTGGGAAAAACTATCCGGGCTGGCTTCCCAACTGGGGAGAAGAGGGTGTCAAGGTTACGCTGATTGCCCACGGATTCGGCGCTCCAGTCGCCAGACTTCTAACCAGTCTGATGGCGGGTGGATCTGCCTCGGAGAAAGCTGCCGGGTATGACTGCTCTCCTCTGTTTGAAGGCGGGCACCCGAAAGCAGTTCACGCTGTAGTAACACTTGCGGGAGACAACGACGGGACCACCTTGTTTCAGGCGATTGACTATTATGCCCCGGATGTTCTCCGGAAAGCAGTGAAGAAATTCCGCAAAGATGACGCTGAAGAGTATCTTTCCCGAAAAGAGGGCAATATTTTCTATGAAGCCGGACTGGACGGCATGGCTGCCTGGAACCGGGTTCTGTCTCCGGAGCCGAACACGTATTATCTGGCTTACACGGGAGAAGTTACAGAAGATGTTACCGCTAAAGTGAAGTCGAAAGTACCGGACGCGCTGGCTTATCTTCTTGATATTGACAAGGGCGGATACCGCAGTCCGTTTGCTCCGAGAATGAAAGAATTTTTCCACATTCCGGACCTCTATATTCCGACCCGCAAGGCCGGTCTGACGGCACCGACATCTGCTCTGCTGGCTTTCTTTACCAACCATCTGCCGGAAGATCCCATTGTCGGAGACGAGGCGAAGCCGAATGATGGCATCATCAATACCAATTCGTCTCTTGCTCCGTCAACCGAACCGGTGACAGGATTTTCCAATGCCTACTCCTGCTGGCCGGGCAAGTGGTATCAAATGCCAATTGAAAATCGGAACCACTTCAGTTTCATCGGACTCATGGAAAAACCGGACAAATTCCGGAATGAAGTTCTGGAACTCGTGGAACTGGTGGATCAGCTGGAAACCGCATAAGAAAACGATTTTTAAAACCATGATATGAGTGCGGGAACCCTCTCGGGCTCCCGCTTTTCCTTGAAATGGTACCTTTAGTATGCTAAAATAATAAAACAATTATCTGCATGAATACCGGTGCTCTGATTGAAAAAATGGTGTTCGATTTTTTCATTTTTGGGATGGCACTGAGGAAGGAGAGAGTGAATTTGGAATTTGATCAAGATTTTTCTGTCGTTACTCCGGAAATTACGGAACTGTCGAAACTTTCCATTGAGAACGGCACAATTGATCCTGCTCTCTATACAAAATATAACGTCAAACGCGGTCTCCGCGATTCTGACGGTAAAGGCGTCCTGACCGGACTGACGGAGCTCTCTGAGGTCTCGGGTCATGAGACAATAGATGGAAAACGAGTCGAGTGCGAAGGTATCCTCCGCTATCGTGGATATAATGTGCAGGACATTATTGCCGGAACTGCTGCACAGGATAATTACTGCTACGAAGAGGTAGTGTATCTGCTGCTGCTCGGCAAGCTTCCGAATCAGCAGGAATTTGAGGACTTCAAGAAAATTCTCGCGGGATACCGTGAACTTCCTGTCCACTTTGTCCGCGATATTATTATGAAAGCCCCGAGCAAGGACATGATGAATACACTGGCCAGAAGTGTACTGACCCTGTATTCGTATGACCACCGGGCAGACGACACGTCTGTGGACAACGTCTTACGGCAGTGCCTGGAGCTGATTGCCCTGTTCCCGCAGCTGGCGGTTTACGGGTACCAGACTTACAAGTATTATCACGACGGGGACTCATTCTTTATCCATCCGCCGCGTGACGACTTCTCTACCTCGGAGAACATACTTCACATGCTTCGCCTGGACAGCTCATTTACTCCTCTGGAGGCGAAAGTATTGGATGCCGCTCTGGTTCTTCACGCAGAGCACGGTGGTGGTAACAACTCAACATTTACTACCCATGTTGTCAGCTCTACCGGAACGGACACCTATTCTGCTATTGCTGCTGCATTGGGCTCTCTGAAGGGCCCGCGTCACGGCGGCGCCAACATTAAAGTTGTTCGCATGATGGAAGATATTAAAGAAAACGTCATGGACTGGGAAGACGACGATGAGATCGCCGCTTATCTGAACAAGATCCTGTACCGTGAGGCATTCGACAAAAACGGCCTGATCTACGGGATTGGCCATGCGGTCTATACCAAATCCGATCCCCGTGCCAAGGTACTGCACAGACTGGTCAAGCAGCTCTCCTCGGAGAAAGATCTCACCGAAGAGTTTGCCCTGTATGAGCGCGTAGAACGCATTGCTCCGGATCTGGTCAAGGCTAAGACCCACTCCAATAAGACACTCTGTGCCAATGTTGACTTCTACAGTGGATTTGCCTACAGAATGCTCGGACTCCCACAGGAACTCTACACACCAATTTTCGCCATTGCGCGAATTGCCGGCTGGAGTGCTCACCGTATGGAGGAGATTATCAACCACGGCAAGATTATCCGTCCGGCTTACATGGCAGTCAGTACGCCGCGTAAGTACATTAAGATGGAAGATCGTAAATAACTGGAAACAGAAAAAAGACCGTGTCACTTCGGTGGCACGGTCTTTTTGTCATCAGATTTAAAATTCGGAGTCGTTCTCTTCGTTTGCTTCGAAGGATGATGTGGCGGCCTGGGAATCTCCCCATACCTGAAGGGTTACGGTGGAGCCGCGTCTGTACTGCTGTCCTGGTGTCAGGTCTGCAGAGGCAACAGTTCCAGGAGTGTTTCCGCCGTTGTTCAGTTTGGTGACCACCTGAACATTAAAGCCAAGCTGTTCCAGGGAGGCACGGGCCTGCTCGGCGGTCTCGCCGGTCACACTGATCATAGTGACCTGGCCAGCTCCCCGGGAGATGGTCAGCGTAATGGTAGTCCCCTTGGGAACCTGCTTATTTGCGCTGATACTTTGGGCGATGATAGTTCCGTCTTCACCGGAGTTGCTGTTGACATATTTGGCAATGATGTTGAAGTCGCTGAACGTCTCTGAGTCGAGGTCGTCATAGTTGAGGCCGACAAACTGGGGAACCCGAACCCGTCCGTCTTCAATGGACTGTGTTGTGGCGTCTCCCAGGCGGGAGTTCTGGCTGTTTCCGCCGCCCATGACACCGAAGTAGATGATCAGGAAAATGAGAGCCGCGGCTAAAACTACGATGGCAACTGTTAGAAGTACCGTTTTGGCATTTCCACTGCCTCCAGTCCGCTGCTTTTTCGGATGCGTTGACTTTGGCTGCTTTTTCGGGGCTTCCTGAGCCTGGTCTTCCGGCTCTACGTAGCTGGACTCCTGGTGCGGAATATTAAACCGCATATTCGGCTGAGCACCTGGAGGAGGAACTGTACCCATAATC
>CAYRKX010000004.1:0-25276 GCA_964425185.1 uncultured Eubacteriales bacterium
CTTTCCTTGGCAACCATATTGGGCATCATGATGACTGAGGGAGCCAACAATAGTTCGAACAGCTATGATTCCATGCTGCAGCACTGGAGCGGAAACTCCTTGGAGAAATTTGTGAAATACAGCAAAAACGAGCTGGACAACATTGCCAGAGAAATGGATATCGATACCATTCAGCGGCGAATTAATCCGAAGCAGGTCATGAATCCGAACACCTATTACTTTGCCCAACGTGCTTATGCGAAGCCATCAGAGATGACAGGTTCCTGTAAATACTGTGGACACTTGATGAATACGTTCTCCCTTGCTGGGATGAAGTACAGCCGCAGCTTTGATGACTTAATTGGCTGGAACCGCAACGATGGTTTTGTTGATGTGACTGGGCAGAGTGCACCGTTGAACCAACCACATGAAAAAGGCTACTGGAGCGGGATGGAATTCAAGCCTGGCATTTGGTATAACATGCCGGAGAAGCCTGGAAAAGATCATCTGTATTGGTGCGGACACAGTGGAGATATTAACGAGCTCTACGCAGATGTTGACCGTATGCTGACACTGTACGAGAAGCTGGGATAACTTCGTTTTGTTCACCAAATTAATTTTTTTTCTTTGTTGATTTTGCATCTTGAATCCCATCTTGGAAAAGCTATCATGAGGGTAGTTTGAAAGGAAAGGATGCGCGGCTTATGAGTAAAAATGATACTGAAGATATCCTTGATGGAATTAACAAATATAATGATCCAGATTTGACTGGAATATTCCTTTGGAGACTTAGAAGAGATTATACTGATGCGAAAGCCAGACAGTATGAAGAGGAAGAAGAAAATATTATCACCGGGATGACTGCTGAAGAAAGACAGCGCTTTTTAAATGATGATGAGTTTCTCGAAGAGTTAGCTTTACAACAAGATCTTGAACGGGCTCGCAAATCTCAATATTTAGATCCTCATGTTGGGATGGCTACGGAAGTTGCAAAGCAATATGATTCTGATGTAGAAAATCCGTCCACGACATTTTCTATGCAAAACCGCGTGTTCGCTAAATATCAGAAATTAGTTAAGATGATTGATGAAATACCAGAAGATCAGCTAAAAGAAATTGAGAATAATTTGACCAAGCGAATTGTTTGAAAGGCTTGTTAATCATAGAGGTTTGAGAGTCTTGCTGATTTTGTAATGGAAGGATGAAAAGGCTAATGTCTGACATTGGGATCTCCGTTGATACAACAGAACTCTATAATATCCTCGGCGGCTTCCCTGAGCGCAAGGACAGAGCTATGCATGATCTCATGTCGGACATAGCAACGAGAAGTAAGTCTTGGGTAGCTCAAGAGATAGCCGGATTGTATAACATCAAGAAGAGTGATGTATCTGGCGGTGCAGTTACCATCCGGATTCATACCGAACCAGAGGAAGCAGAGCTCGATTATAATGGCCGGCTGTTAACCCCTACTCATTACCGTATGGGCCCCAAGGCCCCAACCAAGAGCAGTTATACTTTGAAGGTTGGCAACTATAAGGGAGCTTCAAAACCGGTAGGCAAATGGACAAAGAAGAAGGTCAAAGGCGGTCCACACTCGCAGAAGTCCGGATGGATACTCATGCCATTGAATGGACAAGACAGTGCATATATCCCTGCCCAGCGTGTGGCTCCAGGACATCATGGCAAGGTTGAAGTCATGCGAGGCCCTGCCATCCCTGAGCTGGTGACGAGCGAGCACGCAAAGACGAAGATAGAAACGAGGCTGGCAAAAGAAGTCGAGAAGAGAGCTGCACATCATCTGGAGCGCGCGTTCAATGATTGACACGGATGATACAGCGACAGGCCTGCTACGGGACTGCTTTCATCTTTTTGCAACTTGTTTCATTTCTCTTGCAGGCTTGCCAACTTTTGAAATAAAAATGAAAAATACTTTTTCATATCCCACCCTCGGGGGCTACGGACTGAAAGCAAGCAAGAGTACGAAAAAGAATTCTTTGTGTGCAAATTGTACAAACGTAGGATTGTATTTATGGGCACTGTGACGAACTCGCCTAGCCTGCGGCGCGCTGAATCCCAAAAACGGGCGATTTTTTCGAATTTTTGAAAATTGAGTGTTCGTCATTATTGCACATTTGATGAAAAACACCAAGAAGCACAAACTTTCATTTTTAGCAAAATATGAAATACGAAGAACTAGAAAATCTGGAACTAAGCCGTAGTGAATTGGCAAAATTGTTTGGCGTTACCACAAGAATCGTAGACCAGATGAGAGCGGACGGAATCATCACTCCTTGCAGTGAGAAGCCGGTCCGCTTTAATTTTGTCGATTCGGTTCGCGCCATCTATAAAGATGCCAGGGCGAAAGCTGCAGGTCGGAAGAACAAAGAAAATCCGGCCAAAGAGGTTGACCTGAAGATCAAGGAGAAGAAGCTGGAGATTCTCACGAATCAAGCTACCATAGAAGATTATCGTGTGAACGAGATCAAGGGGAAATATCATCGGGCAGATGATATTGTTGAGCTCCTGCAGGCTTATAACGAGACTGTGAAAGGTGCTCTGGTGGCTATGCCGAGTGCACTGGCGATTGACCTTGTGAATAAAGACAATCCGGACTTAATTGCGAAGATCCTCAAACAGTGGACCTTAGAGACTCTGGAAAGCTTAGAGAATTACCAATATGATCCAAAGAAGCTGAAAGCGAAAGCACTGGCCAGAAATAAGCTAGAAGAACAAGAAGATGAATAAGCAAGAGCTGAAAAAGGCAAACAAGCTAATTCAAAAGGCGAACGCGGTGTTGAAGCCTCCGGAAGACTTAACTCTTTCCGAGTGGGCAGACAAGTACCGGATTCTTTCTTTTTCCTCGGCAGAAGGCGGAAACAAATGGCGCACTTCTCGGACTCCGTATATGAAAGAGCCGATGGATGCGTTCACTGATCCGAATGTGAGAGAAATATTCGTGATCAGTCCGTCTCAATGTGGAAAAAGTGAACTGGAATTAAACTGTATTGGGTACATCATTGACCAAGACCCCGGACCAATCATGTATATCCAGCCTGGGGAAGATGATGCTGAACGGTTCTCCGACTTCCGCATCAGCCCGATGCTGCAGGACTGCCCGACTATCCGAAAGAAGATGGGGGCATCCAGCCGGGGAACCAAAACCAGGAAAAGCAAGTCTAAGAAGACGTTTCCTGGTGGAATCCTGATGATTAACGGCGCTCGTTCTCCTTCTAAGCTGAGTTCCTCACCAATCCGATATCTTCTCGGCGATGAAGTGGATCGATGGCCGAGGAAAGCAGGAGAAGATGGTGATCCTTGGGAGCTGGCTAAGACCAGAACGACAACGTTCTACAACGACAAACATCTTGCCGTATCGACTCCGCTGCTAAAGTCTCACTCCAAAATATGTGAGTTGTTCTACCGAGGTACGCAGGAATATTGGAAGCACCAATGCCCGCACTGTGGAGCCTGGAATTATATTAAATTCACTGACATAGTATTTGACAAGAACTACAAAATTATCAACAAACATAAAAACTGGACAGTATCGAATATCTATTATCGCTGTCCAGAATGCGGCGCTTTAAGCACCGAGCAGGAGATGCGAAAGGCGAAGCAGGAATGGAAAGCAGATAACCCTCGAGCCTATGACCAGGGGGTGCGTTCTTTCTGGCTGTCTCCATTCGCTTCCCCCTGGGTGCCCTGGAGCTCCATCTGCTTGAACTTCCTGTATTGTGGAAACGATCCAGAGAAGCTCAAAACGTTTTACAACACAAAGCTGGGGCAACCGTGGGAAGATCGAGGAGCTATGGAATCCGAAGATGAGTTTCTGAGGCGTCGGGAAGACTACGGTTACCGTGACGATGGAACTCGCATTGAGGTTCCTGAAGGCGTGATTCTGCTGACTGCCGGTGTAGATACACAGGGTAACCGGCTAGAATACGAAGTTCTAGGCCATGGCTTATACGGGGAAACCTGGGGCATTGAAAAAGGGACATTGATGGGGGACCCGAATCTCCCCGATGTCTGGCAAAGATTAGACGATTTAAAAGCACATCCTTTTCTCGATGAGAAGGGACGTGCTTTTTATATTCGCTTAATGTTCATTGACTCTGGTGGTAATAAGACAGATGCCGTGTATCAGAATGTCCTGCCTCGACAGGAACTGGGAATAGCGGCCATCAAGGGCCAGGGCGGAGAAGGAATCCCTTTGGTCCCTACGCATCCTCATCGCCTGGATAACGGCATTGAGCTGGTTAACCTTGGCGTTGATGAAGGGAAGGCTTATATCATGGGCTCCCTGCGAGTGAAAGAGCCGGGGCCGAAATACTGCCATTTCCCTTCCAATCCAGAGGCGGGATATGATGAAGCTTATTTCAACGGGCTTCTTTCAGAAAAGCCAGAGACCACGCAGAGTGGAAAGATACACTGGGTAAAGTTGAAAGGGCATGAGCGGAATGAACCGCTTGACGTGCGTAATTATGCACTGGCCGCGTTTCGATTTCTGCGGGCAGATATGCAGGCTGAGCTGAACCGGCTTAATGGAGTGCAAAGCACTCCAGCTCCACAGCCTGTAGCCAGGCGCGCAGCACCAGTAAGAAGCACCAGAACATTTACCGATGACGTGTGGAGCGATGAATGGTAAGAAGGAGAGATTCCCTTGTTAACACAGACCGTGGTTCGTTACATGACCAAGGAAGAAATAGAACGTGCCATCCGGGAGCGGGTTGACTGGATTCAGAATTGTGAACAGATGCTCTTTGATATTGCAACAGGGGCGAAAGCGAAAACGTATCAGATTGGATCTCGTTCCTTGACTCGATACGACGTGAGCATTAATCAGTTGAAAAACCTGATTGACTCCTACGAGGAAGATCTGGCGATCCTGGATGGAACGTCTAACGGAAGATATATGGGACGTTTCCTTTGCGTTGATGAATAAGGAGGTGGTGGATTGGACACCAAAGACTTGATACTGGAACATACAGCACGGGCTTATGGGTCCGGATATGGACAGGGAGCAGGGAGTTATACCCGTCCTTCCATGAGGACATTCCATGCCTCCTCCAGTAGTCCAAAATCCGATGTGGACCCGTATAACGGAACAATGAGACAGCGCGGACGAACTCTGGTCATGACGTCACCGGTTGCGGCCGCGTGTATTGACACCATTGTCACCAATGTCGTAGGGACCGGACTGAAATTGAAGTCCAGAATTGATACACGAACTCTAGGGATGACACCGGAGGAAGCGGAAAAATGGCAGGATAAAGCAGAATTAGAGTTCGCGTTGTTCGCGGATAAAGCACAGACCTGCGATTCGACCGGGCTGAATAACTTTTATGCCCTATCCCGGCTGGTAGAAAAGTCCTGCACGGAGTCTGGAGACTGCTTTGTGATCCGTGACTGGGAAGACAGCACTCCGCTGGCTCCATATTCCCTCCGACTGCGGGTGATTGAGGCTGACCGGTGTGCAACTCCTTATGAATATGGTGGCACTTCGTACTACACAGAAGGCTACAATCCGAAAACGAAAAACAAAATCTATGATGGCGTGGAAGTTAACTCAACCGGGAAAGTTGTAGCGTATTGGTTCCGGTCGAACTATCCGAATGACGTTCGGGCAGAACCTACAGAGTGGACTCGGATTGAGACAATCGGTGACAACGGTGTTCCGAACGTTCTCCACATTACGGAGTCGGCCAGACCGGAACAATATCGAGGCGTGACGGCTTTTGCTCCAATCATGGAAGAAACTCGCGAACTGAGTAAGTATATGAAAGCGGAGCTCGGCGCAGCAGTTTTGGAGTCGTACTTCACTGTCATCGTTAAAAGCAACAGTGATGTTCGATCTAATCCGTTCAATCCGCAGTATCAGGAAGAACCGGGAGATCAGCCTAGCGAGTTTCGCATTGGGCAGAACACCTGGGCTCATCTTAAACCGGGTGAGGATGTCGTCTTCGCCGATCCCACTCGTCCATCCTCTGGCTTGCCAGAGTTTGAAAAAGTGGTCAACAAGCACACAGCGGCCGCTCTGGGGCTTCCCAGCGAGACCGTGTTAAAGGAACATAACAAATCTTATTCCGCATCCCGTGCGTCTAGATTGGATGCACAGGCCACGTTCCAGGTAAAGCGGTCTCAGCTGATTGAAAATTTTGCTCAGCCCGTCTATGAAATGCTGATTACCGAGGCCGTGGCACGGGGGAGAATCAGCGCTCCGGGTTTCTTCACAGATCCGATCCGGCACAATGCTTATCTGGGCACGGAGTGGGTTGGACCAACTATGGGACAGCTTGACCCGGTCAAGGAAGTCAACGCCATTGGCGCCGCAGTCGACCGCGGGTGGACCACCAATGCCGCTGCGGCTCAGCAGATGTTCGGCACCGAGTTCGACAGCAATGCTGAGGAACTGGAACGGGAAGCTGAGCGGATGAAGTGGAAAACACCCGCATCAGAAAGCACACAAGAAGATGTTCATGACTGGGTGATTGATCCAGTAGATAAGGATGGTGAGGAGACTGAGTAAGTCACAGTTTTTTACCGTTGTCGATTTAGATGAGGAATCTGCCGAAGTACGACTCTATGGCACGTTCGCCAGAGAGAAACCGTATGATCCATTCGGAGAAGAGGATCATGAAGAATACATCACTCCCTATGGCTTTGAAGATGAACTAGAAAAATTAAAAGGAAAGAAAACCGCCATCTTCCGATTCAACTCGGTGGGTGGTGATTTCTTTGTCGGCTTGGAAATCGCCAGCAAGATTAAACAGCTTGGCCTGCACACTGTAGGTATCATTGAAGGCCTCTGCGCTTCTGCAGCGACTCTGCCCGCGGTGTCCTTAGACGAGTTGCAGGCGATGCCCGGTACGCTCTTCATGTATCACGAAGTGACCAGCGTGCTTTGCGGAGCCTATCAGGCTGATGATCTGGAAAAAGAACTCCATGCGATGGAGGGAATTAACCAGGCGATGGCAGAAATGTACCACAGCAAAACAGGGATTGAAACAAAGCAGTTACTCAAGGACATGAAGAAGGAGACCTGGCTGACCGCTGAGCAGGCGAAAGAACAGGGCTTTGTCGACACTGTTCTGGAGGGAGAAGCTCCGAGAATGGCGGCTTCAGCTGACCGTTCCATGCTTTTGGTGAACGGAGTACATATTGATGTTCATGATGTGGATCTTCCAGATGATATCCCTACTAACAAACGCATTCACTCCGCATTCGCGGATGAAAATAAAAAGCCTGCCGTTGACGGCGGCGAAAAGAAAGAGGTTGAAAAAGCTATGACCATTGACGAGCTCAGAGAAAAAGAGCCGGAACTGGTAAAGGCGATTGAAGACGCTGCCGTTGAAGCTTCCGCAAAAGCGGATGAAGAAAAGCAGGCAGAAGCTCTGAAAAAAGCTGAAACAGAAGCCGAAAAAGTCGGTCATGATGCCGGATTCGAAGAGGGCAGACTGGCCTCTCTGAAACGGTACGAGGACATTCGTGCCCTGATCCGGACTCCGGACGATGAAGCTCTGGCAGACAAGGCCATCCGGGAGAACATGACTCCGGAGCAGTTTGCCACCGCTCTTGTAGAGGCTGATAAGGTCAAAGGCGCGGCTATTCTGGATGCTATGAAAGCAGATGCCAAGAACGCTAAGACCGTTGGTGCGGCTCCGCACAACGAAACTGACAACCATGATGTTGATCCATACGAGTATGGCCGTCAGCTCATGAAGAACCTGAAATAAGGAGGAACAGACATGGATATGATTAACAAAGTAGCAGACACTGCTGCAGATAACCTCATTGCCGGTACTTATCCTCCGGCAACCGTTAAAGTCGTAAAAGTTACCGCTCCGGTAAAACGCGGCCAGGTTGTCACTGGTGCTCCGGATGCGGCGGCCGCTGTGGCTACTGCAGCACTGGAGTCTGCTAACGCAGCATATATTGTTGCCGCAGACAGCGCAGATGAGGCCGCAGAAGTCTACAGCGCAGGCGAGTTCAACCGTGGAGTGGTATCTACTCTCACCGGATATGAGCTGACTGACGCCGATGTGGAGGTCCTGCGCGCCAAGAATATTATCCTGACCAGAGAAGTTAACTGAGGAGGCTGATGAACAATGGATAACATTTTAAATGAGACCCTGACACTCATGGGTATGTATGAGGAACAGTCCCTTCGGTTTGACTACCTCACTACTACTCTTTTCCCGGCGGACAAAATCTACACCGAGAACTGCAAAATGCTCGTAGACATTAAAGATGGAGACAATCGCATTGCTCCGTTCATTTCCCCGATGTCTGCTGGCAAAGTAATGACCCGCGAAGGATTTCGGACTTACGAGGTTGACGCTCCTTACATTGGCGTTAAACGTCCGATTTCCATGGAAAACCTGAAATATCGTAGCTTTGGCCAGGACTTCCAGACCGTAGAGTCTCCGGAGCAGAAGGCCGCTCGGCTGAGAACTGAGGACCTCCAGTACTGCCAGAAGGCCATCGCCCGCGCGATTGAAAAGATCTGCGCCAGTGTAGCCATGAACCTTGAGTTCTCTGCTGATGTTATGGCAGAGGATGGCAAGACCATTCTGAAACAGAACTTCAAGTTCTATGAAGGCGAGACTGCTGGCAACAAATACGTTCCGGCGAATAAGTGGAGTGATGCTAATGCTGACATCCTTGGCGATATCCGCAACATGAAAGTCATCACCAAGAAGTCCGGCAATGCTGGCAACCTTCTGATCATGAACAGCGCTACTGCTATGTATCTTCTCAAGGATGAGAACATCCGCTCTCTTCTTGACAATCGGAACATCAACGTTGGCACTGTCGAGCCGAATGACTTTGGTGAAAACTTCGAGGAAACCCTTGGCGTGCTTCGCGCTCCTGGCGCAGTCGTTAACGTGGTTACTTATGACGGCTTTTATGTCGATGAGAACGGCAAAGAACAGCTCTATATTCCAGATGGCAAGGTCCTTCTGACTTCTCCTGGCGCTGGTAAGACTGATTATGCTGCAGTTACTCAGAAAGAGCAGGGAGACAGCCAGTGGCACACCTATGGTGGAATCCTTGTTCCGAAGCATCTCGATGATCCGGTTGGCAACACCGAGTCTCTCCAGGTTGTCTCTCGTCCTCTTCCAATGCCGAAGACCAAGAACGCCTTCATCGTAGCCGAAGTACTCTAAGAAAGGGGCGGCTGTGATGAGTCAGACAGTCAATGTTAGAGTCCTTGTGGACCATTGGGGTTACTGGAACGGCCAGATTACGGAATCTCTGGCAAAAGGAGACATCCGGGAGAACGTCGACCGAGGCCATGCTGAACGCGCGGCCGCCTTAGGCGAAGTGGAAATCCTTGATGGTAAAGTCGCCGCAACTCCGGATCAGTCGGAACAGGCTGATCCAGAGCCTAAGCCTGTCAGAGAAGATCTTTCCCACAAGACAGTTGCTCAGCTAAGGAAGCTGGCCGAAGAGCGAAAGATTGACCTTGGCGATGCCAAGAAAAAGGCAGACATTCTGAAGAAACTCGAGGGCTGACATGAGTAGCTTTCAGGACATGGTTGCCAATGATATTCACAATATCTTTCTCAATCTGGATGAGTATGGAGAAGTCCATCGCATCTCCGGAAGGCCAGTGAATTGCGTGTTCGATGATGACCAGCTGAAAGACCGGCAAGGCACTGACGAAATAAGCATCGGAGAGTCCACTGCACTGATATTCGCCGCCTGCGGAGACCTTCCCAAGCGGAAAGTCCCGGGCAATGTACTCGATATCGACGGTAGAATCTATGAGGTGGATGACTGGCGGGAAGATATGGGTATGGCAACCATCACGTTGCATCAGAATCGCTCGAGGTGATGACACATGGCAATTATTAGCACGATCGATTCCATTCGGGACTGGCTAAATAAGAACGTGTGTCCGCTGGTACAGTTCAAGAAGCCGGATGATGAGACCATGAGCGAGGAATATCCTTACGAACTGGTGCATCCGAATGCCTTTTCTATGTACATTCCAGACACATCTGATCTCCCTCCAGATATCCCCAGCAATGCTCCCTGCGTCTGCGTCATGCTAACAAAGGGTAAAGATGAGTTTGACCCGAAATTCGGCAGCGGTCCAGGTCGAACCTGCAATATCACCTTACTGTTTCGAACCTGGAGCCCAGGCTTTTACCATTCTGACCAGGTAGTTAGAACGGGGATGAGCCAGTTTCAGAGGCACTTAGACGGCGAGGGAGATCAGATCCTCGATACCGCATCGGAAGGATGGCGTGACGCATGGCATTTCGTCGACATGACGTTGAACGCGCTGGAGTGCGAACGAGGATTTGAAGACACAGGCTTGATTCTGGAGACCAACAAGGGGATCACTTTTGAACCGATTAAACAAGATGTGAATCTCC
The DNA here is from genome assembly GCA_964425185.1 of uncultured Eubacteriales bacterium. Taxonomy (GTDB): domain Bacteria; phylum Bacillota; class Clostridia; order Oscillospirales; family Acutalibacteraceae; genus RUG420. The sequence continues at coordinate 10,365 of CAYRKX010000004.1, forward strand.
CGGATGCGTACCCTTACTGGTATGCGTTCGTGGATTTTACCGTCTTTGAACCGTTAGATACCACAGACCTCTATAAGCTGGATGACGGCCAGAGAGGTTATGAATTCCTGTAAAGGAGGAGTAAAACTTGAACAATGGACATAGACATGGCGTTTATGCCATCCGTGGCGCCAGTTTAACCACTGCACCCGCACAGTCCAACACCAATGTTCTTTATTTTGGTCGCGCTCCGATTAACCTTGTCCGCGGGTACAAAGACAAGGATCTGATTAACAACCCGACTAAGGTAACGAACCTTTCCAACGCACAGAAGACCTTCGGTTACTCCGACAACTGGGGCAACTTTGATCTTTGCGAGCCGATTAACGCACATTTCAATCTGTTCAGCGTCGGGCCGATCTGGCTCTGCAATGTCCTTGACCCGGACAAACATCGCAAGGACGAAAAGACCACCGCCACTGTCGTATTCAACAATGGCGTGGGTTATCTTGCATCCGACACGATTATTCTGGACACCGTAGAGATTGCTGACGAAACCGAGGGCATTGATTACTCGATTGACTATGACTATGCAACCGGTAAGGCTATCTTTTCCTCTGCCACTCTGGACGGACAGATTGAGATCAACTATTACGAGGTTGATCCGTCCCAGATTACCAAAGAGGACATCATTGGCGGCACAACTGCTTCTGGAAAACGCACCGGGTTCTCAGCCATCTCTTATATGTACCTGAAGAACTACGCTATCCCGAACATCGTCTGCGCTCCGGGATGGTCTCAGTATCCTGAGGTTGAGGCGGCACTTGCAGCGGCCTGCCAGGATATCAACGGCCACTATATGGCTTATCATATTGCCGACCTTCCGACCGTGGATGAGCAGGGTGTCGCAGTCGATACAATTGCAAAAGCGAAAAAATGGAGAGCAGATAACGGCTATTCTTCCGAGGATGGAGACGTTGCTTGGCCGATGGTCGTTGGCTCCGATAAGAAGAACTATCACATTTCCACTTTCGCCGCCGCAGTCTTCCTCCAGCAGGACATTGAGAACAGCAATCTTCCAATTGCTTCCTGCTCCAACAAGACCATTCCGGCCATTGCCCAGTACTTTGGTGGAAACTCTGAGAATGGCGGATTTGATCGCGAAGAAGCCAATGAGCTGGACGAGGTTGGCATTCTTACGGTTGCTCCGTGGGCCGGTTCCTGGAAACTCTGGGGCGGCCACACGGCAGCATACCGTTATGGTGTGAACAATGATGAGCGCCTGATTTTCCACAACAGCCCGAGAATTATGATGTATATCATGAACTGGTTCCAGGAGAGTTTCGATCCGAATATCGATGAGCTCCTGACTCGGAACACTGTGGATGAGATCATCACCACTACAACTGAGTTCCTGAACCGTCTCTGCAACATGGGCGGTCTGATCGGCACTCCGGTTGTTGAGTTCTCTGAGGTGGACAATCCGACTTCTGATCTCGTCAATGGCCAGATTACGATTGGTATTCAGGAGACTTCGGCTCCACTTCTTCACAGCATCATTGGCCGTGTACAGTATACCGATGACGGCCTTTCTACACTTCTTGGAGGTGAAAGCTGATGGCAAAAGCACAGAACCAGTATGAACATATGGTGGATGGCATTACTCTGTATAATGCCAAAAATCATAAAGAAATTGCGCGCGACTGCAAGATTGAGCTTCCCGACCTTTCTCCGCTCACAGCTGAGATTCAGGCGGCTGGCAAGATGAAAGTTGCTGATCCGGTACAGTATGAGGACATCACCGTCAAGATCACGATTCCTGGCCATAGTGATGATATTTCCGAGCTGACACCGGCTATTGATGAGGAGCTCCGTCTGGAAGCCCGCTGGGTTAACCGGTATGTCGACACCAAGACCCGAAAGAAGAGAGTTGCATCTCATAAAGTGTTCATGTACGGCGATATCACCAAGTTCCCCGGCGATAAGCTGGAGGTTGGCACTGTTACAGAGAACGAGTATGAGATGTCTCTGTCGTTCTACTGCCGCATGAAGAACAGCAAGACAGTAGACCTGATTGATCGATATAACCTTGAAGTCATTATCAACGGCAAGAATCTTTACGCTCCGGTTAATGCACTTCTCTAATGAATATAGCGGCTCACTAATGTGGGCCGCTTTCTTTTTAAACTTGAATAATATTACTTTTCACATAAACAAAGGAGGTCTGGAATTATGGACACTTTAAAGCTCTATCATCCCATCTTGGTTAATGATAAGACATACAAGGAACTGAAATACGATCCGGAGAAGATTACTACGGACGATTTCTGTATGGCTTCTGCCAAGGCGGCGGAAAAGAATCTTTCCATTGCCGAAATGTCTTCTGCAGCGATTGCGGAGACCAATACTACGCTGCACCTTTACCTCGGATTTATGGCGATTATCGCCGCCAATCCTGAAATTGACTTTGCCGATTTGGAAATCGGAATTCAGGGCGTAGATGTTTTCAATATCATGCAGATCGGCCGAAATTTTATCAATGGAGGATACGTGGACTCAAGCCCAGAGACCTCCGAAAATACTGCAGAATCTACAGCTCCAAGTTCCACGTCAGCATCGAAGAAATCCGTAAAGAGTGGGGATTAACCGCATTTCTGGAGGAATATATCGAATTCGTTGAGGACGAAAACGAACGAGCAGAAGAGCTGGAAAAAGCGATGAAGGGCAGGTGAGTTGATGGCGAAAACTGCGGAAGCAAAAATCAAAATAAGCGCAGATACCCAAGAACTAGAAGCTGCCGTAAAGCGGGCAACCAACCTGATTAAAGGTCTTACGGATTCGCCTAAAAAGGCATTAAAGACTACACAAAACAATATTTCGGCTGTTGATAAGGCTTTAAAAAGCAATTCTACATCAACGGATTTGATTCGGCAAAAGCAAGGCTATTTGAAGACTGCTGTATCACAGGCCAGTGACCAGCTTAGAGAGCAAAAAGCAGCGCTTTCCGCACTGCAGAATGCTCCAGGTAGTGATAAAACGATTGAGCAGCAGAGAACTTTATCTAGAGAAATCACCAAAACAGAATCAGAGCTAAAAAATCTAAAGCGCGAAATGTATGGTACATCTTCTTTATGGGCGGAAAAGCTTAAAGGCGCAAGTCAAAGTCTAAAAAGTGTTAGTGCAAGAATGGCTCAAGTAGGTAGTGACCTTACCCTTGAAAAGTTAACAAGCTCTGTTAAAGAAGGAATTTCCTTAGCAGAAAAGTTTGGCACTTCAACGACAAAAGTCAAGTCCATACTTTTAGCAAATGGTGATGCTGCTGCATCGAACATGGCTGGTATCAAGAAGCAGGTTATTGCTCTTTCTAACGAGAGCGGTGTGGCTGCCAGTAAGCTTATGGAAGATACCTATAATGCGATTTCTGCTGGCGCAAAAGGCAAAAACGCTGTTGCTCAGGTTGCTGCGGCTGAAAAGTTGGCTACGGCTGGATTTACCAGTTCTTCCCAGGCATTAGATGTGCTGACAACGATAACGAATGCTTATGGCAAGGCAGCAGGAAATGCCAATCACCAGGCTTCAGTGCTGTTAACCACGCAGAACTTGGGCAAAGTCACCGTAAATCAGCTCTCTCATACTATGGGTAACATCATTCCCATAGCTAAGATGAATAATGTCTCCCTGGAGGATATGAGTGCAGGTTACGTTGCCTTAACCAAAAATGGTGTTAATGCTATGATTACCACCACTTATTTACGGCGACTTTATGGTGAGTTTGGTAAAAGTACCTCAGCTGCGTCAAAGGCATTACAAGCTTCTACTGGTCAGGACCTCTCTGCGTTCCTGGCTAGTGGCCACAATATCGGACAGGCTTTGCAAGTTCTCCAAGAGTATTGTGATAAAACTGGTACAAAATTCCAAGACCTTTGGTCAAATATTAATGCAAAAGCAGCTGCTGGCGCATTGACTGATTATGCCAAAGATTATCAGGATGCTTATTCCAAAATGACTAGCAAGGGCAACGACAAAATTGCTAATAAAGCCTATGAGCAGATGATGAATACCCCAGAGAAGCGAATGGAGAGGTTGAAAACTAGCCTTAACAACATGAAGCTTACATTGGGGGAAGCATTACTGCCCGTTTTAGAGCCAATGGTAAAAGCAGTTGCTGATGCTGTTGGTAAAATGTCGACAGCGTTTAGTCAAGCCGGGCCAGGGCTACAGGGATTTATCTCAAAGGCTGTTGCTGGATTTGCGTTCCTCGGACCGGGAATCACTAAACTGTCTAATATTCCAGAAGTACTTAGTGGTGTATCAACTGTTTTCGGAACAGTCGGCGGTGGAATAGCGGGCACCGTGGCGAAAGTAAAAGATTTTTCCGGGGCTCTTAGGTTAGCAAAAGATCCTTTAAGCCACCTCGCTACAGGGGGCGGAAAGGTGAAAGCTTTGTCCAGCGCCTTCAGCGCAGTTTCAACAGGCGCGGGGATGACTGGACTGAAAATCGCTGCAATTGCGGCTGCTGCAGTTTTAGCGACCGTGGCTGTGGTTAAACTTGTTAAGTGGCTGAAAAAAGTCAGCGCGAATAACAAGAAAAAGTCGAATGCCAAGAAAAATGTTCAAAGTGCTGCAGATTCTTATCAACAGGCAAAGATTAACTATGAGAATGGCAAAGGTTCTGCCGAGGCTGTAAAGGCTGCTAAGCAATCTTATGACCAGGCTCAAAACGCTTACAAGAAGCAGTATGGCAAACCGGCAAAGGTCAAGTTCAAGGCCTCCACTGACTTCGATCAGGAGACATTCAAGAAGCACACCGCCGCGGCGAAGAAGGCAGCCAAGCAAGCTAAAGAAAACGCCAAAGCCAGCGGCCTTTCCGGGAAAGAGCAGAAGGCGGCTTACGATAAAGCTTATGCCTCTCAGTTGAAACTCCTTGAAGGCCAGAAGAAAACCAAGCAGGGCTATGAGGAACTCCAGAAGGCGCAGAAAAAAGCGGCTAAGTCTCAGGCCAAGGTTAACAAGTCTAAAGGATCAGACGGAGTTCAAAAGGCCACCAAATCAAAGGTTGCCTTCCAGGCGGATACATCAGACGTGTCTGCCAAGGTAAAGCAGGCGGCAAAGACTGGCAAGTCTGCTAAGGCGAAGATCAAGGTTACCGCCGATATCTCCAGTGCTAGCAGTGGAATCAAAAAGATTGACAAAGCCATGAAGAACTTGTCAAAGAAGAAAATTAAGATGAAAGTCAACCTCTCCGGGGCAGGAAAGAGTGCGGCCACCTTGAGAAAGACCTACACGTCTGCAATTCATGCCATCAACCGCCAGAAGATTACCATCCGTAAGCCGAATATTAAACCGGTGATCTCTGCGGCAAAACAGATGAAGACTTCTGTTATGGCAGTCATACATTCGATTTCCCGCCTGCGCTGGTCTATTGCCAAACCGAGAGTTCCAAAGTTTTCCATGTCTGGATCGTTTAATCCGGAGACTGGAGCTGTGCCAAAGATCTCTGTGCATTACAAACGGGCAATGCAGCTTGGTACAATTCTTGACCAGGCAACGTTGTTTCCACTTGCCAATGGTTCCTTCGCTCAGGCCGGGGAAGCCGGACCAGAAGCAATCATCGGCACTCATTCTTTGGCAGACTTGGTCTACGGTGCATCTCAGCAGTCCACTTTGGATATGATCCGAAATTCCAACGACCAATACCAGCAGTATTATTCGGGATTGATTAACGCACAGGAGAATGACTATGGCTATCGTTATGCGCAGTCTATCCTCAACGGAGAGACTCCAAACGACCTAGGCTATGTCGACTACAGCGCAGAGATCGTTCCACCAGCAAGTTCAACCACGCAGAACACGAACACTACATCTGTTGGTGAGATTGTGTTCAGCCCGAATATTGTCATGGGGGGGCAGACCAATGCAGGTGACCCAAATAATGGCAACACCGAGGCTGAACGGCTGATGAGAGAGTTGAAAACGCTTGGACCAGAGTTCGTCGATTATATTATGCAGAAGCTGAACGAGCGTCAGGAGGCCAGCTATGCCTGAAGTCATACAAGTGAATCATGACAAGCTTTGCGCCTATGGCGAAACTTGGGATATGGCGAGCAAAGAACTCTATGGAACAGAGTTCTTTGCTCACGTTTTAATGGAATATAATCCAGACTACTTGGACACAGTCATCTTTGAAGGCGGCGAAGTCCTGAGCTATCCCGTCTACGATGATGATGAGATTGAGGCAGCGAGTAACCGGACTCTCTGGGATGTTGACGTATGAAGATACTGTACAAAGGAACAGATATCTATCCGGACGTATCGGTCCATTCCTTATTTCACACGATGCACTGCGAGAAAAAAGCCGATGAGCTCTTCCTCGTTCTGAACGACACGGACCAGCTATGGAACAACTGGAATCCGAAGAAGGGCGATGAGATCAAAGTGGAAGATGGCGCTGCCAAAACCGGCAAGATGTTCGTCCAGTCAGTCGAATATGGGCCATCGCTGATTACACTGACCGCCTATTCTATGCCTCAAGACATTAAGGACAAGCGATCCAAATCGTGGGAAAAGGTCCGGTTCAAACAGCTCTGTGAAGAGATTGCTCAAAATCATAAACTGACCACACAGTATGTTGGCATTGAGGACAAAGAGTACCAATATGTCTCTCAGAACAACCTTTCCGATTCGTCTTTCCTCTACGAACGGTGCAAAATCGAAGGCGCGTCGTATCTCATCTTCGATGGAAAGCTGGTCATCTACGATGAGAAAACCATGGAGTCGAAGTCCCCGGCTGAAACATTAACCATCACACCGGCATACAGCTATGAATATCATGATGATGGCGACAACGGTTACTCAGCTTGTACGGTAACGAATGGCAAATACACTGGCACGTTCAAGACCTCCACGGGAGATCAGAAGAAAACCATGCACAAAGTGGTCAACTATACATTCTCGTCCGATGATGACGCGCAGGAATGTGCAAAGAACTTTCTACGGAATGCGAACAAGAATATGACCACCATGACCGTCTGGACTGAATACATGGCCAGAACCGTTGCGGCAGGATCGATTGTGGAAATCAATACCGAAGGGGTAAAGTCCTGGAATGGGAAAGCGTTCTGTACGGACGTCCGGCACGATTATGTTCATAATTCATCGAAGCTGTGGCTGAGAAAGCCACTGGAAGGATATTAATCATGGGATTTGCGACCTATTCGCAGAGTCTGCAGAAGGGGAAAATCTCCGAGATTCTGCAGGACAAGTTGGACCGAAACCAAGATCCCATCTACGCCAGAGTCTTACCTCTGAACGCAGATGGGGTTGTCACGTTACCGCTCACCATCATGTGGTGGCTCCGCGGAGAAATGGGACAGTTGGAAGTCGACACAGAAGTCTATTTCGCTACGGTGGAAGACGGGTCCGGCATTATCTTTGCCAGAGCTGACGGCGAGTGGAAAGGCTGGGTGCCCGGTGATGTCACGGTGGAAAAAGGCAATGTAGTTCTGACCGAGGGCAACTTTACCATGGACAAAGGCAGTGCCACGTTAACAGATGGCGACATGACGATGACTAAAGGCAACATGACCATGACTCAGGGTGACTTCACACAGAACGGAAATCAGACCGTCAACGGGAACGATACAGTAACCGGCGATCAGAAAGTATCCGGCAATCAGGACGTTACAGGAAACAGCAAGGTAACCGGGGCTATAGAGTGTGCCACCAGCATTACGGCAACAGCGGAAGTCAATGCCGCAAGCGTGAAAAGTTCTGGCGAGGTGAGCGCTGGCTCGGTTACTTCAAACGGCACTGTCAAGGCTGGCTCTGTGGAATCTTCCGGGACGATTACGGCAACCGGAGCGCTGACTGCACAGGCGGTTACTTCGGAGTCCACTGTGAATGCGGCAAGCGTCACGGCAACAGGAACGGTAAGCGGTGCTGACGTCCAGAGTTCCAACGCAAATTTGAACTCCGTGAATACCAGCGGACAGAGCACCGATCAGGAACTCAAAGCGTTCAAATCCGAATACGCGGCACACAAACATACCACGACGGCACTGGGAATGCCGACATCGACACCAATCTAAGGAGGAATCGTCATGGCAGAACCAATTACTACCGAACCTGCATCTCCGGAGCCTTCGACTCCAAGTACTCCTTCGGAACCTTCTACCCCGACTACTCCTTCAACTCCAGAAGCTCCGAGTACACCAAGTTCGGGGAGCGGGAGTGCCGGAACGACTTCGGACTATTCTTCTTTCTCCGACGTCACCAGCAACGATGCTACCCCGCCTGAGCCGCAGAACAATGCGTTCTCCGTGATGGCGAAATGGGGAGACAAGGAATGGGGAGTCAGCAAAGATCGCATTTGCGCGATTGATGATGGCTCCATCAAGACCTCCATGTCGTTGAAAGAAGATACAAACGAGGATAAAGCGGGAAAGCCAGCCACGGCTCCGTTAACCATGGAACTAGAAGAGCTGTCGTTCACCTACACGTGCAACACTCTTCGAGGAAAAGTAAAAGGCGGAGATGAGTACGAAAGCTGGCGAAAATTGTTCGGCCAGCATCATCCGTTTTACCTTGCAGGGAAACGGTTTGGCCCCAAAGAATATATGCCGAAGTCCGTGGAGCTTGAGGAAGAGCATCATATCGATTCTGGAAAGTTCTGGCAGGTCAAAATTGCGGTAACGTTCAAGGAGTATGCTCCTTCGAAATCTAAGGATAAAAAGACAAAGAAAAGCAAATCTGGATCGAAAAGCCAGAAAGGTAAGAAGTCAAATAACAAATCAAAAAAATCAGCGTCAAAAGTGGGAAGGTGAGCACGTGCTGGCAAAAGGAAATTCAGAGCCGATGCTCTGCTTGATGAATATCGTCTCCACGGTGAAAGGGGAATGCCCCATGGCGCGAGATAAAGGCATTGACTCCGGCCTGATTGATCAGCCGGTCACTCAGGCTGAAGGGGAGTATGTGACTAATGTGGAAAGCCTCGTGGAGCGATATGAACCGCGAGTAGACCTGGACGATGTGGAGGTACAGGGTTTCCTGGATGACATCGGGCATTATCAGTTCAACATTGGTGTCACCAAACTGGAGGGGTGAGATGGCAGACTTTCATTTAATTAATTGCGACTCGGAAGAAATCTACAACAATGTTCTGACTCAGCTGGAGCAGAGCGTTGGTGAGCCTCTTTACCCTGGCGACGAACGGCGGTATTTCGGCGAGGCCATTGCCTTGCTGTTCACCCAGCTGTACAGCGCGGCAGATGATGCCGGAAAACAGTCGATGCTGCAGTATGCCAGAGGCGAAGCTTTGGACGCCATCGGCGCCCGACTTGGCGTAAAACGGCTCGATGGATCTCCGGCTACTTGCATCATCCGGTTCTCTGTCCAAGAAGCTTTGCCGAGGGATATCGTCATCCCTAAGTACTCCAAAGTGAAGACTGCTGAAGATATCTATTTCGCAACCACAGAGAGCTGTACGATCAAGGCGGGAGCTTTAGCGGTCGAATGCGAAGCACAGTCCATTGGGCGAGGCGCAAAGTATAACGGTTTTACCGAAGGCAGTGTCAACACTCCCGTGAATCTGATCAGCTATGTTAATAAGGCGACCAATATCACAGTGACTTCTGGCGGAGACGATGGTGAACCTTATACGACAGAGGGGGATGACCGTCTACGAGAACGTATTCGACTCGCCCCATTCAAGCTGAGCGTAGCTGGACCGCGGGACGCTTACATCTACTGGGCGGAAACCGCTGATCCGGATATCGCAGATGTCAAAGCCGTGAGCGATGTTGAGACGATTCGGCGGACTATTCCGGTTAACCACGGAAAGGCTTACATCGGCGGCTCTCACCTTTTAGAGGACACGCTGAAATGCGATCATGACTTTACGGCAGAGTATGCAGATGATCTCCTGACCTTAACGGTATCGGATGATCTGCAGGATCTGCAGGTCCAGTATGACCGTACTCTGGAAGGCCACGTGGTTATTGTGCCCTTAATGAAAGATGGCAAGCTTCCTGATGAGAAAACCTGCCAGAAGATATTAGATACTGTGAACGCACAGGACATCCGTCCCATGACTGATTATGTTGAGGTCAAAGCGCCACATATCATCAGCTACGATATCGAATTAAAATATTACACCACCCCGGAGACGGAGTCCGACATTGTGGAAGCCATCGAAGGCGATGATGGTGCCATAGCTGCATACAATGTTTGGCAGCAGGCGGCCATTGGCCGTGATATTAATCCCGATGCTCTCCGTCAGCAGATCCTGACCAAAGCGTGGGAGACCGGCGGATTGACCGGAGCGATTCGCATCGATGTGGTGAAGCCGGAGTACACAGAGGTATTCGACACGGAGGTGCCACAGTTCAGCGGATCTCTGAAAGTATCTCATGAGAACATCACGGGGGCGATTTAATTGAAGTTTGAAAATTTGCAAACGATTAAATTACTCCCGGAATGGATGCGGGACGATGGAGCAGACATTGGCTTGTCGAAAGCAACAGACAAGACTTTGAAAGAGCTCTATGTATTGGAACAGGTGCTGACCAAGTGGAACCGTATTGACAAGATGAATGATGAGCAGTTGGATGCTCTCGCCTGGGAATTGAATGTTCCCTGGTATCTATCAGATGCAGATTTAGACACAAAACGTCAAGTGTTGAAAGAATCGGACTTCGTGCATTCAAAGCTGGGAACTAATGAAGCGGTACAGCGAATTATTGATGCTTACTTCGGTGGCGGATATGTGCTGGAGAACTGGGAGTATGGTGGAAAACCGTATCACTTCAAGGTGGCTACGGAGAACGCACAGAAAGTGTATGAGAACTATGATATCTTCCTGATCCTGGTGGCTATCGTGAAACGGGACAGCGCCTGGCTGGATTCGATAATTCTGACATTAAAAGCGGAGACCCACTGCTATTGGGGAGTCTGTTTCCGTGACACGTCTAACGAGCGTCACTATCTTGGACCACATGATCTACAGGCATCTTATGGAGCGGTGTTCTTCTCCTCTGACCACGAGACGTACCGGTTAGGCATTGAAGCCTATACGGCTAATGTAGACACAGGAGATGCCACGGCGACATCCGATGACCTGATGAATGGCAAAGTGGCCTACGCGAGAGGGGAACAACTGGTTGGCACCATCTCAGCGGTTTCCGATGGGAACATGACGATTCCTACTGCAGATCAGCCAGCCACCCTGGCTAAAGGTTATCACGACGGCACTGGAACAGTTTCGTTCTCTGATCAGGACAAGAAAGCTTTCCTTAGCTCCAATATCCGTAAGGGCGTCACTGCTCTAGGCGTGGAAGGCACCTATCTTGGCGAACCAATACAGACGGAAACCGGCAAGGTCACCCCATCAGATGTCGAACAGACAATTACTGCACAGAACTCGGATGGATTCTCTTCTGTGACAGTCCAGCCGATTTACTATAAAGAACAACCGAATGACACCGGCACAACCGTTATCATCGGGAAAGACATAGAGGAGGAAACGAATGGCAGCGCTGATTAATAATAACATCACCAATGATGGTCTCCTGCTTCTGGCCAAAGGCACAGCGGGAAAGGCGATTAAGTTCACCAAGATCGTTCTCGGCGATGGACAGCTGGAAGATGACGTTGATATCCGCACCATGACCGAACTGGTTCATCCAAAGGTCAACGTCGATATCTCGGAGATCAAGCTTGGAAAAGATTACACCGTCTATGTGTCTGGTATTTTTTCAAGTAAGGATCTCGAGGAAACATTCTATTATCGGGAACTCGGCCTGTTCGCGGAAGACCCGGATACCAACGAAGAGATCCTGTACTGCTACGGCAACGCGGGAGAGAACGCAGAGATTATCCCGCCGACGGGAGGATCAACTGCCATTGAAAAGCAGGTCTCTGTCATCACAGTAGTCGGACGGGCAACCAACGTCTACGCTGTCATTTCTCCAGACGCTTATGCGACTAAGGGAGATTATGAAGAGCTCCTGAAACGTGTGGAAGCCTGCGAGAAGCTTGTCTCTGAGTGCAACGATAAATCTACCGAGGCTATCGAGAAAGCAGACTATGCGGTATCTCTGGCTGAGGACCTGTACCGTAAGGTATCTATCAACACGAACCGGATCAACGTCCTGTGGAACCTGAACTTCGCGAAAGTGGCCGGTCACCCGTGGACCTTAGATCTGTCTAAGATGGATAACATTGTCCTGGCTTCAGGATGCTATAATGAAGCCCTTGGCCGGGTAGAAGTATAAGGAGGACACTATGGCACAAAGTTTAAAGAGCCTGCCGATTGGCTCTCTGGTCAAATTCGGCAAGCTGTATGACACTCCTATTGTCTGGCGGATTGCGGATGTTAACCATGCAGGGTATCCGTCCAATTCGGTGGCTCTGGTCTCGAAAGATATCATCAAAATTATGGCTTTCGACGCGAAGGAGCCTTACTCCGCTAATCCGGACATCGCCGATGGCGGTCACGCACTCTGGGGACCTTCCAACATCCGCTACTGGGCGAACAGTGATGGAACGGCAGGTAACTGGTATCTGCAGGCACAGTCGGATACCGATATGGCTCCGTCCTCCAAGTATGTCCAGGACAATCCCTACGAGAAAGAGCCTGGCTTCTTGAATGAGTTCAGCGAGGAAGAAAAAGCCGCACTTCTGAAGGTTGACCACCGCGTCGGCGTCAACTTCTACCACGGCGAATCTCGAACCTATACGGATAAGATCTGGATTCCATCGGAAACCGAGTTCAACTGTGACAGCGGATACTGCTATACCGCTGGTACAGCATATAAGCTATTTGTGAATAAACCGGAACTGATTCGTGCTCCGGCAATCACGAAAGAAGCGGCGAACCATTTTGCCAACACCAACTGGACTCCGAAGGCCGGAGGCTATGTTACCTTCTGGACTTCCACCATGCAGTGGAGATCAGAGACCCTCGTACAGTGTATCGGCAACAACCGGGGAACCACGACTCTGTATAACAACTATGCCTATCAGTCTTACGGATTTGTACCAGCCTGCGCACTGAGTGGAGACACCTTCGTGTCGGACTCGACTGATTCAGATGGCTGCTATACCGTCCGGTTCAACAGTGCCCCGTCAACGACTGGTACGCTGACGGTCCCGCAGAAGATTGAGGCAGGCACTTCCTGCACGATCTCATGGGGTAAGGCAGAAGACGCAGACGGCAACCTCTCTGGCTATATCCTCGAGGTCAAGGCCGACAACAAAACTTGGGACCAGCTGTATAAAGGCTCTGCTCGTACTGTCACTTATGAGGTAGCTGACGGGATCAGCACTCTGGCGTTTCGTGTCAAAGCCTATGATACCTATGGAGCGGAAAGTGCTTATATTACCTCGAACACCATTGATGTCCACAACAACCAGCCACCGGAGATTGTTTTGAATGCCAGTGACCTTGGCGAGCTGTCCATGACTCCGCCAACCTTCGAGTACACGGTCACTGATCCGGACAACGATGAGGTTACCGTATCAGAGCTGGTCGATGGCAAGGTAAAAAAGACTTACGTGGTGAATCTTGGCACGAATAACACCTTCACTCTGGAACAGAGCGACTGGAACAAAGTGCTGAACGGTACGCACACGATCACCATTAAGGCTACCGATTCCAAAGGTGCATCTGTCAGCGGATCAATTCCGTTTAGCAAGAAAGTCACCAAGATCCAGTTCACCAAGGCGAAGCCGGAAGACTGCGCGGAAATGCCGACAGAGGCGATCTTCACAGTTGGCTACAATGCTCCAACCGGTGCCGCACTGAAAGTGGAAGCTTGCAACAATGGATACGATGTGGAGCCAGCCTGGGAAGATGTTACAGAGGCCTTCCAGAACGGATCAGTCTATACTTTTACGAATAGAACAAAAACCGCAGATAAGTGGGGACTCAACTGCCGCTACACCATCGAAAAAGGTGGAGCTACATCGACCTGCTATATTGAATCTGCTGGTGGCAACTTTGAATAAGAGGTGAGTAGATGGCTGTTAATGAAGTGTATTACAACGGGGAGAAAGTGATGTCGACTCGAGATGTCACCGTGGCTGCGGAGAATCTGCAAAATGGAGTCACCGCAGTAGACAGCCATGGTGATACCATCACCGGTACCAGCACCAAAGATGCGGATACTTCCGATGCCACCGCTTTGCCGGAAGATATCCTAGATGGCAAGACCGCCTATGTGACCGGCGTAAAGCTGATCGGCTCCATGCCGAATATCGGCGCTCTGCAGGGGGCTTTGTCTGATATTGGTGATCGATACCCGATCCCGAAGGGCTATCATAATGGAGAGGGCACGGTCCGCGTTGACCCCTCCGAGGCGGCAAAGATTATCGCAGGGAATATCAAGGACGGCGTGACCGTCCTGGGCGTGACCGGCACCTATTCCGGGGAACCTGTGAAAACGCAAGCCAAAACAATAGCCCCGTCTGCACAGGAACAGGTTATCACTCCGGATTCCGGGTACGATGCTCTGAGTTCTGTCACGGTGACTGAGATTCCCTCGATGACCACGGAGAACGCCTCCGGTGGATTAACCCTGACGATTGGAGGCTGATTATGTCGAACTACTCTAAGATTGAACGCAAGACGGCCAATGGATTAGAAACAATTCTGGATCTGACCGGCGATACGGTTACGGGAGAAACTTTAAAAAAGGGCTACACCGCTCACGGTGCGAATGGTGATCCGATCCTCGGCACGATGGAAGCCACTTCCGGCGGCATTGTGCTCAGTGAGAAGACCACGGTGACTCCGGAGACCTTGGGCAAAGGTGTGACTGCGTATAACGATAAAGGGGAGCTGATCACCGGGACGATGACCAGCTCTATTCCGCAGTATCCGGACTTTTCTCTGGAAGACGCCGACTGCGTAATCGAGGACGAAATCATCAGTGATG
>CAYRKX010000004.1:25376-63247 GCA_964425185.1 uncultured Eubacteriales bacterium
CATCCCATTTCCGAATATGGAAAGTAAGCAGGTGATCGATTGATTAAATACGAACCAAAAGGACACGATTCTGCTGCAGAGATTCCCTACTTCGTCCGCGGAACCACACCTCAGTTCGAGTACACATTGACCGACTACGCTGGAGATCCGCTTGATCTTTCCCAGTTCCCGGTGATCAAAGTAACACTGGCACAGAACGGAGATCATTATTCTGACAACCGAATCACCCTGGAACATGGCATTGCCGTAACAGGCAATGTCATTTCTTTTGCTCTCACGGAGGAGCAGAGCCGGAAGTTCAATCCCGGGACGATCTCTATGCAGATCTATGGGAAGAACGCAGAGGACAATTCTTGGGCGACTCTGGCAGAGGATGTAACAATCCGTGTTCGGAAGAGTCTGAAAGATGGTGATGTCGTTGAATAAGATCCGCGGAACGCTGAAGATCAATCCCACTCCAACGCAAGGACATCTGACAGTGGACCATGTAACCTATACGAACGGCACGAAAGATTATGAAGAATTAAAGAACAAGCCTGCTCTTGTCTACGATGGCCAGCGTAAGGAACTCGTTGGCAACGTATCTATGGCAGACTTTGGCCTTCGCGAGGAGGCTGTGCAAGCAATAACCAACACCGATATTGACAACATGATAAGGGGACTTTTCTCATGGCAGAAAACGCTTACAAGTATGTAACTTACGACAACCTGAATCACTTCTCTGTGGTTTACTATCAGGCTTTAGCATCCAAGATTCCTACCAAAACCAGCGATCTTACCAATGATTCCAACTTCGTAGTGGACAGTGCTTATGTGCACACCGATACGAATTACACTTTAGACGAGAAGAACTTGCTTGCCAGCGTAGAACGTGGCGCGAATAAGACAACTGTCACCACTTCCATCAGTTCGACTGACGGTAATCCGGTAGCATCCTCGGCTGTTGCTCTTGCTCTTGACGGTAAGGTCGATAAGGCTGACGGCAAGGGATTGTCCACCAATGATCTGACCGATGACCTCGTGACGAAGATTAATAACACGGCAACGAAGGTTGAGGGACTCTCTGCACAGGGAGGAGAACCAAACCTTATTGACACTGTCAAGGTCAACGGAACTGCGCTCGTACCAGACGAGAACAAAGCCGTGGATATCACCGTCCCGACCGTGCCTGGTGTCAAGGTTAACGGGACAGCCTTGAACGCAGACGAAGAAGGCAACCTCAATTTAGCCATTCCGACGGACAACAAAGAGATTGCCAATGGAGCTGGATACCAGACCGCAGCTGATGTGGATACAGCGATTACGGCTAAAGGTTATCAAACTGCCGCTGATGTTGAATCTACAGTATCTGGCAAAGGCTATCAGACAGCCAACGATGTCAACACAGCAATCACCAACAAGGGGTATCAGACCGCAGCTGATGTGGATACAGCGATCACGAATAAGGGCTACCAGACAGCTGACCAGGTTGATTCCGCGATTGCGGACAAGCTGAAAGATATCACTGGAATCAGCTTCGAGATTGTGGGTGCGCTCCCAGAGACCGGTAAGGCAGGAACCATTTATCTCATTGCTCATGCGCATGGAGACCAGGACGCCTATGACGAGTATGTCTATATCGAGTCCAGTAAGAGTTTTGAAAAGCTCGGCAGTACCGACATTGATCTCTCTGGCTATGTCCTGAAGACTGATCTTGTAGCCATCACCAACACCGAGATTGATACCATGGTCGCCAACGCAACCACTACTGCGTGATAAGGAGGCGGACGAATGGCTGAGACTTCTGTCTATGACATTTTCAAAAACGCAATTTACTCTGGCGACTTTGAACTGGTGGACACCAAGAACCGGATCATGAGTGCCTGGGCCTATGGCTCCCTCACTGATGAGCAGAGAGACGAATTGATCGCCGCGGCTCGGGAGCAGGCAAAGCCAGAGTCAAGCTATAAGCCTTTGCAGGATCAGTTAACCGCCCTTGGTGAGCGAGTCAAGACCTTGGAAACTAAGGTGGGTGCAATCGAGCAGAAAGACTTATCTGTGGGCTCTGAGGTCACAGAAGAGTACCCCGTGTATAGACAGCCGACTGGCTCCGCTGATGCTTATCAGACCGGCGATAAAGTGACGTTTAATGGCAAGCATTATACCTGTGCACTTGACGATTGCGTTTGGAGCCCGGAGGACTACCCGAATGCTTGGCAAGAGGTAACTGAGGAGGCAACATCATGACGGAACTGAAAAAATATTTCACTAATGTGGCTTATGGAGGATACTCCACCTGCATCACCGGGGGAGACCTCAAATATCCTTGGTGGAAAGGCTGTACTTTGTCGAATTGTACCGGCCTTGTCTGGGGCATGTTCAACATGGCAAGAGGGAAGGGGAAAAACTTCCAACGCTTGCATGGAAACGCAGGAACCTTATATGCTGCGGCTCGCAAGGATGGCTCCGGTTATATCGTTGGCCAGGAGCCGAAGGATGACTCCATTGCTGTATACGGCGCTGGAACTAAGGCAGGCCATGTAGTGTACCTCTTGCATAAGTTTGGCTCTGGCCAGTGGATTGGAATCGAGTCGAATTATTCTGGAACTTATTCCAACCAGCGCGCCTTGAGAGTTAAATATGGCAATCCGAAAGGCTGGTATAAAGAATACAAGGGATGTATTTATGACTTTAGCTAATCCCTACTCCAAGCCGAATCCGAAAGAGTTACTTGGTGTCTACCACGGAGCGGGAGGATTCCCGCTCGAGGCGGTACGATGGCTTCAATTTGAGCTGCAGCGGCGAGGGCTCTACATTTATCGCATTGATGGAGTCTATGGCAGGGAAACACAGAAGGCTGTGCACCGAGCACAGAAACAGTATCACATGAGAATGGACGGAATTGTCAGGCGTGAGCTTCTAGATCGATTGGAGGGATAGCTGTGAATTACTTGGACAAGGCGGGAACCCAAGAGCTGATCAATCAGTTGAAAGCATTTGTTGATCAATATACAGGCTCTTCTTCGGTCAGCTTGCAGACATCGGAAACCGATAAGGGCAAGACGCTGACCATTAGTGAGGAAAAGCCCAGCCAGTTGTTCCTGAACTCTGTCTATCCTGTTGGCGCAATGTACTTCACAGTAGATGCTAATTTCCGGCCAGCTGACACATTTGGAGGTACTTGGGAGAGAGTAGAAGACCGTTACCTCATGCTTGCCGGTAGCAAATATGCCCCGGGGTCTACTGGTGGTTCCGATACTCACACGCTGACGGTAGAAGAAATGCCTGCGCATACTCATACGCTGACCGTCGGCACCTATACCAATCGAAATGTCTCTACGTCTTTGTTTGGTACTGCAGCACCAACCTCTTCATCGGAAAAGACGGTATCAACTGACTCTACCGGCTCTGGAACCCCAATTAATATCATTCCATCTTACTATGGCGTAATCGGCTGGAGGCGTACCGCATGACCAATTACTTAGATCAGGCTGGCGCGGAAGAGATGGTCAGCCTATTGAAAGCGGAACTGAACGTTGTACTGAAGCAGAGGGTACTGGCGCTGTATCCTGTTGGGACGATTCTGTTTTCCCCAGATGAAAACTACGATCCTAACCAGTGCATCGGTGGGACTTGGACGCGGTCTGATGCCTGGGTGAACAGCAGCGGAGAGAAACTGATCCCCGACGGCGGATATTACCCGCGGATGATGTCATCGGCAAATGACAAGTATGTAAATAATCGCATGAACGCAGACCAATGGCACCATCTGAAAACTTCCAACTTGCCTGCGCATACTCATACCGTGCAGGGGATGCCCATGCTCAGCAAGAGTGGCACGCCTCCACAGGCTAATTCTGGTTCTACAGATGGCTATAAAAACTCAGGAACATTAGCCTATACGTCTACCAGCGCAGGGGGGGACCTCTACGCCAGTAATTCGTATAAAATTGAGCCGCCATACTATGCTGTGTATGCGTGGCAGAGAGAAGCCTAGGGAGGTGATGCAATGAACGATAAGAAGTTGAAACTGGATGCTGGGACTATCACCCGCTCCATTGTCTTACTCCTCACGATGGTGAATGCTGTCCTGGCTATGCTTGGAAAAGATAAGATCCCATTCACAGAAAATGGAGTGTATGAGACCGTAACCGTACTTACTACCCTTGGCGCTACAATATGGGCATGGTGGGAAAACAACGCGTTCACTCATAATGCGAGGAAAGCGGAGCAGTACCGTAAAGATCTGAATAAGGAAGACGAAGAGGAGGAGACCGACAGCGATGCATGAAGCAACCATCGTTGCTCTTGTAGTTCCTCTCATCTCTGCTATCGCTACAATTCTGTCCGTTATTATATCAAACAGGTCTAATGCAAAAGTGCAGGAAGCAAAATATGCGGCGCAGATGGACGATTTGAAGAAAGATCTGAAACGGATTGAAAATAAGCTGGAAGAGTATAATGGCCTTAACGTGCGGATGTACGAAGCAGAAGAACAAATCAGCGTATTGGAACAGAGAGTAAAACACTGTGAGGAAAAATTAGACAAGGTATAAAGATAGCCCTACTCGCTGGATTAGCGGGTAGGGCTTTTCTTATTGAGAAGACTCTCAAGTAAGCTGGTTATGAATGTAGAACGTAGATAATCTGTGACTTAGCAGGTTCATCTTTAACTTCTTGATCTTTTGTCTTCGCTAATTCTCCACTTAAAAGAGCTTCTATTTTGTCAGCCGTTTCAGGAGAAGCTTGATCAAGCATTAAAAATAGTTTGGGAGCTTTTTGGTATGCGCGTTCTAGTATAGCTTGATCGTGTCTGTCTTTATCTTCAAGAAGATGTGCAACGTTGATCCCTAAAAAATCAGCAATCTTTTTGATCTTGCGATTGCCAGGCATGTCCATACGGTCTAACCATTCTTGTACTTTTTCTGTTGGAACATTTAGAGTGGCAGACAAATCATTGATTGTTTTACCAGTAAAGTCTAAGTAATAACGCAAATTGGTTGCAAAAATTTCTCTTTGTTTGAGATCTTTCATCCTGTTCACCACTCTTTCTACCTCGTAGTATAGCGAACTAATCATAAATTACAAGAACTTTTTTGAAAAATAATTTTAAAAATAGATACGTATTTAATATTCTCGACAGCACATATAAAAAGAGTATAATAAAACAAAGGAGGGATAGTATGGAAGTCAAAAGAGCCTATCCTGTTTTCATCAAACAGGATACCAAAGACCCAACCGGACATGATTATCTTGTCTATGCTCCAGACTGGGATGCTGCTACTGAAGGGGACAGCTTTGAAGATGCCATAGAAATGGCCAGAGATCTGATTGGCACTATGTGGTCCACTTACCTGGAAAATCGCAAAGAGGTTCCTTGGCCGTCCGATCCAGAGCAGGCGACAAAGATTACTAAGAGACAGGCAGACGATGATTCATTCGAGTTTTCCAGCGGAATTCTGACCTTTGTTGACGTGGATGTCAGAAGCTTTAATAGCAAGTTGATGAATCGGGCTGTCAAAAAGAACTGCACAATTCCCTACTGGCTCAATAAAGAAGCTGAAGAACGGGGATTGAACTTCTCACGGATTCTCCAAGAAGCCTTGATTGAAGCCTGTACAGATTAAGTTTGAGAGTCTTGTTAACACCAAAAGAGCGAGGGTGCCGAACGCATCCTCGCTCTTTTTATGTCCATTTTTTCGGCAGGGGTAAAATACCCTGTGTAGTAACGGGTGTAGTAGTACAAATCAAAAGTGGTCAAAATAGACCGATTTTTTTGAAAACTCAGCCCACAGAAAAGAACAAGCCCAGTAGCCACAAACAACGTAGCTACTGGACTTTTGGCGGAGAAGGAGGGATTTGAACCCTCGCGACACTCACGCGCCCTACTCCCTTAGCAGGGGAGCCCCTTCGGCCTCTTGGGTACTTCTCCAAATAAGTCAAATACTTAAAAATATTCAAATGGCGGAGAGGATGGGATTCGAACCCATGTGGGGTTGCCCCCAAACGGTTTTCAAGACCGCCTCGTTATGACCACTTCGATACCTCTCCAGGTGATGAAAACCGCGCATTAGCGCGAGAAATATAATATCATGGTTTTAAAATGTTGTCAACGCTTTCCATCGCTGAAAAAGTGAAAAGTCAGTCTTAACCTATTCCTATCTGTGTTGCTACCAATAATAACATGAACCGTACGTGGACACCACCTCTCAGCATCCAAAAAGCCACCAGCTGAACTCAGCCAGTGGCTTATCTTATACAGCTATATACCAGTTTATTCTTTTCCGTTCCAGCAGTACGTACACAGCTTGCACGGGTCAATATCAATGGACTCCACCATGTCGTCCAGACGGTGGTAATGCAGTGTCGTGAAGTGCAGCTCTTTTCGAATTTCTTCCATCATGGCATGGTACTCGTCAGAATCCGGGTCGGTGTACTTGTCCAGAACTTCCGGTGACGGGTTTGGTGTACCTTCCAGCATGGCAATCTTCCGGCGGGTAATGAGCTCCATCTCCGAATTGGAGCGGGAGAAGTTCAGATACTTACACCCGAAGACCAGCGGAGGACATGCCGGGCGGATGTGAACTTCTCTGGCACCGGATTTATACAGGTAGTCGGTGGTCTGACGCAGCTGAGTTCCTCGGACTATGGAGTCGTCAATGAGCAGAAGGCTCTGACCCTGAATGAGCTCATGAATGGGAACCAGCTTCATGGAGGCTACCTGGTTGCGCTGAGACTGAATGGTAGGCATAAAAGAGCGGGACCAGGTCGGAGTATATTTGACAAACGGCCGTGCATAGGGAATTCCAGAAGTATTCGAATATCCAACTGCGTGAGCCACACCGGAGTCGGGAACACCGGCAACCATGTCCGGTTTAATGTCACCGCGCTTCATGTCACGTTCTGCCAGTTTCTTTCCACACTCATACCGGACACACTCAACATTCAGCCCTTCGTAGGTTGTTGCCGGGAATCCGTAGTAAATCCAGAGGAAGGAACAGATTCTCATCTTGTCCTTTGGCGGGCTTACGGTCTCTATGCCATCGGGTGTTATGAACACAATTTCTGACGGTCCGAGTTCTTTTTCGGTAGTATACCCCAGGTTCAGGAATGCAAAGCTCTCAAAGCATGCAATATACCCGTCCGATTTCCTTCCAATAATAATGGGAGTCCGTCCCAGGCGGTCCCGGGCGGCATAGATTCCCTCCGGTGTCAGAAGGAGAAGGGACAGTGAGCCGTCCACTTTTTCCTGAACTGCACGAATGCCGTCCACGATAGTGTCCTCCTGGTCAATGATGGTGGCTACCAGCTCAGTCTGGTTAATCTCACCGCCGCTGAGTTCCATAAAATGTGACATTCCATTGTCGAAGAGATCTTCCACAAGTTCATCGCCGTTGTTAATTTTGCCAACGGTGGTAATGGCGTAGGTGCCGTGGTGAGAGCGGACAATCAACGGCTGCGGCTCATAGTCTGAGATGCTGCCGATGCCCATCTGACCGACCATGTGGGCCGCATCGGACTCAAATTTAGGCCGGAAATTGGTTTTCTCAATGTTGTGAATGGCTCTGTCGAACCCTTTGCGTACGTCATAGACCACAAGACCTGCGCGCCTTGTTCCCAGGTGGGAATGATAGTCTGTTCCGTAAAAAAGGTCGTACACACAGTCTTCGTGCGATACGACGCCGCAGTAACCTCCCATATTTAACCTCCAACGTTATAATCGGGCCGAAAAAAAGCACATCGTGTACAAATGCGATGCGCGGGCTTCCACAAATATTATACGGATTGAACAATCCTTTAGCAAATTTATTTCCTTGATTAAACAGTGCTTTTCTAGTAAAGTAGAAATTGTATCCAAAAACCGTACAGAAATTTGTACAAACCAGTAGAGGAGCAAAACAGTGAAAGAAAAATGTGGAACCTTCACTGCCATAATTCTTGCTGTTCTCCTGGTGTGTATCCCCACTGTCTCCATATTTGCAGCGTCTTCGCTCTCCAAGCGGGACTTTGACTACTATGGAGGAGACGTACACACCCTGGACAAGCAAGGTTACTCGACAGGAAGCCAGAAAATCAACAATTATGTGGATTACGTCATGGAAAAAAAGAACCCCAATCTGAAGTTCTATTTCCGGGAGTATGGATATGACTCTGACGAGGTTATTAAGAACTCCAACCGCGGAATGAATTTAGGGGCCAGTACATCGCAGGTCATTAAGGCCTATGGAAAGGGCACGACGGACCATATCTCCAGCCTGGCCAATGAGCCGGCACCACTGCAGAAGTATTACAACCCGGACAATTTGCCGGATTACAAAATTACTTACAACTATTACTACGGCGGCTACACCTTCCATAAGACGTTTTACTTCAACAAGTCGGATAAGCTGAACTTCATCCTGTGGTGGGCCAATACGACATCATCTTCCTCGTATTCTTCGGCCAAAAGCGGCACAAAATCGGAGAGTTCCAAGAGCTCCCGCAGTGGCCCGACACAGCCTTATCGAGATTATAAATTCTAGTTCATATATTGTTCATTTTTACGGTTCAAAATACCTGCTTTAGAAGGGCAGGTGGGAGCTCATGAAAACGAATAAAAAGCGCACCCTGCTGGTCATTCTGCTGGCAGGGCTGCTTATTATAACGGGCACGTCTGTCGGAGGTATTGTGCGTCCGGTTGCGGCCCGGCCTCAGAAGCGCGTTTTTATCGGCGATTCACGCACGGTTGGAATGTACGACGCTGTCTATGGTCGTTACCACTTTGACCTGTCGGCCCGCAGAGGCGACGAGATCTGGAGTGCCTGGTCCGGAAAAGGGGTCCGGGAAATGCCTTACCTGGTCAACCGGGCACGGGAAAAAGCCGGAGGATCCTTTAAAGGCTATAAGGTCTACATTTTACTGGGCGTTAATAACTTGAGGGAAAAAGACAATCCCAAACAGGTTGCGCTCGACTATCTGTATGAACTTCACCATATTGACTGGGACGGTGCTAAAGTCTATTTTGTCTCTGTCAATCCGGTCTGTGAAAACGGAATTCGCCGCGGACCCGGCACCAATAAAAAGATTGATGAGTTTAACCACTACATGAAACTGGCTTCCGGTCGTCACGGTACCGCACGCTTCGGTGCTGCAGCCGCAAAACTTGGAGAAGAACATTTGAACTCAGAACGGGCACGCCGGATTTTACGGCGCTTTCAGGGCTATACCTACATTGACACAGCAAGTCAGATCCCTGAGTTCAAAGAAGTCATCCGTACCGGCAAGTATACGCAGGATCCTCAGGAAGGACATACCTGTGTTTACCATAAAGGGTATGTTCAGGACGGCCTGCACTACATCAAACCGGTCTATGAGAAAATTTATAAGATTTTACTGAAATATTGAAATCAGAAAACGTCTCCTTGTTATGATTGGCAAAATGGAGAGTGATGGGGCGTTTTAGGAAAACCGCGCTGAGGGCTGAACTCCGGCGCGGCTTTTTTATCCGTATGCCGTTATGGTATAATAGCAGGTACAGATTTACAAAAACTATCGGAGGTTTCCTATGCGTGTTCTGATTGTCGAAGACGAAGTCAAACTGGCCGAGGCACTCGCGGAGATTATGAAGTCTCAGCGGTATTTTGCCGACGTAGTCCACGACGGCGAAAACGCCTTTGACTATGCCATGAGTGACATTTACGACGTTATCGTTCTGGATGTCATGATTCCCAAGATGAACGGCTTTGAGGTCGTAAAAAAACTGCGTGCTAACAAGATCACCACGCCTGTCATTATGCTCACGGCCCGTGATGACTCCGAGGATAAAATTAAAGGACTCGATGCCGGCGCAGACGACTATCTGACCAAACCGTTTATTCCGGGAGAACTGCTGGCACGAATCCGAGCTGTATCGCGCAGACAGGGAGAAGTCGTCCTCAACGAACTGGAGTTTGGCGATATTAAGCTGGACCTCTCCAACTATGCTCTCGTCGGAAAGAACCGCACCATTAATCTGGGACCCAAAGAGTTCGAAATTATGCGGCTCCTCATCTCGAGCCCGAACGTCATTGTGCCGAAAGAGGATATTCTTGTTAAAGTCTGGGGCACTGAGTCTGACGCTGAAGACAATAATGTCGAAGTCTACATTTCGTTTCTGAGAAAGAAGCTCCGGCATCTGAACTCCAATGTACAGATTGCCACCGTCCGCAAGGTCGGTTACCGGTTGGAGGTGAAGCCGTAAGGTGCTAAAAAAGCTCAAACGACAGTTTCTCCTCGACGCCATGGTCATTGCCGTCATTGTTATTCTGGGCGGCATTCTCAGCCTTATTTCCATTACTTATACCTATCAGCGGAATCAGTCGCTGCAGGCCATGAACGAGGTCCTGGACAACGTGACCGACCTCAGTGTCAATGTTGTCTCTAATAAATACTACGGCGGAACCGGTTCCCAGCAGCAGACCGCTTATGACGGTGTTATCTTTACCATTATTACAGATGCCAACGGAAATATTTTGTCTGCCGGCTGCAACCAGAGTGATGTCTCGGTGGACGGGGAGATGCTCACCAATTCCACGAAGTACGCCATCGAGGCCAAAAAGGACAGCGGAAATGTCAAAGGATATTCTCTGCGGTTCCTGCGGCGGGATTTCAAGGGCGGCTATAAAATTGCTCTGGCCGACCGGAGCCAGGAACAGTCCAATCTCTACTTCCAGATTCGCATGTACCTGTTCGGCTCTCTGGTTCTTCTGGTCATTGCATTTATTATTATCTGGTTTATGTCGGACCGTGCCATTGCACCGGTCAGCAAGAGTATTCAGGACCAGAAGCGCTTCATCGCCGACGCGTCTCATGAGTTGAAGACGCCGGTTACCGTCATTCTTGCCAATACCGATATCCTGGAGTCCGACCCGAGCAAGACCATAGGGGAGCGCAAAAAGTGGATTGACAGTACCAAGTCCGAGGCCAACCGCATGACCAACCTGGTCAATGAAATGCTGTACTTGGCCCGGGCCGACGCGGGTATTACTCCGCAGCTCAACTTCCAGAAAGTGAACCTTTCGGATATTGTTGACGACTGCGTTCTGACCTGCGAATCTCTGGCGTATGAAAATCACGTACACCTTCAGGCTAAAATCGCCAACAACGTCTTTATTGTCGGCGACGAGGGCAAGCTGAAGCAGATTATCATGGTCCTCATTGAGAACGCCATGAAGTATGTGGATAAAGGCGGAAGCATAATGGTCAGCCTGCACGCATTCCCGGTTCAGCGAGCCGTCAAGGTCAGTGTCGTCAACAGCGGAACTCCCATTCCTGCAGAAAAAATACCGCACCTGTTTGACCGCTTCTACCGTGCCGACGAAGCGCGTACGCGGGAGAAGGGCGGCTACGGCCTCGGACTGTCTATTGCACAGAACATGGTTCAGCTGCACCACGGCACTATTGGCGTCGATTATTCTGACGCCCAGCGCGGCACTTGCTTCTCGGTCCGTTTTCCGTTAGAAGGCAGCCCGCGTGCACCGAAAATTACTCCGCCCCAGGCGATGCAGCCTGAGGACAAACATTAAAAGGATCCTGTCCATGCAGTTATCAGTTGCCGGAATTCCCGTGAGCGTCCAGCGCAAACGGATCCGCAATCTTCACTTATATGTAAAACCACCGCGCGGTGACGTCCTGGTCACCGCGCCGTACTATACTTCCGACGCTGTAATTCGAAAATTCGTCGAGAGCAAGGCCGACTGGATTGTCCGAAATGTGGCCAAATTTCAGAATTCTCCCTTCACGCTGGACCCGCAGTTTGTTGATGGCGAGATTCTTCCACTGTGGGGAGAGCCATGTATCCTGAGGGCAGTGGAAGGAACTCGAAGTGCAGTAACCTTTTACCATCCGGAGGATGACACGTCAGCTACTGACGGCAAACCAGTGCTTGTCATGACGGTACAGCCGGACGCTGACCTGGAAAAACGCCGCAAGACCATAGTTGAGTTTTATCGGAAGGAACTCATTGAGCGGACCGAAGTCCTGCTTCCCCAGTGGGAGGCCTATACCGGATTAAAATGTTCCTCCTGGACCACACGAAATATGAAAACACGGTGGGGCACCTGCAACACGGCAACTGACAAGATTACCCTGAACGTCCAGCTGGCGCAGCATCCTGTAGAATGCCTGGAATATGTTATCCTGCATGAGCTCTGTCATACTGTGGTTCCAAACCACGGACCGGACTTTAAGGCTCTGGAGACCCAATATATGCCGGAGTGGCGGCAGGTCAGAAAGCTGTTGAACGAGCAGAAATAAGAAAGGGGAAATTTTATGCCGCGGCCTCGCAACGTTGAGCGCAAGGAGAAAATTGAACAGCAGGCCCGCATCCTGTTTCGGGAAAAAGGGTATAAGAAAACGTCTTACACCGATATTGCCGAGGCCTGCGGACTGGAAAAGACCAACATTCAAATTCACTTTCCCCGTAAGGAACTCTTCCTTTACCATTTTATGGAGGATATCCTCAATGCCAGTGACGACTACTTTGCTGCGTCCAATCTGAAAACGGACAATTTCCTGGTGAACTTCTACCTGGTTGGGCAGGTCTTTTACGCATTTCTGCTGAGTGAACCCGGGTTACAGACTTTCACGCGGGACATCCTCTCGGACCGCAAGCTGACAGAAGGACTTATCCAGACAGAGTTGAACTGGGCGGACAACTATATCCGCAGCTACTCCAATGAATCTTATACTGACGACATTGCCTTTGTCATGGGCGGCGTCTATGAACTTCTATACCGACATCTGTCCTCGGGCAATGTACCGGATCCTAAAGACATCCAGTACCGAACCATGAGTGTGTTTATGATGCTCGAAGGTATGGACGAAGACCAGTCTCTGCTGGACAATGCACCGTTAATCGACTATGCGAAGAGCAATGCGTTTCTGATGAAAAAACTCTATTGACAAAATAAAAATCCCGCTGTACTCTGAAATTATTAAATATACGCGTATATATTTAAGAGAGGAGTAAGCGATATGGGAAAACATTATTCACTTGTGACCGCGCTGTATAATGTGGACACCTGGAATGTCCGCTATTTTATTGGGCTCGGTCTCATTTTTGTCTGCTTTTTTGCCTATTATGCACTGGCGGTTAAGCAGGGGAAGAAAGACAAGGCCGCGGGTATGCCGTGGCAGACCAACATGTACAACTTTGCCAACGATTTTGTCTATGTAGCAGGGTTTACCTCCTGGTTCTCCAAGCATTCTCCGACACATCACTGGATTACCATGTTCCTGTGGGTCGGCCTGCTGGCCTGGTTCATACTGGAAGGTGTTGTACATTATCAAACCATCAAGTATGACCTGCAGACGGAAATTTTCCCGCACGCCAGGAGCCGCCGAAATGCTCTTCTCATGTACTGGGGAGTCCAGATTGTTTTCATTGCCGGCTACTGGTACCTCTGGGCGGTCATGGACGATCCGCTCGTATGGATTATGTTCGGAACCACAGTTACCGGCTGCATGATCTTCAACTTCACCTGGCTGCAGAAACGCGGAAGCACCCGCGGCATGCATCCGAGCACTCCGTATTTCCTGACAGTTGCAATGATTGCTACCTATTTCCTGTGGCTGCCGGGTGCAGACCCCGTCATGGGCAACTGGAATACCTACTTCCTTGGAGCGGCCGTTACCGGACTCGGCGTTGCGCTGATTTTCTACTATCGGAAACTGCCGAAGTATGTACCGGAACCAGAGACAAAAGAGGTCTCGAATGAGACAGCTTCCGAAGAGGCTGAATAAAATAAAATGTAGACGCGTAATAGAAAGCGCCCCACAGGATTCTCTCCCGTGAGGCGCTTTCCTTTGTCTGTTGTTTTTTATCCATTAATAAACAGAAACTGCACCAGCCGGCTGAAGCCGACCGATGCAGTCTCTGTTCTATATACACTTATCGCTTTGTGTAAAGCTTAGCCCTCGGAAGCAGCCTTTACAATGGTTGCGAAGTCCTGAGGCTTGAGGGAAGCGCCGCCGATCAGTCCACCGTCAACGTCGGGCTGAGCCAGAAGGCCGGCAGCGTTTTTAGCGTTCATGGAACCACCGTACTGTACAACGAAAGCGTCGCCAGCTTCATCGGAGTAGAGAACCTTGATGAGGTCACGGATAGCCTTGTTGACCTCGTTAGCCTGCTCATCCGTAGCGGTCTTGCCGGTGCCGATAGCCCAGACAGGCTCATACGCGATGATGATGTTCTTGAGCTCTTCCTCAGTTACGCCGGTAAGAGCGATCTTAGTCTGGATGGCGATGGTCTCGAAAGTGATGTTCTGCTCTCTCTGCTCAAGGGTCTCACCTACGCAGAGGATAACCTTCAGGCCTGCGTCAAGAGCGGCACGAACTCGTTTCTGAACGGTCTCGTTGGTCTCGCCGAAGTAAGTTCTTCTCTCAGAGTGGCCGATAACTACGTACTCAACGCCCATCTCTTTGAGCATGGGAGCGGAGATCTCGCCGGTGAACGCGCCGTGATCTGCCCAGTGAACGTTCTCGGCACCGATGTGGATGTTGGTGCCCTTTGCGCACTCAAGGGCATAAGCAAGGTCAACATAAGGGGTGCAGCAAACAACAGTGCAGGTTGCATCCTTTACGAGCGGCTCAATGGCTTTGATGAGCTCAGCGGCCTCGCTCGGGGTCTTGTTCATTTTCCAGTTGCCGGCAATAACCGGGGTACGAAGTTCTTTATTCATGTTAATTACTCCTTATTGGAAATACATTTATTGGCTTAGTCTTTGTCGTCTGCAGCAGCAATGCCCGGAAGCTCTTTGCCCTCAAGGAATTCAAGGGAAGCGCCGCCGCCGGTGGAGATGTGGGTCATATTGTCGCCGAAGCCGAGCTGGTTAACAGCCGCTGCGGAGTCGCCGCCGCCGATAACGGTAACAGCATCAGTGTCTGCCATGGCCTTGGCAACAGCCAGAGTACCTTTGGCGAGAGTCGGGTTCTCGAATACGCCCATTGGTCCGTTCCAGACAACAGTCTTGGCATTGGAGATTTCCTTAGCAAAGAGCTCTGCAGTCTTTGGTCCAATATCAACGCCCATGCTGTCAGACGGAAGGTTGTCGGAGTTGATAACCTTTGCGTCTACTTCAGCGTCGATGGGGTTCGGGAATTCTTTAATAACAACATTGTCAATGGGGAGAAGGAGCTTTACGCCTTTCTCTTCAGCCTGCTTGAGCATGTCTTTGCAGTAGTCAAGCTTGGTGTCATCAACAAGAGAAGAACCGGTCTCATAGCCTTTAGCCTTGAGGAAGGTGAAAGCCATGCCGCCGCCGATGATGAGAGTGTCAGCCTTGTTGAGAAGGTTCTGAATAACATTGAGTTTGTCTGCAACTTTTGCGCCGCCGAGGATGGTAACAAACGGGCGGGCCGGATCTTCAACAGCGTTGCCGAGATATTTGATCTCTTTTTCAATGAGGTAGCCGATAACGCAGGTGTCTACATACTTGGTGACACCAACAGTGGAGCAGTGAGCCCTGTGTGCGGTACCGAAAGCGTCGTTTACATATACGTCAGCAAGAGAACCGAGTTCTTTGGAGAACTCCTCACCGTTTTTGGTCTCTTCTGCGCGGTAACGGGTATTCTGAAGAAGGACAATGTCTCCGTCTTTCATAGCTGCAACAGCGGCTTTGGCATTCGGGCCAACAACGTTGTCATCAGCTGCAAATTTAACTTCCTGACCGAGGAGCTCAGAGAGTCTGACGGCTACAGGAGCCAGAGAGAGCTCAGGTTTGGGCTCGCCCTTCGGCTTGCCGAGATGAGAGCAGAGGATAACCTTGCCGCCGTCGGCAACGAGTTTCTTAATGGTTGGAAGTGCAGCAACGAGACGGTTCTCGTCAGTAATCTTGCCGTCTTTGAGCGGAACATTGAAATCACAACGTACAAGGACGCGTTTGCCCTTAACGTTGATGTCATCGATTGTCTTTTTGTTCAATTTCATGTGATACATCAACCCTTCTATAGAATTCTCATTGATTGACAAAACTTCATTGAGTTTCACCCTATATTATAGGGGAGATTGCACATGTAGTCAAAGAAATATCAATGATTTTCAGCGGGTTTTGTTGACAAGATCGGCGTCTCCGTCCGACCACTTCAGATGATGCAGTTCGCCGCGGCACTGGAGTTCCGGGAAATCCCACTGACGCAGGGTCTCATAGACGCCGATGGCAACCGAGTTGGAGAGATTCAGACTCCGGCACTCATCCATCATGGGAATCCGGACGCATGACTGCGGGTTGGCTTTTAACAGCTCTTCCGGGAGACCGGCGGTCTCTTTGCCGAATACCAGATAGCTGTTGTCCGGGTAGGAGACGTCAGTATGACGCTTCAGTGCTTTGGTTGTGTAATAAAAGAAATGCCCACCTTCGTTTTTCTCAAAGAAGTCCGACAGGTTTTCGTACAGGGTGACGTCCAGGTACTTCCAGTAATCCAGGCCGGCCCGGCGCAGATGCTTTTCATCTAGAGAAAAGGAGATGGGTTTGACAATATGGAGGCTCGCACCAGTGCAGGCACAGGTGCGGGCAATATTTCCGGTGTTGGCCGGGATTTCCGGCTCTACTAAAACAATATTTAACTTCATGACTTATTACTCGTAATTTCAATAGCATTATCGACATTATCCGACAGGAAACTGGTCTCCTGTAAGATCTTGTGGTACAGCTTTGCCTTTTCTTCATCGGTCAGAGCCGGATTCTCCTGCAGTTCATTGACAATCTTCTCAATGGACTTGATATGCGGATACATGTCGTTGGAGAGACTGCGCATAACCGCACCCTTGATTTTCTCCCGGGCGAAGGTGGCACTCTCTTTCTTATTCTTTTCTTCCAGCATATTTCTCTCCATGGCGATGGAGATCTGTGTGAGAAATGCAACGATCAGATCGGTGACAACCGGGGAGAGAGGATGCTCACTGCAGTCTATAACGGCAACACCGTTAGTCTTGCGGTTGGACTGAATGGGAATGTACTTATTGGGTGCTTCGGAAAAGTCCAGCTCTCCGTTTCCACACATGGCGGAATTTCGCAGGCACCATTTCTTGGCCTCATCCGGGTCGTTCCGCGGAATGTCAAAATAGACATGAGCATCGGCATCTGCGAGCTTGACCAGAGCCTCATTGGCGTAGTCAATGATCTCCTGGCTTCCACGAACCTTAATGAGCCCTTTGCTGGCCTCATACAGCCGTTTCTGAATTTTCTCACTTTTACGGGATGCCTCCATCTCTTTCTGCAGACGGAGGGCGAGTACGTTGACAATCAGGGCAATGATAACAAAGATGACGGTAGATACCGCAAACTTGCGCGGGTCAGGGTTGGCGTTCCCGTGGAAAGTTACCCAGGCGTCGAACAGAACAAACATGATTGTGGAGAAGACCGTCCAGCCGAAACTCTCGGTCTGGAGAATGACAATGAGAACTGCCAGAAGATAGAGCAGCTTAAAGTCATTTGGCACGGTCTTGACGGCGGCCATTCCCTCGGAGAGCAGAGCCGTCAGGACAATAATGATGACGGTCTGAACCATATTGGAGAGGAACGAACGCTCCCGGAAGAATGCTCTTATTTTATTCATTGATTCTTCGTCTCCTTGTGGACTTTGTCGAATAGATGGTGATGTTTCTTCCGGGCTACTTCGAGGTCGTACCGGTCGCGTTCCGCAATGGCGCGGTCCCGGTGGTATTCGGAAATATCACCCTGTATGCGGGCACCGGAGAAGATGAAAATATAAATTTCCAGACGGGCAATCAGCATACCGATGATGACAACCCAGAGCCCGAAAGTCGGTGTGGTTCTGGAGCACACACCAATGGAAATACCGATGGTACCGAGTGCAGAGGCAAACTCAACCAGAGAGTCCTTGAAGTCGTATCCGCAGATCATCAGACAGATAGTGCCCACAAAAATAACAATGAGGTACATGAAAATGTACGTGTAGTTCTGAGAGCGCTCCTTGTCCGAAACTGAAACTTTAGAGCCGAACCGGTTGATCTGATGGGCCTTGACGCTCTTGCTCGAGGAGAGGCTGTCCTGAACATCCCAGACCAGAGACTTCAGAGCAAGCGCTGTCCGGGAGGCCTTGATGCCGCCCGCAGTGGAGTCACTGTTTCCGCCGATCATCATGAGAACGACGATGGGGACGAGCCCGTATGAAAGCGAGTTCAGATTATTGTTGACCGTGGTCAGGCCTGTCGTGCTGATGGTAGATATGGTAATAAAGAACGCGCTGACGATATTCTGGTGTACCGTCGCGGCGATGTGGTGGGTGAAATAATCCGCAATGACAATTGGAGTGAACACAGCCAGAAGCGCAGACGTGCAGACAACCTCGGAGTGCTTGAAAAATCCTCTCCAGCGGCCGCGCAGAAAATACATGCTGGCCATGAAATTGGTGGCACCCAGGAGCATCAAAACCATGGCGACTATATCAATTCCTACAGCTTTCCACTCAGGAAAAATGGTGTGAAAATGACCAATGTTGTCCGCATGTGGAGCAAATCCACCTGTAGCTACTGCAGAAACGGAGTAATTGAATGCGTCGAACCAGCTCATGCCGAGAATGACAAAGGCAATGGTTCCGCCGAGAATAAACCCGACATAGATGTACAGAATGGTTCGGGCAGAGTGAAGTGGACTCGGGGTCAGGCGGTCCGTATGTCCTTCGGCGGAGAAGATCTGCATGCCGTAAGCGTTGGAGAGAACCGTGGTCAGTACCAGAACCAGTCCTACGCCGCCGACCAGATGAAGCAGAGAGCGGTAGAGAATGAGCAGCCGCAGATGGGCGGCGTACTGGAATGGGAACAGGGTGAATCCCGTGGTCGTCAGGCCGCTCATGGTCTCGAAGACGGCCTGGGTAAAGTTGAACTGTCCGCTCATCATAAAGGGAACCGAACCCAGCAGAACCGCGACAATCCAGATTTCCAGCACAATGATGGATCCGTAAAATTTTTTCAATTCGCGGATCCGGGTTCCCGAGGTCAGAAATTTAATGATGTATCCGGAAAAAATAGCCAGAACTCCGGGGAAAATAAACCAGGT
Organism: uncultured Eubacteriales bacterium; assembly: GCA_964425185.1. Lineage (GTDB taxonomy): Bacteria > Bacillota > Clostridia > Oscillospirales > Acutalibacteraceae > RUG420. The sequence continues at coordinate 44,393 of CAYRKX010000004.1, forward strand.
TGCACATTGCCGCTCTCCTGCATAATTCGGAGATAGCAGAAGCAGAAGGGGAACCAGAATAACAGCTCCCATGAGCATCAGCAGGTAGGCAATGGCTTTTGCCGCTGCCAGATGATCATGATATTTGGTGTTTCGTTTGATCATGGCGCTGTTACCTCGAAATGGCCGAGAGCGCCTTGGCCTGGTTCTTCTGGTTGGTCAGTACCAGAAGACGGTCGCCGCCCCGGATGGTACTGTCGCCGTCCGGAATAATGAGGTCCTGACCTTTTCGGATAATGCAGCACACAATAGTGTTGGGCGGGAAGGTGATTTCCCGCAGGCTCTTGTTGACACACTGGAAGTCGTTTTCAATTCGGACTTCACTGATGATAATGTCATCCTCAAACGAGAGCGTATTGACCAGGTTCGCAACGGTAGTAGCCTGGGTAATATGCTGGGCGACCATATAGGTGGAACTGATGACGTTTGTAATACCGAGTTCCTTGAACAGCGCTACATTCTTCGGGTTGGTCACCGTACAGATAACTTTCTTTACATGGAAGCAGCGCTTGGCAAACTGACAGATGGCCAGATTGTCGGCGTCATTGTGGGTGAGGGCCACCAGAACATCGAAGCCCTCAATGTCAGCCTCCTGCAGAATGTAGTATTTACTCGGGTTTCCGCAGAAGACGGGAATTTTATGGATGGAGGACAGATGCTGACAGTAGTTCGGATCTTCATTGATGACAACGAGCTTGTGCTTCTGTGCCTTCAGGTTCTGAATTAAGAAGTCGGCCTGTGTTCTTCCACCGGCGATGCAGATTCTCATTCGTCATCGTCCTCCTCGTCCTCACTGTCATCTTCGCGTCCGAACATGGACTCTTCAAACGCAGCAACAGACAGTTTGAAGGGAAAAATGCACTGGATGTTAAAGTCCTTAATGATCTTGGCGGTTGCGGTATCCGCAAAACGGGCATAGACATTGGGTACGCCAAAATACCGGCTGGCAATCTGGGCCAGGAGACTGTTGACATTGTCATTGCCGGTAGCGGCAATAAACAGACTGGCATCGTCAATTTCCGCATATTTTAACGTGTCAAGATCGCAGCCGTCTGCCATGATGGGGAATCCGCCAAAGCTCTCCGGGAGTTTGTTAAAGGCACCGTCCCGGTTGTCAATGACGACAACCTGATATCCGCGGTTGGAGAGCAGCATAGCGAGTTTTCCACCAAACCGGCCGCAGCCGACAATAATAACCCGCTCTTTCTTGTTGAGAATCATAGCCTGCGGTCACTTTCCTCTCATTAACAATAATTCTGTCTAGCAATTATAGCACTTTTTTCTGTTTTGAAAAGATACCGAAAGACGGTCAAAAAAAGACTGCAGCGGAATGCTGCAGTCTTAATGCTTTTAGCCGAGTTTTTCCAGGCTTTCTTTCAATTTATCAATGTGATTCTGAGCCTTGGCAGCAGAAGCCTTGTCCTTTTCAATAACCTGCTTCGGAGCTTTGGCCAGAAATCCGGGATTGCTGAGCTTCTTATTGAAGAAGTCGAGATCTTTCTGTGCTTTTTTCAGCTCTTTTTCCAGACGCTTGCGCTCTGCCTCAAAGTCGACCAGTTCATTCATAGGAATGTAGATCTTGGCATCCGGGGTTACTACGTTCACAGCACCCTCGGTATTAAAGCTGCCGCCGACGGTAACTTCAGAAGCGGAGGCCAGACGTTTAATGTAAGGAATACCCTCTGTGAAGGTGTCCACATAAGTCGTGTCAATGAAGATCTTGGCCTTCTTAGACGGCGCAATATTCATTTCACTTCTGCGGTTGCGGACGGCGCGGATGGCGTTCATGACACGCTCAAATTCGATTTCATCCTGCTCAAAGCTGAGCTCTTCCCTGTACTCCGGATACTTGGCCAGCATGATGGTCTCACCCTCATGCGGGAGGTGCTGCCAGATTTCCTCGGTAATGAACGGCATAAACGGATGAAGCAGTTTCAGAATGCCGTCCATGACATAGATGAGGACCTCTTTGGCACGGGCCGCTTCTTCGCCGCCTGCGTTGAGGTGAAGCTTGGCAATCTCAATGTACCAGTCACAGAACTGCTCCCAGATAAAGTCGTAGAGCTTGGAGACGGCAACACCGAGTTCGTAGTGGTCAATATTGTAGTTGACCTCTTTGGCAAGGGTATTGAACTTGGACAGGATCCATTTGTCTTCCAGGGTCAGCTTGTCGAGGTCGGGCAGATGGGCCGGCTTCTCGGTTCCGTCGAGGTTCATCAGAATGAAACGGGATGCATTCCACAGCTTGTTGGCAAAGTTGCGGGAGGCCTCGACCTTCTCGTCAGAGAACCGCATATCGTTACCGGGATGATTTCCGGTTGCCAGCGTGAAACGGAGCGCGTCAGCGCCGTATTTGTCGATGACAATCAGAGGATCAATTCCGTTTCCGAGCGATTTACTCATCTTTCGTCCCTGCTCATCCCGGACAATACCGTGGATGAAGACGGTGTGGAACGGAGCCTGATGCATCTGCTCTTCCGAGGAGAAGATCATTCTGGCAACCCAGAAGAAGATAATGTCATAGCCGGTGACCAGGTCGTCCGTCGGGAAGTAGTGGCGGAGTTCCGGGGTGTCGTCCGGCCAGCCAAGTGTAGAGAACGGCCAGAGAGCGGAAGAAAACCAGGTGTCCAGAGTGTCAGGATCCTGATGGATGTTTTTGCTGTGGCAGTGCTCGCACTCTGTAGGATCGGTACGGGAAACGGTGATGTGTCCGCAGTCGTCGCAGTACCAGGCAGGAATTCTGTGGCCCCACCAGAGCTGGCGGGAAATACACCAGTCGCGGATATTTTCCATCCAGTGGAAGTAGGTCTTGTCATAACGCTCGGGGACAAACTTGATGTCGCCGTTCTTGACGGCGTCAATAGCCGGGCCGGCCAGCGGTTTCATCTTGACGAACCACTGCTTGGAGACTCTCGGCTCAACAACAGTGCCGCAGCGGTAGCACGTACCGACGTTGTGCTTCATGGGCTCGATTTTCTCAATATAGCCCTGATCCTGAAGATCCTGTACGAGAACCTTCCGGCACTCCATGGTATCCATGCCCTGGTATTTCTCCGGGACATTTTCATTCATATGACCGTCTTCGGTCATTACATTTATAATAGGAAGATTATGACGCTGTCCAACCTGAAAGTCGTTCGGGTCATGGGCCGGGGTAATCTTTACGACGCCGGTACCAAACTCAATGTCAACGTAGTCGTCGGCGACGATGGGGATTTCCTTGTTCATGATAGGAAGAATCAGCTTCTTGCCGACAATGTCCTTATACCGGTCGTCTTTCGGATTGACGGCTACAGCGGTGTCGCCGAACATGGTCTCTGGACGGGTAGTGGCGAGAACCAGATACCCGGAACCGTCTGCAAACGGATAGCGGAGGTGCCAGAAGCTGCCGTCTTTCTCCTCATACTCGACCTCGGCGTCAGAAATTGTGGTCTTGCAGTGCGGGCACCAGTTGATGATGCGCTCACCGCGGTAAATGAGACCTTTTTCGTAGAGGTTGCAGAAGACTTCGCGGACTGCCTTGGAACAGCCCTCGTCGAGAGTGAACCGCTCACGCTCCCAGTCACAGGAGGAGCCCAGTTTCTTCAGCTGCTCAATAATGCGTCCGCCGTACTTGTCTTTCCACTTCCAGGCAAGCTTGAGAAATTCGTCTCTTCCAATTTCCTCTTTGGTCTTGCCTTCCTTACGGAGCGACTCTACAATCTTAGCCTCTGTGGCGATGGAGGCATGGTCCGTTCCGGGAATCCAGAGGGTGTCATAACCCTTCATGCGGTGATAGCGGACTAAGATGTCCTGTAATGTATTGTCAAGGGCATGTCCCATATGGAGCTGCCCGGTGATGTTTGGCGGTGGGATGACGACGGTATATGTTGGTTTCGATTCATCCAGATTGGCATGAAAATAATTTCCCTTGAGCCAGAAGTCATAAATTCGGTCTTCAAACTCGGAGGGATCATATCGAGTAGCAAGATCGTTCGACATGCGCTTTCCTCCTAATACATAAGTAGAAATATTATACAATTGAGAATATCCCTTTGCAAGGCGTACTTTTGTCTCGGTTGACATCGTATTTTCATTCTCCTATAATTCAAACCGTGTAAACGAGATTCACTCAGAAAGCGGTGCGTTCATGAAGCTCAGAGAAGTAACTGACGGCCTGAAATATGTCGTGCTCTCGGAGTCTGAGACGGGTTCGGAAACAGAAATTTCCGATATTGTCTATGACTCGAGAAAAGCCGTGGCGGGAACCCTGTTTGTTGCCATGGTCGGTGCGGAGACGGACGGTCACAAATATGCGAGGAAAGCCTATGACCAGGGATGCCGGGACTTTGTCATCCAGGCGGGGAGAGAGGAAGCTGCCAGTCTCCCGGCGGACGGGTCCGCCAACATCTATGTGACGGACAATTCCCGCGCGGCTCTCGCTGGTCTCTCAGACAACTTTTTCCATCATCCGTCTCATGACCTGAAGGTTGTCGGCATTACCGGAACCAAGGGCAAAACCTCCACGACTTACATTATCAAATCAGTCCTGGAGAACGCCGGCGTTAAGACCGGACTTATTGGCACCGCCGGAGCGGAGTGGAACGGCAAAAAAGTTGCTACGGTCAACACCACACCGGAGTCCTATGAGCTGCAGAAACTGTTCCGCAGGATGGCAGACGACGGCGTAGAAGTCTGCGCGGTTGAGGTGTCCTCTCTCGGTGTGAAATGGCACCGGGTAGACTGCACCCGGTTCTTCTGCGGAGTCTTTACCAACATCTCCCCAGACCATATTGGCGGACATGAACACAAGACGTTCGAAGAGTACTATGGATGCAAAAAAGCGTTCTTTGACCTCTGCGACCAGGCCGCAGCCTGCATTGACGCTCCGGAATCTCCGGATATGCTGGAACATGTCCCGGGCCGGAAAATCTTCTACGGTCACAGTGAAAAGGCCGAGTATCGTGCTACCAATGAGGTGCCGACCCGATATGACGGCTTCATGGGTATCCGCTTTGACCTGTCCCATAACGGACAGAGAATCTGCACCATGGATTTGAGTACACCGGGCGACTTCTCGGTAGAGAATGCACTGGCTGCCATCTCCGTCTGTGACTTCCTCGGAATTCCTGCAGAGAAGTTACAGGAGGGTATGAAACAGGTTCGAATTCCTGGGCGAGCTCAGGTGGTCTACATGTCAGACCGCTTTGGCATTTTAATTGACTACGCCCACAACGGGCTCAGCCTGGAGAGTATTATTCAGACTGTCCGGGCCTACCATCCTAAGAGAGTCATTACGCTGTTTGGCTCAGTCGGGGACCGGGCGCAGCTGCGCCGCGAGGAGCTCGGGACGACATCCGGAAAGCTTGCGGACTATACCATTATTACTACAGACGACCCTGGCTTTGAGGACCCGTCCAAAATCTGTAAAGAGATTGCGGGCTTTGTGGCAAAACAGGGTGGAGAATATAAAATTATCGTCAATCGAGACGACGCGGTAGCTTACGCCGTAAACATGCTCCAGGACGGAGACATCCTGCTGTGCTGCGGCAAGGGCCACGAAAAATTCATGAAAGTTAAAGGCAAAAAAGAGCCGTTCGACGAGGAAGCTGACATTAAGGCGGCACTCCGCGCCCGCGGCATTACCATATGAGGGGGAAACAGCATGTACAGTTTCCGGCCGGAAACCGATCTGAAAAGTTTTGATCAATTTGTGGAGGAACACCACGGGCAGTACCAGCAGTGTTCCCTTTGGCCGCATGTTAAGACGGGGTGGAACTCCCATCTCTACAGCGGTTTTGACGAAGAGGGGAAGCGAGTTCTGACCTGCCTGGTCCTGGAGCGGAATCTTCCGGTTGCCGGAAAGCTCTGGTATGTCCCCTACGGCACCGTCTCCGATTACACAAATAAAGAACTCCAGAGCGAGTTTGTCACGTTTATTAAGGGCGAAATGAAGAAGGCCGGAGCGTTTGTCTTCATTGTCGACCCGCCGATTGTTCTGCGTGTGGACGGCGAGGTCCATGATGAGGGCATTGAGGCCCACAAGCTTCTGACCAGCCTTGGCTACAAGCTCAACACGGATCTTGACTCGTATACGTACAAGCATCCGGTTCAGACATTTATTCCGCTGAAGGATGAAAACGGCGACATGATTCCCGCCAAGAAACTTCTCAAAAAATGTGAGAAGGGCGTCCGGTATTCTGTCCGCGTTGGCAACAGCAGAGGGCTGACCTCCAAGCGCTACACCTGGGATGACATTCAGAAAGACCCGCAGATTCTTGACGACTTCATTCTCTGCATGAATGATACGTCTGAGCGGCAGAGCTTTACCCATAGAGACAAGGAGTATCTCACCACACTCATCTCTGTGTTGAAAGATTATACGGATGTTACCATTGTCTACTATGACAAGGGCAAGGATACCAAGCTCCAGAACGAGCGCCTTGCTGAGCGGGCACAGAAGGAAGAAGCTCTGAAGACTGCCCCGCAGAAGAGAATTAAGGGCCTGAAGAACGACATTCAGGTCATTGACAATAACACCAAGAACTATGAGAAACGTATGGAGGAGACCAAGGACTACGGCCCCGACGAGGTCATTCCTATCGGCGGCGGCCTGACTATCCGCTACGGCGGCTTCGGCTCCTGCGTCTTTGGCGGATCCCGCAACATTGTCCGCAACCAGACCCGTTCCTCTCACTATCTCAACTACCTGCGTCTGTGCGAGAGTATTGATGAGGGCATGGATTACCACGACCTCGGCTATATTCTCTGTGACAACCCCAAGGAGCCCGGCCCCGAGGGAACTCTCGGCAAGTGCGAGCCGCGTGAGAACTTCAAGGGCATTAACTCCTTCAAGCTGAGCTTCGGTGCCCATTACACCGAGTTCATTGGCGAGTATATGCTTGTTGGAAATAAGTTCCGCTACTGGGTTTACAAGAATCTCATGCCAGTTGCCAAGCACATTAAAATGAGAACTATCTTCTTCTTCAAGAGAGGCAAGAACGATTGAGAACGCTGGAATATACCATTCCAACTGAATATGAAGGCTCGAAAGTCCTGCATTTCCTGAAACGGCATGCGGGACTTTCGTCTCGTGTCATCCGGAACCTGAAGTTCCACGACAACGGTATCCTGTGCAACGGGGAGCCAATCCGTACCATAGACTATATCCACACGGGCGATTCACTTGTGGTGAACCTCCCCGACGACTCGCCACGAATTGATGCGGACCTCCGGTCCCGGCGTCAGGGGTTTCACCCTTCCGAGCCGGTCCCGGAGCCCGTAATCCTGTACGAGGATGAGGATATTGTGGCAGTGGACAAACCCGCCGGTCTTGCCGTGCACCAGTCCCATAATCATCAGGGGGACACGCTCGCTGACTGGCTCGCTGACCACTACAGCGGTCCATTTGTGTTTCGGGCTGTCGGCCGTCTGGACAAGGGAACGTCAGGCATCGTGGTGTGCGCGCGGAACAAGTTCGCTGCATCGCCGCTGCAGGGCAAGGTGCGAAAAACGTATTACGCTCTGGTAAACGGTGCCTATGAAGGGAGCGGAACCATTGACGCTCCCATTTACCGGCCAGACCCTATGAAAACGACACGCTCGGTTGACCCCCGCGGAGTTCCCGCTGTAACGCACTGGAAAGCGCTGAAGACGGATGGGAAGATTACTTTTCTGGAAATTCATCTGGAGACCGGGAGAACGCATCAGATTCGAGTGCATTTTGCGTCTCAGGGGACACCGCTGGTTGGTGATGTCATGTATGGCGCACCGGAGCGGGATGACATAAAACGTCACGCTCTACATTGCGGGAGGGCGAAATTTATTCATCCGTACACCCGTCAGGAAATTACAGTCGAAGCGAATTTGCCAGAAGATATGGTAGAAATTGTGGGTTTATTGCACAACATGTGAAAAATCCGTGAATTAAACTTTAAAATAAATTCGTTGAATGCTATAATACCTAAGAGTTTTTAGCAGAGAACTCTATTTTTTTTGAAATTTACTTTTTTATATATTTTTGCACACAACAGTCTTTATTTGTGATTGGGGAGTGAAACTGTTGGACAAATTCGTCATCAACGGCGGACACAAACTGTACGGTGAAGTCAACATCAGTGGCGCCAAGAATTCCGTCGTAGCTATTTTACCCGCAACCCTTCTTGCCGAGGGTCCATGCAGAATTGAAAATATTCCGGACATCAGCGATGTCCATTACATGTTAAAGATGCTTTCCGCCATGGGCGCAAAGATTACCATGGTGAATGCACATACATTTGACATTGATACCACACATTTAAATTCACATACCGTTCCGTATGAGCTCACCAAGCATCTCCGGGCTTCTTACTATCTGCTCGGTGCTCTGCTGGGAAGAGATTCCAAAGCGAGAGTCGCCATGCCCGGCGGCTGCAACTTTGGCGGGGTACGTCCTATCGACCAGCATCTCAAAGGATTTGAGGCTCTCGGCGCTGAGGTGGAGATGGAAGAAAATGCCATTGTTCACGCAGAGGCCAAAAACCTGACCGGAAATTCCATTTACATGGATGTCGTTTCCGTCGGCGCAACTATGAATGTTATGCTTGCGGCTGTTAAGGCCCGCGGTATGACCGTCATTGAGAATGCTGCTAAGGAACCGCACATTGTTGACCTGGCAAACTTCCTGAACTCCATGGGAGCAGATGTCAGAGGTGCCGGTACGGATGTCATTAAAATTCGCGGTGTCTCCAAAATGCACGGCGCAGAGTACAGCGTTATTCCGGATCAGATTGAGGCGGGGACGTATATGGCTGCTGTTGCCGCATGCGGTGGAAACGTTCTGATTAAGAATGTGGTTCCGAAGCATCTGGAATCCATTACCGCCAAGTTTGAAGAGTGCGGCGTAACTGTTGAAGAGGGGGACGACACCGTTCGTGTTATCTCTGACCCGACAAAGCTGCGCAAATGTAATATCAAGACCATGCCTCATCCGGGCTATCCCACAGACATGCAGCCGCAGATGGCTACTGTACTGACCCTGGCAAAGGGGACCAGCATTGTCTCAGAAGGCGTCTGGGACAACCGCTTTAAATATGTTGACCAGCTGACGCGTATGGGAGCCAACATTGAGGTCAATGGCAAGATTGCCATTATTCAGGGCGTGGATCACCTCAACGGATGCCCCGTCAAGGCGGATGACCTCCGCGCGGGCGCCGCGATGATTATTGCGGGACTCGCCGCAAGAGGGACTACGGAAATTGAGAACGTCATCTTTATCGACCGTGGATATGAAAATGTGGTTGAGAAATTTACGGCTATCGGTGCTGACATGAAACGGGTTCCCATCGTAGAGGATGAGGATAACAAGATGCAGTCTGCCGGCTGATGACAGAGTGAGAATTCAGGGGTGCTTCTTGAAGCATCCCTTTTGTTTTGAAATTTAGTTTTGATTACGCACAGAGAGGGGCGCATGGATGTACAAGTTTTGTACTCTGTATTCCGGAAGCAGCGGAAATTCCACCTATATAGGCACCGAATCGGAGGGCATTCTGATTGACATTGGGAAAAATGCCAAGCAGACGACTCTGGCTCTGGAGCGGATCGGAATTTCGCCGGAAGCGGTAAAAGCGCTGTTTGTCACTCATGAACACCGGGACCATATTGCCGGACTCCGCGTGTTCTGCAACCGCCACCATACACCGGTGTATTCTACGCTGGGGACCCTGAAGGCCATGGAGGCCAAGGGATGTTTTACCAATGCATTTGATGTGTTTCAGATGACCGACTATGCAGATATTGGAGACTTCCATATAGAGTGTTTTCACACCTCACATGATGCGGCTGAACCGGTAGGATACACGGTTACCCTTTCCAATGGGAAGAGAGTCACTGTGTCTACGGACCTGGGAGTTGTCACTGAGGAAGTTCGAAATGCCATTCTCGGCAGCGACACCATTCTTTTAGAATCCAACCATGACGTTAACATGCTGTATAACGGCCCGTACCCGTATCCGCTCAAACGGCGGATCGCCGGGAATAAGGGACATTTGAACAACGATGTCGCAGCGGAGACAGCAGCAGAGCTTCTGGAGAGCGGGACGCAGGAGATTATCCTTGGTCACCTCAGCACCAACAACAATATTCCGGAGCTTGCGTATCAGACTTCGGCCGCCTCGCTGAAACAGGATGGTGCGGAGCTGAATCTGGATATCCGGCTGAATGTCGCCCCGAGAAATGATGTCTTTATGACGGAGGTAGGCTGATGACCCATGTCACCATCATCTGCCTCGGAAAGCTGAAAGAGTCCTATCTGCGTGATGCCGTGGCGGAGTATTCCAAACGATTGACCGCCTTTTGTAAATTGACTATAATAGAAAAAACTCCCGTACGGCTCCCAATGGACCCGTCGAAGGCTCAGATTGACGCCGCGCTGCAGAGCGAGGCGAAACTTATTTTGTCCGAAATCCCTGCGGGCGCGTATGTCTATGCCCTCTGTATTGAGGGAAAGGAACGGTCGTCCGAACAGTTCAGCCGTGAACTTGCAGATATCGGCGTAAGTGGAAGGAGCCAGGTTGTCTTTATTATTGGCAGCTCCTACGGGTTGGCGAATGAGGTTAAACAGCGCGCAGATGCGAAGCTGTCCATGTCAAAAATGACGTTTCCGCACCAGCTGGCAAGAGTAATGCTGCTGGAACAGATTTACCGGGCCTACATGATAGACCGGGGCGGAAAGTATCATAAATAAAACGGAGGAGAGTATGGCTAAGAACAGAAGAAGCCGCAGCGGCGGCTCCAACGAGGACTACAATGCTCGGGCCCGTGAACGTTATATGAAAGACGATACCTATAATGTCGACGAGTCGTTCTACTCCCAGGAAAATTCCGGGGACCAGAACTATTATGACGACCAGTACGGGTATCAGGATTCCCAGTATTCGGACAACGGTCAGTACAATGATGGTCAGTACTATGATGACTCTCAGTATCAGGACACGCAGTATCCCGATGACGGCCAGTACGGGGATGGCCAGTACAGTGACGACCAGTACGGCGATAGCCAATACTACGATGATTCCTATTATGATAACGGTTACGGCGCAGATGCCGGAAATGGCGGTGGCGGACGCCGCGGCGGTGGACGTCGGAACGGCGGAGACGGGAGCAACAAAAAGCTGCTTACCGCGCTCATCTGCATTATTGCTGCACTGGTTATTGCACTGGTTGCCGTTCTCATTGTCAACGGCCATAGAAATAAAGTTGCCGAAGAGGGAACTCCTCAGGAGGGCACTTCCATGATTTCCGACGATGAGTTTGGAAACAACGATATTGCCGGGGACGAATATACACTCTCACCGAACATGACTACACAGTTCCACAGAGACGCACAGACTGCAACTCAGGCAAAGGTAAAGCCGAAGACGACAAAGAAAGCGGAGAGCATCTGGGACCGGTTGAGAGACAATAATAAGAAAACTACTAAACGGGCCAGCAATGCAAATGCGGGACGCCATACGACAACGCGGAGAGCTGCTCCACAGGCTACAACGAGAAGACGGACTACAGCCAGAAGAAATACGACTGCTGCTAGACGCCGGTCCAGCTCCGCTGCTCCACGTCAGCGCACCACAGCTGAGGCTGTTTACTCCCGTCGTCGTGCTCCAGCACCGGAGCAGAACAACGCGGTAGGCCGGGAAGTCGCTGAACATAGAAACGGCGGCGCTGTCAGAGGTTGATTTTAGCCGAACTGCAAGACTCTGACCTATTAAGATACAAACTGAAAGTCCTCAAGAAGTTTGAGCTTCCTGAGGACTTTTTCTGCCCAGAGCAGGACGTTAACCGGGGCGGCTCTTGAACCCGGTCCAGACTGAACCCGGCAATAGCAGCCAGTTTACCGTCATGGGGCTAACTGATTGCTAATTTGTGCTTTGCCCACTGTCCCATCCCCATGAGCCTCAGGCCGCAAACAAAAAAAGACACGCTGACGAAGCAGCGTGTCTTTCAAGTTCTAATTTTAAATCAGCCGGTAAAGAAATTACTGAACAATTGGCTGTGTGGTTGTATTGATGGAGTCCGGGGTACCTGCAACATCAATGGTGTTGCCGTTGGCATCCGGTGCCTTCAGGGAATATGCGGGAATACCGGCAGATCCGTCAGCGTTAACCTGCACATTGTGCTCTGCAGCCTCATCTGGGTTAACAACCTGTCCAGCGGCAAAACCGGGGCTGTAATGAACCCCTTTGGCCTCATAGTCCCAGCCGTTTTTGATGAATCCCGATCCGCAGGAGCTGAGAACGAAAATCATGACAACGGCGAGAAGCAATACAATCAGTTTCGAACGGTTCTTTTTCATGATTCCATCTCTCCTTGCTAAAACCACTTATCTTTATATAAACAATTATAAATTAGCGCCACCCTGAAAACAAGTCAAAAACAGAAATATACTAGTGAATCGCCCGGGAATGTGCTAAACTTAAACTCTAAATTTGTACAGTAAGGTTGTGGTCGCTTGGTCAGCACAATGCTCACAGTTGGGCATCAGATCGTTATTCTCTTTATTCTCATTGCCATCGGCATCATCTGTAAGAAAGTTGGCTTCCTGAACGAGACTGTCGTCAAGGGCATGAACAACATTGTTCTCTACTTTGTCACCCCATGTCTCATGATGCAGTCGTTCCAGCGGGACAAGAACCCGGCACTTATGAAAGGCCTACTCGTGGCGACCATAGCGGCTTTTGCCAGTCATTTTATTGCTATACTGCTGGCCCATCTCATTATCCATGACAAGGACCGCGCAAACGAATTAATAATGCGGTTCGCAGTTATTTTCGGAAACTGCGGATTCATGACACTGCCTATTCAGCAGGCCATTCTGGGCGCGGACGGCGTCTTTTATGGAGCCATGTTTATTGCCGTATTCAATGTTATCCTGTGGACCTACGGCCTGAAGACCATGAGTGCCGGCACGGAAAAAATCACAGTGCGCAAGCTGCTGGTTAACCCCGGCATTATCGGCATGCTGCTTGGACTTATCCTGTTCCTGACGCAGTTCCGGTTTCCGGAGGTCATTGAGGCGCCCATTGACTACATTGCCGGCCTGAATGTCCCGGTACCCATGTTCATTATCGGCTACTATCTCGGCAACCTGAAATTTAAGGACCTGACACAGAACAAGAAGCAGTATCTGGCCATTGCGCTGCGCCTTCTCGGCGTGCCGCTGCTGACCATGGCGGTTATGCTGCCGTTCCATGTGGATCCGACTGTATTCGTCGCGGTCTCCATTGGCGCCTGCTCGCCGGTCGCAGCCAAGGCCGTTATGTTTGCTACCAAGTACGACAAAAACCCCGAGCTTGGTTCTGAGATGGTGTCCGTCTCGACGCTGTTCTCGCTGATTACCATGCCGGTTATGATCTCCCTGAGTGAAGTGCTCGCAAAGCTTTAAGACGTCACAAGACGAAGTTATCCTAAATAGAAAGCGGGCTCGCACAGAAGGCAGAAGCCAGACTGTGCGAGCCCTTTTTTATGTAAGAAAACGAATCCGTGCTGATTAAAGAACTCTAAGATGGTTTTTTCCACGTCCGGACGGGAGTCCCGTTCGTTGTGAATTTCGTGCCGTCGCCGTCAGGATCTGTCTGATAGGCTTTCTCAAACTCGGGATCCTTCAGCTCAGTCTCAATGCCTTTCCAGTGGGAAATGTTCCCGCCAATCACAACTGCTGTAATATCGTCCCCGTAATATGCGGCAAGGGCACGGGTGAGGAGAGAACCCCAGCTGTGCCCAAAGACATAGTATGGAATGTCAGAATACTGTTCTCTCGCAATATCGTACAGCTTCTTTTCGTCGTCTACGAATGTTTTCTAGCTTCCTGCATGTGGATCGCCGATGTGACCGTTGTTGATGCCGGTTGCACCGTGACCGAGATGGTCATCTGCATAGACAACATAGCCGTCCTCGCAGAGCGCGTCAATTAAATGCCAGAAACGGCGGGCATGCTCGCCAAATCCGTGGATGACCTGGATAATGCCTTTGGGCTGGTCCAGCGGAATCCAGTAGAAGGCTTGGATCGTGTCACGCTTGTTGGCGGATGGATAAGTAATTTCATGGTAGGACATAAAAAATCCGGCTCCTTCACTAATTTGCTATATCAAAATCCTTATAGCAAATTGGTCAGAGCCGGGTTGAACAGATTCAATTTTTTTGTACGGTCTTACTTAACCACACGGGTGCGGATGACGCCTTCCATGTTTTTAATGGTGTCAACGATTTCATCAGTGAGCTCAGCATCGGTGTCTACAATCGTGTAGGCAATGTCGCCTTTGGAGCGGTTCATGAAGTCGGTGATGTTGAAGTCGGTAAAGAGACCGGTTACCTTGTTGATAACGTTAGGAACGTTCTTATGGATAACGGTCAAACGGTGAGCTGCCTTGAGCGGCATCTCGGCGTTCGGCAGGTTAACCGAGTTCTTGATGTTGCCGGACTCCAGATACTCAGAGAGCTCAAAAGCGGCCATGTGAGCACAGTTGTCTTCAGACTCCGGAGTAGAGGCGCCGAGATGAGGCATAGCCACAACACCGGGAACGCCGAGAAGTGCATCTTCTGCGAAGTCAGTGACATAAGAAGCAACCTTGCCCTTGCCGAGAGCAGCAATCATGTCGTCGGTGTTAACCAGGCCGCCGCGGGCAAAGTTCAGAATGCGGACGCCGTCTTTCATCTTGGCAATGGACTCTGCATTGATGGTGTCCTTTGTATCATCGTTAAGAGGTACATGAACAGTAATGTAGTCGCAGTTGGCGAAGATTTCGTCGAGCTTTGCAGCATGATGAATGGTGCTGGAGAGGTTCCAGGCTGCATCGACGGAAAGGTACGGATCATAACCGTAAACTTCCATGCCGAGCCCTTTCGCTGCATTGGCTACGAGAACGCCGATAGCACCAAGGCCGATAACGCCGAGTTTCTTGCCCTGAATTTCCGGGCCCTTGAAGGCAGATTTGCCTTTCTCAACTTTCTTGCTGTACTCGTCGCCGCTGCCTTTGAGGGAATTGGCGAAGTCAATTCCCGGAACAATCTTACGGGAGGCGAGAAGCAGGCCGCAGATAACCAATTCTTTTACTGCGTTGGCGTTGGCACCTGGGGTGTTGAAAACAACAATGCCCTTTTCTGTGCACTTATCAACTGGAATGTTGTTGGTACCGGCACCGGCACGGGCAATGGCCAGAAGGCTGTCCGGAAGCTCCATGTCATGCATTTTTGCAGAACGGACAATGATGGCATCCGGATTTTCAATGTTGTCTCCATATACATATTTCGCGGGGTCGAGCTGATTCAAGCCGGCCGGTGAAATTTTATTTAAAGTCAGTACATTATACATACCTGGTTCTCCTTATTTGGTGTTCTCGTTCTCGAACTCTTTCATGTAAGCGACAAGCTTCTCGACGCCTTCAATTGGCATGGCGTTGTAGATGGAAGCTCTCATGCCGCCGACGGAACGATGACCTTTGATGTTGATCATTCCGTTCTCCTTGCACCCGGCGATGAACTTCTTGTTGAGCTCATCACTGTCGGTAACGAAAGGTACATTCATAATAGAACGGTCTTTCGGACGAACCGTGGACTTGAACATTTTGGAGTTGTCCAGAGCATCGTAGAGAAGTTTGGCCTTGGCGTCATTTCTTCTCTTCATCTCGGTGAGACCGCCGATTTTCTTGAGCCACTGGAAGACCAGACCGGCCATATAGATGCACCAGCAGGGAGGCGTGTTGTACATGGAACCTTTGTCAGCCATAGTCTTGTAGTTGAGCATGGTAGGGCAGATATCCATGGCATTGCCGAGCATATCCTCACGGATGATGCAGATGGTCAGGCCTGCCGGAGCGACGTTTTTCTGAGCTCCGCCGTAGAGCATGGCAAACTTTGTAACGTCAATAGGCTCACTGAGGAAGCAGGAGCTGATGTCGGCGATGATAGGAACATCTACATCCGGAATGTTACGGATGGTGTTTCCGTAAACAGTCTCGTTCATGCAGAAATAGAGGTAATCTGCATCTTTGCGGAACTGGCTGTAGTCCCAGTCAGGAACATAGGTGAAGTTCTTATCCTCGGAGGAGGCGACAACTTTGACATCACCGTAGCGGGATGCCTCCTGCATGGCCTTCTTGGACCAGTTACCGGTGACAATGTAGTCCGCTTTATTGTTCTTGTTCATGAAGTTCAATGCGATGGCTGCAAACTGTGTGGAAGCGCCGCCCTGAAGGAACAGAACTTTGTAGTTGTCCGGGATGTTCATGAGGTCGCGGATGTCGGCCTCGGCTTTGTCGATAATGGCCTGGAATTCCGGAGATCTATGGGACATCTCCATAACGGATTCGCCAGTGCCCTCATAGTCAAGAAGCTGATCAGCGGCTTTCTCCAGAACGCTCTCCGGCAGCATCGAAGGACCTGCAGAGAAGTTATATACTCGTGCCATTGTGAAACCCTCCTAAAGGTTAGAGATAAATTGTTAACGTGGTTTATTATAGTCGTTTCGAACTTTCAAAGTCAACAAATTGTCAACGATTTAACAAACTTTTCTCGATTTTTTTGGCGAGAACCGGGATTCTTTGACAAAAATTGTTATAAGTTGCACGAAGTAGGTCAGATGTGCGACAATTTTGTTGTTCTGATAAAAACTATATCGCCCGGGAAAAACCGGCTAAAATATCACGATACTTTTTGCTTATTGAGGTGTGCTATGCGAATTTTTGACGTCATTGGCCCGGTTATGGTCGGGCCGTCCTCCAGCCACACAGCCGGGGCGGACCGGATTGGCCTGATTTCCCGGAGGCTGCTCGGCGAACGGCCGGTCAAAGCTCATATTACCCTTTACGGAAGTTTTGCGGCGACAGGCCGGGGACACGGTACAGACCGCGCGCTGACTGCGGGGTTGCTGGGCATGCAGCAGGACGATCTCCAGATTGCGAACAGTCTGGAAATTGCCAAAGAGAAAGGGCTTAAGGTGAGCTTCGACACAGGGGAAATGCGGAATGCCCATCCGAATACAGCCAAGCTGGAGCTGACCGGAGAAAACGGCAGAGAGCTGGAAGTTGTCGGTTCGTCCGTTGGCGGCGGCCAGATCCGGATTCTGGAGATTGACGGCATTACCACGGATTTCAGCGGTGAAGAGAACACCTTGATTGTCCATAACCAGGATGTCCCGGGACATGTGGCAGCTGTTACGACGCTGCTGTCACTGCAGCGAATTAACATTGCCACGATGCAGCTGTTCCGCAATGAGCGGGGCGGGTATGCGGTTATGGTACTGGAAACCGATGACCCAATTCCCGATGAGCTGCGCGCCAGTCTCCAGGCCCTCCCGGGGGTCATTAAAGTGACGGTTCTGAATTTGGAGGATTAATATATGTATACGTCTGTAACGCAATTAACCGGAGATCCTCTGTCCGAGCAGATTATCCTGGACGAGGTAGAGCAGGAAGGGACATCCCGGGACGATGTATGGACCCGGATGGACGAGGCACTGGCAGTTATGATAGATGCCAGTCAGTCCTATAAGGCGGAAGACCGGTCAGGAAGCGGTCTGTCCGGCGGCCAGGCTGCCAAGTACGCGGAGGCTAAAAACCTCCTGGGAGGGCCGTATATTAACGCAGTCATTCAGGAAGCGCTGAAGACGGCCGAGGCCAATGCATGTATGAAACGGATTGTCGCGGCACCCACGGCGGGGAGCTGCGGTGTGCTGCCGGCTGTAATCCTTCCGCTGCTGTATGAAGGGCTTATCACGCGGGAAGCGGCTGTGCGCGGCCTTTTTGTGGCTGGGGCGTTTGGAGAGGTTATTGCCAACCGTGCTACCGTTGCCGGCGCTTCGGGCGGATGTCAGGCAGAGATAGGATCGGCCTCAGCAATGGCTGCTGCGGCGCTGGTGGACATAAAGGGCGGAACTGCAGATATGTGCGCCCATGCCGCCGGAATGG
The DNA here is from genome assembly GCA_964425185.1 of uncultured Eubacteriales bacterium. Classification (GTDB taxonomy): domain Bacteria; phylum Bacillota; class Clostridia; order Oscillospirales; family Acutalibacteraceae; genus RUG420. The sequence goes on from CAYRKX010000004.1 coordinate 62,347, forward strand.
CGCTGACCAACCTGCTGGGACTGGTATGCGACCCCATAGCGGGACTGGTTGAAATTCCCTGCGTGAAACGAAATGTGACAGGTGCTGTGAACGCAGTGTCTTCTGCAAACATGGCACTGGCGGGTCTCCCGTCTCGAATTCCCTGCGATGAAGTAATAGATGCCATGGGTGAGGTCGGCTCCGAGATTATCTCTGACCTTCGGGAGACCGGCATCGGCGGCCTGGCCGGGACGCCGTCTGGAAAGAGGATAGCAGAGGAAGTGCTGAAGTAGGAGGGGATGGGCCTGCTGCGGCGCTGGTGGACATAAAGGGCGGAACTGCAGATATGTGCGCCCATGCCGCCGGAATGGCGCTGACCAACCTGCTGGGACTGGTATGCGACCCCATAGCGGGACTGGTTGAAATTCCCTGCGTGAAACGAAATGTGACAGGTGCTGTGAACGCAGTGTCTTCTGCAAACATGGCACTGGCGGGTCTCCCGTCTCGAATTCCCTGCGATGAAGTAATAGATGCCATGGGTGAGGTCGGCTCCGAGATTATCTCTGACCTTCGGGAGACCGGCATCGGCGGCCTGGCCGGGACGCCGTCTGGAAAGAGGATAGCAGAGGAAGTGCTGAAGTAGGAGGGGATGGGCCGGCCGCGTCTTTCCAGCTAGCTGCAACGTCCAGCTGGCCGCAACGCTCCAGCTGGCCCGCAACGCTCCAGCCGGCCGCAACGCTCCAGCTGGCCTGCAAAACTGCATAGATACGAAAATGCCTGCCAGCAACTGGCAGGCATTTTTCATATAGGAAGCTGAGGGGCTGTGTGATAGGATTTCCAGGCCGTTTTTTTATTAGCGTAGCGGACAAGTAAAGTTTTGCCAAAGCTTCACGGAGAGTGGCGCGTGGTCAATTTCTACAGG